>CAYSPB010000285.1:0-10376 GCA_964432695.1 uncultured Nannocystaceae bacterium
ACGCCGCGCGTGGTTGCCGCGCCTCTCGGCGACTTTCACCACAGGCTGCTAGGGGCTGTCAAGCCAGCTGCCCCGAATTTCGTGTAAGGTGCAGTCGGCTCCGTACCTGCGCCGGGTTCTATAGGGGAAACGCCATTTTTCGGGGCACGCGGATGTTTGCTGTCAGGCCCTCGGACTCCACGGACATGCCAACATCCGCAGTGAACGAACCGTGGGTCACGACCACCAACGCAGCGGTCGAACAACGGTCTCGCGGTCACGCCGCCGGACTCGCGGTGTCCCCACCGAACCGACGGCCCCACGGTCTCGCCAACCGATCCACGGCCACCGCCTGGCCGACAGACCCATGGTTCGACACTCGGCGCACCAAGCCGCATCTCGCGGGCGAGGGCTTCACAGCATGGGCGCACTCGTCGGGCAACGAGGGGTGGCCCGGCTCGAGCGTGTCGATCAGCTCGCCGCAGTCTTCATCAGCCTCTTCACACGGCGTGCGGTCTCTATCGCTTGTTCGCGGTGCACTCGCGACGCTCAACCTGAACCGAGCAAAGCCTCCAGCTCCGCGAACGTGTTCACCTGCCCGCTGGGGCACGTCTCGAACGTGCACATGCCCCCCATCTCCACCTCGACACAGTCGTCCGTGAACTCGCCTCCGAACCCCGGCGACGCTCGCATGAAGTCCGCGTCATTGTTCACACGATCGAGCCCGTACCCGTAGCCGAGTTCGCGCGCCAGCACCGTCGCGACAGACTCTGCCGTGTACGCGCCGTCGGAGAAGGCCGCCACCACCGAGTTCGGGTTCTCGTTGCCGCAGTCGAGTTGCCCGACACCCAGCGCGAAGCCACCGATCAGGTTCGTCGGCGTCACGATCGCCATCGTGTAGTCCCCGTCCATGGGTCGCTCCAGCACGAAGGCCACGTTCAGCCCGGCAAATGCCTCCTCGAGCCCCTCCACGACGGTAGGCAGCAGCTCCGGCGTCTGGAACGGATCCAGCGCGCCACCTCCAAGAAACCACGTATCCGTGGTCGCGTCATCGGTTCCCGCCGCCATCGTAGGTCCCGACCCATTCACGTAGACGACATGCGGCGGGAGCGGAGGCGGCACGTCGCGCTCTCCGGACGATGACGATCCCTCAACACCCGTCGATCCGTCCAGCTCGGGCTCTCCCGTGCTCTCTTCATCACCTTCCGGGGGCTCATCCATCCCCGACGTCATCGAGGCTCCGTCCGTCGTCTCTTCCGCCGAGGCCCCCTCGGAGGGCCCGCTGGCGTCCGGCTCCCACGTCGAGCCCATTCCCGACGCACTGTCCTCCTCTTGTGTAGCGCTGGCGTAATACGCCGGATTCAGCCCTGTGCATGCCCCAAGTAGACACACCCCCACCAAGCCGACGAACCGCATGCCACCAGCATGGCCCGCCAACCTACGGCCGGCCGAACGCTGACAGTGCTCCGCATGCCCGCCGGGAGCGTGATGACATTGACGAAAATCCCGGACGAGCTGGATGACCTCTCCACATAAGCACGTGCGTCAGAATCGGTCCGCATCCAAGTCTCCCGCCGTGACCTCCCGCCAGCTCGTCGAGCGCAACGCTGCCGAACACTCGAGCAGCCACCGATCGGTCTGTACGCTCAGCGTTCAACCTGAACCGAGCAATCCACGACCAGTGCGTCTGCGCCCCTCAGTCCCAACACCTTCATCGTCTCGACGGATAACTCAAGCATGAGGCGCCCCGGTTTCAACGTCCATGATTCGACCCTTCCGTAGAAGTTCGCGCCGTTCTCTATGGACAGTCGTTCTCTGAACTCGATGGAAGTCTAAAGCTCGATCCGGGCCCCACGACCGTCTTCCTCTCCAGCTGCGATGACCGCGGCCACGCCTTCGGAGATTTTGCCGCAGAACACAGCTTTCGCGATCGGAGTTGGCATCCAGCTCCAGATTCCCCGCACACGAAGAGAGAGCCCGAGGTCTGCACCCCGGTCAGCTCGGAAGGCTACCCCAGGCTGTTTGAACGGGAGCGCAATGGCCCCCTGCGAACCCCACGAACTTCGCCGGGCGAGTCAGGGATTCGGGTGCGACCGAAGGATGTGCAGTTGACGGCGCGAGAACAACTTGGAGCGGTGCGACGCCTCGAGGAGGAACGCACGCTCGGGCTTCGTCAGCAACGGCATGGCCTGAGCGGCGGCCCAGAAGACGCCCTTGGCAACGAGGCTGAGCAAGCTGAGGAGTCGCACCGATTGAGTCCCGCCCGCCTCGAGTTGGGACAGCGCAAGTCGAGCCGCAATGTGACGCTGGACTCTCGCGAAGCTCTCGATGCCTTCTGTCGCGACGAGCTTCAAGACGTACGTCATCGCATCGGGTTCGAGGAGGTTCGCCTCCAACAACACCTGGACGACGTTTCAGCGCCCGTGGGTCTCCGAGCGCATGGCTTTCTCGAAGAGCGCTGCGTCGAAACGAATCTCTCCTTCGGCCACCCGTCGCCAGTACTCCCAAAGCGACTCTTCAGCCACGACCCGATCGGCACGGGTTTGTGCGCCGTCCGCAGCCCACGACTCCCAGCCGAGTCTCAACGCTTCCGGAGACTGCTTGTGAAAAACACTCTCGCCCTCTCGGCCGGTCCCGAGTCCGCCTCCTGCGTCGTCCTCGGTCCGGAGGTTCGGCTCGTCGCTCTCCATCGTCGCCCCAGTCTTACGACGGAGGGGTCAACGAGAAAACCCCGCGGCCGAGGCACGCGGGGCTTTCGAGGGCTTGGCCGAGACTCAGCCCTGCGGAGGCGGGAGGGCTTCTTGGCACACACCGATCTCGAGGATCGTGTAGATGAGGACCAGCTCCTGGGGACTGAGGCCGACGTAGTCGAAGAACTCGGCCATGTGGTAGCTGGTGAACTGCAGCTTGCCGCAGCCGAACTGGCCGGTGACCGTCAGCGGGTGGTCCCCCGCGATGCCACCGCCGGGGCCTTCGAGCCAGACCTTGTGGCCAACGTCGATCTGCCCACCCTTGCCGTCGTCGACGAGCACGGGGTTGACCGAGGCAATGCCCGACCAGTTGTCGACGGTCTGCACCTGCGGAAGCTCAAAGAGCGTCGGGTGGGACTCGTCGTTGAGCGGGTTGATGTCCTTCAGCGGTTCGGGCAGGGCTTCGAGCCACTCGAGAAGGCCATCGTCCATGACGCTGCCGAGCGAGTTGTAGACGCCGTTGTCACAGCCGGTCTGGCCAGCGATGTCGTCGCACTGAAGCGTCTGGTACTCCGGGAAGACGCGGACCAGCCATTCGTTGGCCCAGTCCGACACGTACCAGCGACCACCCGCAGCGACCCAGTTGCGAATGTTCTCGATGTTCTCTGGCGTCAGGTCGTCGACATAGGTGTCCGAACTACAAGGCGCAAAGATCATGTGGTAGGTGGCCAGGCGATCCGGATCGGAGATCAGCTGTGCGAACGTCCCTTGACTGGTGAAGCCGTCGCTCGCTGGATCCCGCCCGTTATCCCAGAGGTCGAAGGGCTCGGTACCAGGGACCAGGTTCTCTTCAAAGTTCTCGATCAGCGTGTCGCCGAGACCGAACTTGCCCAGGCCGTCTTCCAAGCGGTCGAACGATCCGTCGCCCACCGCGATCAGCGGGATGAACAAGCCGTTCTCCGGGTCATTTTCGCCGGGGAGGGTCGTGAGTTCGTCGTCGAGGGCTTCGGCACCGGCTTGGAAGTTGATCGGCGTGTAGCGGAGGAACTGGCCCTTTTGGACGACGAGGTAGTTGGCGCCTGCAGCGTAGGTGTTGAGCTCGAAGGAGCCGTCGGCGTTGGTGGTGGTGAAGCGGTCGTCGCAGTCGAGTTCTTCACACTCGGCGCAGTAGACCTCTTGCGGGATGCCGTCGGGCTCACCAGCGGAGGTATAGACGAGTGCGCCGGAGACCGGGATGACGCCGTTGGGAGCCCAGACGGTGCCGGTCAACGTGAGGTTGTTGGTGGCGCCTTGGCAGCCGCCCGCGCCGCCGGTGGGGTCGTTGACGTCGAAGACGATCGGCGGACCTACCGTTTCGTCGGCACCATCATCGTCGTTGCCGGTCGTGGTGGTCGGCGTCGGCGTGGTGTCGTCGGCCGCGTCGTCGCTGCTCTGGCTGGTGCTGCTGCTGCTGGCGGTCGAGGTCGTCCCGGAAGGGTCTGGGGTGATTCCGGACGACGCGGTGTCGCCCGCCTGCCCTGTGGAGGTGTCATCGCCGCAAGCACCGAGCACGAGGCTCAGTGACGCGATCCAACAAGTTGCAAGCTTCTTCATGTCGTCTTCCGCCCGTCCGACACGCGCGTAGACGTGTCTCGAAGGTCACAATACCCAGTCGCGGGTCGATTCGTCATGGGCTCAGCGCCCGAACCGGCGCTCGCTCACACGCCGTCGCGGCCGCCGCCGGCGGGCTTTCCTTGACGAGGTGGTCGTGTTTCCTACAGCGATCCGGAGCGAAAGCCTCTGTTAAGGTTGAGGACCATGCGTTCCGCGCTCGTAGCACTGTCTAGTTTGCTGCTCTTGGCGTGCGGGGACGACACGACCAGCGCCGGCGGCGATGGAGGAACAGGGACTTCCACGTCGGGGGATCCCACGACGACGGGCGGTGTCACGACGTCGACGACGGACGACGGCGCGGACGGGACGACAACGGACGAGGCGGATGCGTCGAGCACGGCCGACGCCCCGGGCGAAGACCCCGAGTTTGCCCGCGACATTCGCCTCGAGCGACTGACGGTGAATCAGGCGACGCAGGTCGAGCTGGTCGTCGGCGGGATCGAAGTTCCGGGCGAAGACTACAACACGCGCGTGATCTCGGGCCGCCGCACGCTGGTCCGCGGCTTCTGGAGCCTGCACGCGAACTTCGAACCGCGCGAAATCCTCGGCCGCCTCACGGTCGACTACCCCGACGGCACGCGTCTCGAGCAGGACTTCGTGCAGTTCGTCGACGGAGAAAGCAGCGATGGCGCCGGGTCGTCGTCGTTCCAGTGGCTGCTCGAACCCGACCAGGTCGTGCCGGGCATGACGTACCGCGTTCGACTGTTCGAGATGCCCGGCAGCGAAGCGTCCGGCGAACTCAGCGATCCGCCGCCCATCGCCCCACTTGCGGGGCCGGGCACGCTGGAGCTCTACGACGTGCCGCTGCAGCTCAAGGTCGTGCTCGTGCCGATTCAGCACGAGTTCGAGGGCTGCACGATGACGCCTGACATCACCGAAGACGACGTGCAGGCGCTCCGCGAGCAGCTCGAGCAGAACAACCCGGTGCAAGAGGCTCTGTTCGAGGTTCGCGAGCCGATGGTCTACACCGAGACCATCGGTGACGGCGGCGGCTTCAGCCCGATCCTCGCAGCGCTCGCCCAGACGCGCGCAGCCGACAACCCGGCACCCAACGTCTACTACTACGGCCTGATGGACCCATGCGACGGCTACCCGCCGGGCCTGCTGGGCCAAGCGATCGCCATCGCCGGACCTCCCACGATGGAGAACGGCCAAGAGCGCATCTCGACCGGTCGCTGGAACGGCAGCGGCGCGGCGGCAGCGGAAACGTTCGTCCACGAGGTCGGGCATACGCAGGGTCGCCGCCACGTCCGCTGCAGCGGTGGTGAAGCAGGCATCGATGCCGCCTACCCTCACGCGGGCGGCCGCATCGGGGTGTGGGGCTTCGGCATCTACGACTTCGAGCTGCGCAGCCCGTCGGGTGGCCGCGACTACATGACGTACTGCTCCAACGAATGGGTCAGCGACTACAGCTGGGAACAGACGATGGACGTCATCGAAGTGCTCACCAGCTTCGACGCCGCCGACGCGAGCCCTTCGCAGAGCGTGGTCCTCGCGGGCCTCATCCACGAAGACGGCAGCGCCGACTGGTGGACGCAGCCGGGGACGGTCGAGGACGCATCACTCCACGCGCACGCCCGCTTCTCACTGACGACCGGACCCATCGACATGCCGGCGCGCATACGCCCCGTTCCGCACGGAACGAACGCCCGCTACGTGGAAATCCCACTGTCCTCGGAGCTCCGCAGCGCCAGCGCCGTCGACCTGGTCGCGCCCGGCGTGGCGCAGCATGTCGAGCTCGCCGACGTGGTCGTGATTCGATAGCACCAGGCTTGGCGGCCGCCGTCAGGAGGCGTAGCGTTTGCGCCTAATGCGACGGCTTGCTCTTCTCGCCACCGTTCTGTCGTTTGCGTGCAGGCCCGCCGAGCCGGCCACTCCAGACGTGCAGCCCGATGTCGAGCCCACCGCGCAAGCGCCCACCAACCTCAACGCGGACTTCGTCGCGGCGTCGAACGAGATTCTCGACGCGTACCTGGCCGCCCACCCCGAACGTGGCGTCGAGCTGGGCCTTCACGCGTTCGACGGCCAGCTTACCGACGCCACGGCAGAGGGCCTGGCTGCCGACGTGAAGGCAACCGCAGCCGCCATCGAGCGACTCGAAGCGTTCGAGCCCAACACGCTCGAGCCGATCCACCGCGTCGAGCGTGCCGCGCTCCTCACCGCGCTCGAAGAGGTCCGCTTCCGCATCGAGGTGCTGCAGGAGCCGACGAAGAACCCCATGTTCTATCTCGGTGCGCTGGACCTGACCGCCTACATCAGCCGCGACTACGCCCCGCTCGAGACCCGGGCCAAGGCGATCATCGCGGTCGCCAAGGCCACGCCCGCACACCTCAGCGCGGCCAAGGCCAACCTGCAGCCCGCCCTGCCTCGGACGTTCATCGCGACGGCGCTTCTGCAGGCACGCGGCGTGGCCTCGTTCGCACGCACCGACGTCCCGGCCGCAATGTCGGGCCTGCGCAAGGGTCCGCTGGTCGATGAAATGAACGCCGCCCTCGAGGGCATGGCGACCGCGCTCGAGGGCTACGCGGGCTACCTCGAAGAAGCGCAGTCGCGGGCGACCGACGATTTCGCGCTGGGATCCAACACCTTCTCACGCATGCTTCAGACGACGCAGGGCGTGGATGTAGACCTCGCCCAGCTCGAAGCGGTGCTCGAGGCAGACCTCGAGCGCAACCTCGCAGCGATGAACGACGCAGCGGCATCGATCGACGCGAAGAAGTCCACGGCAAAGGTGGTGGCCAAGGTCGCCGCAGACAAGCCGAAGGTCAGCGCGGTGCTCGAAGAGGCCACGACGCAGGCTCGCGACATGCGGGCGTTCCTGCTCGACAAGGACATCATCACGATCCCCACCGAGGACGTGGCCGAGGTGGTCGAAACGCCGCCGTTCATGCGTTGGAACGCAGCGTTCCTCAGCGGTGCCGGCGTGTTCGAGACCAAGCCGCTGCCCAGCTTCTATTACATCAGTCCGCCGGACCCCTCCTGGCCGAAGGCCAAGCAGCGCGACTACGTGCCGGGCAAGACCGACCTGCTGTTCATCACCATTCACGAGGTGTGGCCAGGGCACTTCCTGCACGGCCTGCACCTCAAAGTCGGTCAAAGCCGCATCCTCAAGTCGCTGTGGAACTACACCACCGGAGAAGGCTGGGCGCACTACACCGAAGAGATGATGTGGGACGCAGGCGTCAGCGAAGACCCGGCGGTGCACATTGGTCAGCTCCAGAACGCACTGCTTCGCAACGTTCGCTCGCTGTGTGCCATCGGCCTGCACACGCAGGGCATGACCGTGGAGCAATGCCGCACGATGTTCGTCGAGAAGGCGTTTCAAGACGAGGCCAACGCCGAACAGCAGGCCGTCCGCGGCACGTTCGACCCGATGTACCTCGCCTACACCACGGGCAAGCTCGTCATCCGCAAGCTACGGGCAGACCTCGAAGCCAAGGCGGAGGCCGAGGGTACGCCATTCGACGCCAAGGCATTTCACGATGCCCTGCTCTCGTACGGCGCGGCTCCACTGTCGGCCGTCCGCGCGGTGATGCTGCCCGAGGACCCGAACGCGATCCTCTAGCGGCCCCCGAGGCGCTGGAGCGCAGAGACGGTGTCGTCGTCGTTCCACTTCTTGGCGATGTCGACCGCCGTCCAGCCTTCGGGGTAGGTGCCCGAGCCGGTGATGCGGTCCTTGGGATCCGCGCCCGCCTCGATCAGCGCTTCGAGGACCGCTACGGGTCCGCCCTTGTCGGCGAAGAAGTGAATCGGGCTGAGGCCGGCCGCGTTTCGTGCCGAGAGGTCGGCACCCCCGGCAAGCCCCGCCTTCACCCCGTCGACGCGTCGGCACGTCGCGAGCAGGTGTGACGGCGTGGTGCCGTTCGCATTGCCGTGGGTCCACGCGTCGACGTGGGCAATGAGCAGCGGCTCCCCGATCTCGGCAAACGTGTGCTGCGCCGTGTTGCCACCGTTCTCGAGCGCTCGATTCGCGCCGGCTTCGCAGAGCAGCCTCGCCGAGGTGATGACACCCAAAAAGCGACGGGTGGCATCGTCGAGCACCGCATCGGCAGAGAGCTCGCGCAGCGTTTCGACCGAGCACTCCTGCGCGTCGAGCGTGACCCGTCCCTCCCGGATGCGCACCGTCCGGCCATCCGTGGTTTTCTCGGCGCGGCCGTGCACGGTGCCGCGAAGCTGAATCAGCTCGATGCCCGCGTGGTGGACGGCTCCGACTCCGAACGCGGGAAGGTCGAGCGGAACCTTGCCATCGATCAGGCGCGCCACGACCGATGCGTGTCCCTCGGTCGCGGCGCCGTGCAGCGCCGACATGCCGTTCGTGTCGACCGCCGAGACGTTCGCACCCCCCGCGAGCAGTGCGTCGACGACCTCGAGCTTGCCCGCCAGGCTCGCGGTGAGCAGAGCCGTCCGGCCGCCCTTGGTCGTGGCTTCGAGGTCGGCGCCGGCCGCGACGAGCGCAGCAACGACCGCGCCATGGCCTTCGAGCGCCGCGACGTGCAAACCGGTCAGCTGGGCGTCCGAGGCCTGGGACTGGCCGCCGTACGTCCATACGCTCGTGCGGGCGGGACTCGTGGTCCGTTCGTCGAGCGGCGCATCCGAAGCGAGGGCTTCGGTGAGAGCCGACAGGTCACCAGAGTTGCACGCAGCGAGGATGGACGCGGTCATGATGAACACGAGACGCGCGGTGCCAGTTCGGGTTGCAGGCCCGCGCAGCCATTCCGTTCGGCCGCTCGTCGCTGCTACCGCGCCCAGCGTGCAGCCAGCTCGGCAGCAACCTCGAGCGGCGCGTCCTGCAGCGAGAGAATGTACCCACGCAGCTCGACCAACGCCGGGTCCTCCGCCAGCGCCTGGCGAATCGCCTCCGGCGAGCACCCTGCGCGCAGCAGCGCGGCCAAGCGCGCTTGGTAGTGAGCCAGGACGCTCAACCGACGAGCCCTCGCAGCGTGTCGAAGTCCGCGACGAAACCGGCCGCAACGTTTGGGTCGGCGAGCGTCGGCCCGATCTGCTCGAGCACGACCGCGTGCGCGTTCGGGCATCGAGCTTGCGCCTCGCCGACCAGCGTGAACACCTCGGCCGGCACACGAGCGTCATGCGTGTCTCGCCGCCACCGGACGGACCCGTGCTCCGACCACGACCCGCCCGAAACATGCAGGATGCCAACGCGTTCCAGTGGATAGGACCCGAGCAGCTCGACCGGATCCAGTGCGAGGTTCACCGCCTGCGTCCACAGGTTGTGCAGGTCGAGCACGAGGTCGCCGTCGACAGCATCGAGGATCGCCCGCAGATGCTCTGCCTGCGTCCGTGCGTCGATCGGACTCAGCGCGAGCGCGAGATTCTCCAGACCCACGCGCGTCTGCGTGACCTCACCGAGCCGTCGGAGCGCGGCGATGGTGACCTCGATAACGGCATCGTCGGGGGGGAGCGGAAGCGGAGCGCCGATGTCGAGACCGCTCGCGCGCATGAACCCGTAGTGCTCGCTGACGCCCTGAAGCTTCAAGCTGGCGCAGTCTTCGGCCACGCGCGCAAGCCAAGCGTCCTGGCGCGCGCCCTCCCCCGTGCTCGCCGGGGAGTAGGTGACGCCGTGCCCCCACAGACGGCCGGCCTCACCGTAGTGCTGCAGCAGCGCCGAGGCCCACGCAGGCACCGGCGTAACCCAGCCCAGCTCGAAGCTGTACTCGAGCATGTCGACGTGTCCGGCTTCGAACGACGGAAGGACCGCTTCACGAAAGCAGTCCTCCAGCATCAGCGACAGGCCGACGTACACGGTGCGAGCATAGCGTTCAGCCGCGGCCGCAGGCGGGGCAGTCCCAGCCCTCTGGGCGCTCGGGCGGCTGCCACGGCGACGTCTGCGGACGAGGTTTGGGGGCCGTGCGAGGGCGCGGGGCACTCGACCGCGTGCGAATGCGGGGACGGACGGGCTGGGCAAACGCGGGGACGTCGGAAAACGGGACATGCGCCGTGATCTCCTCAGCGAGCACCACGACCGGACTCGCGCCCGTGTCGGCGACGGCCTCTTCCACGAGTTCGGCGACCTCGTCGGCGAGCGTCAGCTCGGCC
>CAYSPB010000286.1:0-10364 GCA_964432695.1 uncultured Nannocystaceae bacterium
CAGCAGAGAGGCCTTCTTGTCGCGGAGCGCCTCGAGGGCGCCCGCGTTGACCACGAGCGCGCCGCGGTGAGTTGCGCGAACGGCAATGTGCCGCTTGCGAGCGGCCTTGCGCTCACGCGGCCAGACGACCGTGCCGAGGTCTTCGCCTGCGAGCGCACGGGACACGGCGTGCTCGGCCTTGCCACCGAGGATGAGCGTGGGAATGCCGGCCTCGCTTGCGGCTGCGGCGGCGTGCAGCTTGCTGGCCATGCCCCCGGTGCCCGTCGAGGAGGAGCCGCGGGCGCGTGCGAGTGCGACATCGTCGACCCCGTCGAGGCTGGGAATGCGCGACGCCGCGGGGTCGACGGAAGGGTTCGCGGTGTACAGGCCGTCGACGTCGGTGAGCAGGACGAGAGCGTCCGCGTCCACGGCGACGGCGAGCAGGGCGGACAGTCCATCGTTGTCGCCGAACCCTTCGAGGGACTCTTGGCGGTGCTCGATCAGCTCGCGGACGGAGACGCTGTCGTTCTCGTTGAGGATGGGCACCGTACCCAGCTCGAGCAGGCGCAACAGCGTCGTCCGTAGGCAAAGCGCGCGGTCGCGCTCGCCGAGGTCGTCCTGGGTGAGCAGGACCTGCGCCACGGTGCAGTCGAGCTGGCCGAAGGCCTGGCCGTACAGCGCGAGCAGCTGGCCCTGGCCCACGGCGGCACACGCCTGACGGACGCCGAGCGAGCGCGGCCGCTCCTGCAGCCCCAGGGCGCGCGCACCCATCGACACCGACCCGCTGCTGACCAAGAGCACCTCGACGCCGCGGCTGCGCAGCGAGGCGAGGTCTTCGACGATGGTGTGCAGCCGCCCCAGTGCCACGCCGTCACCGCCGTGGGTCACGACGCCGGTCCCGAGCTTGACCACCACCCGGCGGGCGGAGGACAGGTGCGTGCGGTCGGTGCTCACGAGAGCCAGCGTAGCGGATCGCGTTCGCGGTCGGGCGCGTTCACCCTACCGCGTAGGCGGGAGCGGACGGCCTTGCCTGCGTCTTCCATCAGCGAGGTGGGCACCTGCACGACCGTGTTGGGGCCTTCGACCCGGAGGCCCCCGCGAAGCCAGTCTCGCTTCACCGAGGCGATGCTGCTCAACGCGAGCCGGTGGGCCCGGCCGTCGCGGCCGACCTCGGTGATGGCGTTGCCCGTGACGATGAGCGCTCGGCGGCTCATCCATTCGCGCACGAGTACCGCAAGCGTGGGGGAGAGCAGTGCGGCCACGGGCTTCCAGAGCTGAGCCAGGGGTTGCGACCAGAACGATGGCGCGAACCCGGTGACCATCAGCAACGCAACGCCTGCCGCCGCGAGCGTGATAGCGGCCAGCGCGAACTCGATGCCCCGCTTCTCACCCCACCAGACCATCACCTCGCCGTGCTCCAGATGCACCGCGAGGTCGTTGGGGCAGGGGCCCGGCGAGGGCGGCGCGCCAGGAGCGAGAATGCGGTCCCCCCCTTTGGAGGCGCCGCCACCGTCGACGACCTCGAGCGTCATCGCTGCAGGTCCTCGATGCGCGAACTCGCGTGCCGCAGCACGTGGTCGCACAGGGTGAGGGCCGTCATCGCCTCGACCATCGGTACCGCGCGCGGCAGCACGCAGGGGTCGTGGCGGCCGCGCGCTTTGTAGACCGCGGGCTTGCCTTCACGGTCGACGGTGTCTTGCGGCACGAACACGGTGGCTACGGGTTTGAACGCCACGGCGAACGCGATGGTTTCCCCGTTGGAAATCCCGCCTTGAATGCCGCCTGAGTGGTTGGTCCGGGTTCGAATCCCGTCGCCGCCGGATCGGTTGTCCGGGTCGGGCTCGAAGGGGTCGTTGTGGTCTGTCCCGCGCATCCGCGTGGAGGCGAAACCCTCACCGATCTCGAAGCCGCGTGTGGCCGGCAGGCTCATCATGGCGTGTGCGAGGTCAGCCGTGAGCTTGTCGAAGATCGGCTCGCCGAGCCCAATCGGTACGTTGCGGGCGACGCAGCGCAGCACGCCACCGACCGTGTCTCCGTCTTTGCGGGCCGCTTCGATGCGCTCGGTCATCGCGGCGGCCGCCTGCAGGTCGGGGCAGCGCACGTCGGCTTGGTCGACGTCGGCGCGCGTGACCTCTTCGCGGTCGAGCGGACCGGCGCTGACGTCCGCGACCGATTCGACCCACGCGACGATGTCCACACCCGCGACTGCGCGCAGGATGTCCTCAGCGAGGGCACCCGCTGCGACTCGGCCTACGGTTTCACGGGCCGAAGAGCGTCCGCCGCCGGCGATGAAGCGCAGGCCGAACTTCGCGTCGTAGGTGTAGTCCGCGTGCGAGGGGCGGTAGAGCTGCGCGAGCTCTTGGTAGTGATGGCTCTTGGTGTCCTTGTTGCGGACGGCCATTGCGATCGGCGTACCGAGTGTCTTGCCGGTGGTGGGGTCCACGCCCGAGAGAACCTCGGCCGCATCTGGCTCGGCGCGGCTCGAGGTCAGCTTGCTCTGCCCGGGCCGGCGCCGTCCCAGCTGAGCCGCGATGGCCTCGTGTGGGAATGGGTGGCCCGCGGGGCACCCGTCGACGACGACGCCCACGGCGCCCCCATGGGACTCGCCGAAGGTGGTCACCACGAAGCGCTTGCCGAACGAGCTGCCCGCCACGGGGCGAGCCTACCCGAAGCCTCGCCGCGCGGTCACGGCCGGTCCAGGAATGCTTCGACGGCGTCGCGCCACACCTGGGGAGCCTCGATTGCGACCGTGTGACCGGCGCCCTCGATCTCCAGCGCCTTCGCGCCGCACAGCTCGGCCAGCGCGCGAACCTCGGCCGGCGGTGCAAGTCGGTCGAGGCTGCCGCCCACGACCAGAACCGGGCACTGCAGCCGCGGTACGAGGGCTCGGGGGTGCCATGGCGCGTCTGCGGGCAGGTTCATCGTGTGCTCGAACAGCGCCTTGACGCCTTCGTAGTTGTTGCGCGTCCGGGCGGCCTTCACCATCCCCTCGACCAGGTGCGCGTGCTTGTGCAGGTACGCGGGACCGAGGATGTCCGGCAGGCTGACGCGGGCGAGTGCCTCGAGATCTCCGGTGCGCAGGGTGGCAATCCAGCCCGAAACGATGAGCTGCCCCAGCACCCCGCGGTCGAGCGCGACGCCGCTGACCACGAGCCGGCGCACGCGGTGCGGCAGGGTCGCGGCGATCGCCAGGCTCACGCGGCCACCGAACGAAAAGCCCGCGAGGTCGACGACGCCCAGACCTTTGGCATCGAGTAGCGCCTCGAAGTCTGCGACGTGTCGTTCGAAGCTGCAGTCCTGCACGCTGAGCGCAGTGCCGCCTTGCCCTCGGGCTTCGTACGCGAGCACGCTTCGCTTGGCGCTCATCGGCCGCAGCTGACCTGACCAGCTCGCAAGCGTTTGGGTCATGCCACCGAGCAGGACCAGCGGTGTGCCCGGGCCTTCACGATGGTCGACGCGCACCGTACCGGTCGCGTGCGGGCCGGCAACGGGATCGGGGATCGAAACGGACTCGGGCACGCGCGGACCCTACCAGTCGGGGCGTGGATCAGCTCGCGCGCGCGACGTGTCGAAGCTGAGCCGCCGCTGCAGGGGATCTCGGCTGTTTCGAGGCCTCGCAGAGAGGGAGGCCGAAGCTGCGCGCTGCCGCGGGCGGCGTGGTGCGGCAGAGGTCGCAGGCCGTCTCAGCGTTGTCGGCGGCGGAACGCACCGAGCAGGAGCAGCAGGCCCAGCGAATGCGGCGAGCCACCGTCGATGCGACAGCCTCCGTCGTTTCCGGCAGCCCCCGCACCGTCGGTATCGCCCCTGCTGTCGCCGCCTCCGTCGCCGCCGCGGCTCTCCTCGTTGCCCGAGGCCGAGCCCGTCGACCCGGCGGAGCCGCTTCCGGTGCCCGAGGCCGAGCCGATGCCGCTCGAGGTGGAACTCTCGCCGGTTGTGTTGGACGTGGTCGTGGACGGGTCCGGGCTGCTGCCGGTGGTCGAACCCCGCCCGGTGCTGGAGCTCTCACCACCGGTGCTCGAGCTGCCCGAGCTCTCGGTGCCGTCGACCCCGCTCGAGGTGCTGCCGCCCGAGGACGAGCCGACATCGATGATCTCGGGGTCGATCGTCACCACGACGTCGTCTTCGTCCCACTGGTTGTCCGAATCGACGGCGAATGCCCGGAACGTGTAGGTCGCGTCATACGAGAAGTCCGACACACTGACCGACGTGTCGTCGATGACGGTGAGCGTGGCGGGCGGTCCGTCGACCTGCGTCCAGGTCACGGTCACCGCGTCGTCGTCGATCGTGGTCGCCACGAGGTCGAACGCGGCGAGGTCTCCGGAGACGCTGAAGTCGTCACCTGCATCGG
The DNA here is from genome assembly GCA_964432695.1 of uncultured Nannocystaceae bacterium. GTDB lineage: Bacteria > Myxococcota_A > Polyangia > Nannocystales > Nannocystaceae > CAJXVA01. Next base: position 4,328 of record CAYSPB010000286.1, read on the forward strand.
TGTCCGGGCGGTCGAACGTGAGCATCCATTCGTAGACGCCATCGGCGTACTCCATCGGGTCGTACTGCACCCAGTTGGTCTCGAACCCGCAGTCGCCCGCGTCCATCGTCCACGCGGGTCGCGAGAAGCCGGTCGCGACACTTTCGAATGCGGGCGTCCACGCGTTGTGGCCGGTGTTCTCGAACATCGTGACGCGCGACTGCGGATACGGGATCTCGAGGCGGTCGGTGCAGCTGTCGAAGGCCGCATAGGCTTCGGGCTCGTTGGCGGCGTGCACGGTGCGCGCGATGTAACAGGGGTCGAACACGCCGGCGCCGAGGTTCGCATCGAGATCGTTTTCGCCGTGAAACGCCCAATACGCGGTGTCCTGAATCAGGCAGCCGACGTCGTCCTCGGCGATGTCCCCCCCGGGTCCGATCGTGCTGGCTGCCATGCGGCGGTTGTAGACGGCGAGGTATTGGAGCACTGCACGTCCGCCTTGGCTGTTGCCGAGGATGTACAGCCGGCGCGGGTCGACCGGGTAGTTGTCGATGACGAACTGCACCAGCGTGTCGAGCTCGTCGCGGTCGTAGTCGTTGGCCGAGTTCGTCGGTTCTCGGTTTTGAGGCTGGATGACGATGAACGGGCGGGCCTCGTCGTCCCAGACGCCCTGACGGATCTCGACCGCCGGCCCTCGTCGATAGACGCGGCAGATGCCGTCCACGCCCGCGGCTTCGCATTCGGGGACGGTGCAGGTGTCGGCAAAGCCGGGGCACACCGAGACGTTGTCCATCGTGCCAATGCCCCCAAGGGTCATGAGCATCGGATAGAGATGACCCTCAGGAACCTCCTCGAAGTTGCTGGGCAGATACTCCCAGTAGCTCGCAGGCCATGGAGAGTCTTCTTGCAGCGCGATGCCCCGAAGTGCGCCGGGCGTGATGCCGTCGACGTACGGGATCTCCGCATGAGCCTCGGTCGCGAGCAGGCTGCATGCCGCCACGGTCAGCAGGGCAGCGCGGACGAGCGTTCGTTTGGGTTCCCCAACCACGAGGCGAGAATAGCAGCGCGCCGGGCTCGAACGCCGCGATATCGCGGGGCATCTTGGTGCACGACTCAGCGGCGGAGCACGCTGAAGATCGAGGTGTTGGCGTAGGCCAGAATTGCGTCTCGTTGCGAGACGATTTCATCTGCACCGTATGCGGCCTGCAGCGCTGCAAGCACCGCCGCGTCGTCGTCGCCCGCCACCAGCCGGTGCGCGATGAGGGCGGAGGCCGCTTCGTCGGCCGCGAACAAGCCTGCGTGTTCGATGAAGGCGGCGAGCAGCGCATTGGGCTCCCCTGCGGTCGCGAGCAGCGCGTCCACGTGGGAGCGGGACTCGGCGTAGGCGAGGGCGGTCGCGCACAGACGGTGCTGCGGATCCTGCAGCGTGTGCCGGACCGCGCTCGCTTCCTCGAGTCGCTGGGCTCGATGCAGCGAGGCTTCGATCGCCTCGCGGCGATCTCCGTGCAGTTCCGCGGCCGCGCCCCACAGGACTGCGCGCGTAGTCGGATCCGCGCGGGGCCAGACTGCGCAGAGTAGGTGGACGGCAGCTTCGAAGTCGGCGCCGCGCAGCATGCGGCAGGCGCGATCGAGGCCCGAGGGAACGTCCGCCTGCAGCAACGTCTCGAGCAGTGCGACGCGGCGGGCGGCGGGCTCGGGCAGAGACTCCATCGGCAGCGCGAGCGAGGGGGGCAGGTAGCGGTAGTACCCCTCGGTCCGGGTCGTGCGCACGACCATCGAAAGGGTCGGTACCGGGATGTGGATCAACGCGTGGATCAAGGGGTGGCGGCGCAGCGAGAAGCGGTGGACCTCGCCGGTCTCGACCCGGTCGAGCCCGCTCAGTCGCACGTCGAGCAGCTGGCCGCGCGCGCCGGCTCGCTTCGGTGCGGACGTCTGGTAGCGCGCGTGCACGCTGTAGCCCTGCAGGATGGTGAACGCACCACAAAAGGGATGATTGTGAATCGCGGCCAGGGCGTTGGTCCACACGTAGACCTCGACGACAAACCCCTGACCATGAAACGCAGTGAAGCCCGGCTGTCCAAACGCGCCGAGGGGGGCCAAGTGAGCGCGGCCGGGTGCGGCGGGGTCGAGCTGGGCGTCGTAGAACGCCTCGGCGTCGAACTGCGCTGCGAATCCGTCGAGCTCCGCCGCGGCGAGGTCGGGAAACCGCTCCTCGTCGCGGTCCGCGAAGGTCCAGGCCTCCTCGAGGCGGCGTCCGAGCGCGTCGAAGAGCTCCATCGGCTCAGCCGTAGGGGGCGTTGGGGTCGTCGTTGACGTCGTTGTCGCAGACCGACCGGGGCAGGCCACACATGCCGTTACCCATGGCGATCGTGTTTGCGATGCAGGTCCCGCAAGCCTCCGGCGCGTTCACGCAGGTGTCGTGGCATTCGTCGTTGGCGCAGTAGATCAGCGACCCGTAGAGGCGGACGGTACTGACGGTCGTGCGCGCATAGCATTGGTCCTCGCATGCGCCCGAGGCATCGGCGGCGCAGCTTGCCACGCACGCTTCGAGCTCGGTGCACGAAAGCTGCTTGTTCAGACCCGGTTCGACGCAGTAGCAGCCGTGCTGATTGGTGCCGGTCGTGATGCAGCTGAGGTTGGTGAGCTCGCCGCACAGAGCAGTACAGTCGAAGATCTCGTACGTCAGCGAGGAGGGGTCGCACTGCTCGATCGTGTCTTGGTCACCGCAGCGGTCGTCGACGGGGAAGTCGCAGTCCCCCATGACGGTCTCGGTGTCGCCGTCGGTCCCTTCGGAGTCTCCCCCGACCGAGTCGGCGGACTGAAGCTCCTCGAAGAAACCTCCACACCCTGCGGCGCCCAGCGCCAGGAACGCTGCCAGTGCACGGACCTTCACGCGTCGCAGTAGAACGACGCCGCGCCTCGCAGACCAAATTTTCGGCGAGGGCGCTACCATCGGCCGATGGCGCAGTCCCAGCTCACGTTCCGTCGGCAAGGCGGCGGTGGCCCGCAGCGCGGCGGCGGCTCGCAGAAGCCGCCGATTCTCACGGTCAGCCAGCTGGTCAAAGGGGCGAACCGGCTGTTGGAGCTTCGCTTTCCGAAGCTGCACGTCGAGGGGGAGGTCTCGAACCTGCGCATCGTCGCGTCCGGACACGCCTACTTCACGCTCAAGGACGACTTCGCGAACCTGCCGGTCACGATGTGGCGCTCGAACGTGGAGCGCCTCGAGTTCGAAATGCGGGACGGCCAGATGGTGCGGGTGGTTGGGGGCCTGGGGATCTTCGTCAAGTCTGGACGCTTTCAGATGTATGCGGAGCGGGCCGAACCCGCGGGCATGGGTACGCTGATGCAGCAGCTCGAGGCGCTCAAGCGGACGCTCGACGCCGAGGGCTTGTTCGATTCCGAGCGCAAGCGTCCGCTGCCGCGGTGGCCGCGGCGGATCGGCGTGGTCACCTCGGCACACGGCGCCGCGATTCACGACATCTTGAAGGTGGCGCGGCGGCGCTGTCCCTCACGCATCGTGCTGGCGCCCGCGGTCGTGCAGGGCCCCGACGCGCCCCGAACGATCGTGCGTGGCCTCAAGCGGCTGGCCAAGCTCGACGAGATCGACGTCATCATCGTGGGTCGCGGCGGAGGCTCCGTCGAAGACTTGTGGGCCTTCAACGACGAGCGGCTGGCTCGGGCGATCGTCGACTGCCCCGTACCCGTCGTGAGCGCGGTCGGACATGAAGTCGACGTTTCGGTGAGCGACATGGTCGCCGACGTGCGGGCTGCGACGCCGTCGCACGCCGCGGAGTTGGTCGTGCCCGACCGGGCCGAGTTCGAACGGGCGCTCGATGGCTGGAGGCGCCGATTGGTCCGAGCGACCGAGCGGGCGGCCCTAGACGCACGGGCACGCTTGGAGGCGGACCGCAATCGGCTCGGGGCGCACGGCCGTCGCCTCGTCACGCCGGCTCGGGTTCGGTTGCGGGGGCTGGAGCGACGCCTGTCCGCCGTGCACCCGCGGGCAAAGCTCGCCACCGATGCGCAGCGTCTCGCGTCGCTGCAGGCGCGCCTCGTGCGAGCCGGGGAGGGGCTCAGCGTGCCCGCGCGTGCTCGCCTGGAGGCCGCGAGCGCAACTCTGCAGGCCACCGGCGCCGCGCTGAGCACGGCCGACCAGAGTCGGTTGGATGCCGCCTCGCACCGGCTGGCCCGCGCGGGTCGAGCGATCGGGGAGCGGGGCCGCCTGCGATTGGCCAAAGCCGCCGCATCACTGCACGCGCTGTCGCCTTTGTCGGTGCTGTCGCGCGGCTATGCGGTCGTCACCGACGCCCGCGGCAAGGCGCTGACGACGGCCGCTGGGGTTGGCCGCGGCGACGCCATCGCGGTGCGACTCGCCGCCGGACGGTTGCATGCCACCGTCGAACGCATCGAGGAGGATGGATGAGCCTGCCGCGTTGCTATGGCGTTTTAGGGCACCCCATTGGGCACTCGCGTTCGCCCCGCATGCATGGCGCCGCGTTCGAGGCCTTGGGCCTGCCACATCGGTACCTGCCGTTCGACGTCCGGCGGGACCAGCTTGCGGACGCGCTCCGAGGCGTGGTGGCCTTGGGCTTTGGCGGCGTGAATCTCACGGTGCCGCTCAAGACCGATGCGGTTCCCTTGATGGATGCGCTTGCGCCCGAAGCCGAAGCGATCGGAGCCGTGAACACGGTGTGCGTTACGTCCGAGGGCCTGCTCGGTCGGAACACCGACGGCGAGGGGTTCGTCGAGGGCGTGCGGACCCTCGTTGGCCACGTCCCGGCCCGCGCGGTCCTGCTGGGAGGTGGGGGTGCATCGCGAGCGGTCGCCCACGGCCTGCGGGAACAGGGGTGCTCGGTCGCGTGGGTGAGCCGACGTCCGGCGTCGTTGCCCTCATGGCAGGGCGTACAGCCCCACGGCTACGATGCGCTCGCATCGTTGGTGCCCACCGCAAACCTTCTGATAAACGGCACCACCGTCGGCATGCACGGCGGCGCGACGGCATTCCCGGTCGAGGTCCCGCTCGAGCGGTTGCCGGAGGGTGCGGCCGTGGTCGACCTCGTCTACCCGCGACCTGCCGGCGGCCTGCTCGACCGTGCGGCGGCTCGCGGTCTGGCGGTGCAGGATGGGTTGCCGATGTTGTGGGGGCAAGGCGTACGCGCGCTCGAGCACTGGCTCGCGCGTTCGCTGCCCGAAGTGGCTCGCGTGGCGATGGCGCGGGCGATCGGCATCGAGGTGTGACCTGATCATGGGTTCATGTGGCTCTCCGGCTTACATGCAAGATTCGGAAATCAGTCGCTTTTTTGCGGCGACAGATCCGCTGCCTGTATTGAGGACGTCAGTGGCCCTCGCACCCTGCGCTGGACCCTGATCTACACCCGACCGACGGACGACTGACATGGCGCATTTCGAACTCGAGGACGCATATCCGGACCACGCACGCATCAAGGTGATCGGTGTCGGCGGTGCTGGCGGCAACGCGGTCAACACCATGATCGCGCACCACGTCGAGGGTGTGGAGTTCTTGGCTGCGAACACGGATGTGCAGGCGCTCGAGAAGAACCTCGCGCCTACGCGCATTCAGCTCGGTGGTGCGGTCACCCGTGGTCTCGGTGCCGGAGCCAACCCCGACCGCGGCCGCGAGGCGGCGCTCGAGAGCGTGCACGAGCTGACCCAGGCGCTCGAGGGCGCGGACATGGTCTTCGTCACCGCCGGCATGGGCGGCGGCACCGGAACCGGCGCAGCCCCGATCGTCGCGCAGGTGGCTCGAGAGTGTGGAGCACTGTGCGTCGGCGTCGTCACCAAGCCGTTCCGCTTCGAGGGCCGACGTCGCGGTCGCATCGCGGACAACGGCATCGAGACCCTCGAGAAGGCTGTCGACACCCTCATCACCATCCCCAACGATCGCCTGCTCGACGTGACCAGCACGTCGACGAGCCTGCTGGACAGCTTCAAGCTCGCCGACGAGGTCCTCCAGCACGCGACGCAGGGCGTCTCGGACCTCATCACCATCCAGGGCTTCATCAACGTCGACTTTGCCGATGTCAAAACCATTATGTCG
>CAYSPB010000287.1:0-681 GCA_964432695.1 uncultured Nannocystaceae bacterium
CCTTCTTCACCCGCGACTGCACCTGGGCAGCATGGCTGGCGCGCGCCTTGAACCGGGCGATGAACTCGCGCTCCTTGGCCAGCATGGCCTGCTGCCTCGCATATTGGGCCTCGTGCTGGGCGGCCATCATGGCCCGCTGATGCTCGTAGAAGTCGTAGTTGCCCCCGTGCGTGACGAGGTCGCCCCCCTCGATCTCCACAATCTTGGACACGAGGCGGTTGAGCAACGCCTTGTCGTGGGACGTCATCATGATCGCACCGCGGTAGGCCTTCAGCCACTGCTCGAGCCAGAGGATCGACTCGATGTCGAGGTGGTTGGTGGGCTCGTCGAGCAGCAGCACGTCCGGCTGCATGAGCAGGATGCGGGCCAGCGCAACGCGCATCTTCCAGCCGCCCGACAGCTTCCCCACGTCATCGTCGACCACTGCGGGCACGAATCCCAGGCGCGCGAGCACTTCTTGTGCTCGCGGCTCGAGCTCGAACCCACCCAGCGCGGCAAACCGCGACTGCACCTCGCCATAGCGCTCGATGATGGCTTCCATCTCGTCGGCCTTGTCGGGGTCGGCCATGGCAGCCTCGAGCGCCCTGACTTCCTCCGCCAGCTCGGAGACTTCTCCGGCCCCGGCCATCACCTCCGCCAGTACGCTCCGTCCCGACATCTCCCCGACGTCCTGGTCGAAGT
>CAYSPB010000287.1:709-10207 GCA_964432695.1 uncultured Nannocystaceae bacterium
GTGAGCCCACGCTCCACGACGACGCGTCCCTCGTCGGGCTGCTCTTGTCCCACGATCATCCGAAAAATCGTCGACTTGCCGGCGCCGTTGGGACCCACCAGACCGACCTTCTCGCCGGCGAACAGGTTCATCGTCGCGCCCGTGTACAGGATCTGAGCGCCGTGGCTGAGCGCCACGTTGTCGAGCGTGATCATGACGGGCGCATGCTACCCGTCGCAGCCGCGCGCGGTGACCTCGAGCTCGAAGTGCTCGTCCTCGACCAAGCGCACCGTCGTGGCATCCCCCCGGCGCACGCTCACGCGAGCGCGCAGCGGCTCCTCCGTGCGTCCGTCCTCCACGGTGACCGCAAGCAACCCACCGCGCCCCTCGTCCAGCATCGCGCACTCTTCGGGCACGAGCGTGGCGTCTCCCACCGTCAGCGTGGCCGGAGCATCGGGGGCTGCCTCGAAGCAGACCCGCGGTGGATCCGCGGCTGCGCAGACCCGGTCCTCGCGGGTCCAACCGCTCCGCGGCGCACAGCCGGTGGCGACCACGAGGGCGAGGGCCGACAGGACGTGGCACACTGAACGGGCATGGCGCGTCGACGCATGAACCACGGCGAGCGTCGCACGGCGGGCGAGCTGGCCGCGCATGCGATTCGGCTCATCGTGCCGCCGGACCGCCTTCGGCTGACGCGGCTGCAGATCGCGTGGCCTCAGCTCGCCGGTGAGCGACTCAGCCGCGTCGCGTGGCCCGGCTACCTTCGCGGCACCGCGCTCACGGTCTGGGTTCGCGATACCCAATGGCAACACGAGCTGGTCTACATGCACCCCGAGCTGCTCAAGCGACTGGCCGAGGTCGTCCCCGACGTGCCGGTCGAGTCGATGCGCTTTCGCGTCGGCGACATTCCAGAGCTGCTGCCCGAGCCACCCCCGCCCCCGCCCGTCGTCCTCAACGACCTGCCCGACGAGCCCGCCACCGCCACAGTCGACGCGCTGCACGGGGTCGAAGACGAGGGGCTGCGCAAGGCGATGGCCACGGCTCGGCTGGCGCTGTCGGGCAAGCTGCGCAAGTAGGTCGCCGACACGCCGGATCATCCGCGTGCCTCGGTACCCTGACGGAGATCGCGGATCAGTTCACCGAGCGCCTGCACGCTCTCCTCACCCGCCCGGATCAGCGCGGAACCCACGACGACGCCGTCCGCCTTGGCCGCGAGCGTCCGGGCCTGCTTCGCGCTGCGCACCCCAAAGCCCGCTGCAACGGGTACGTCGAAGCGCGCTCGCACGGCCTCGAGCTGGGCCTGCAGCTCGTCGGAGTCGGCATCGAGCGCCGCCCCGGTCACCCCGCGCAGCGTCACCGCATACACAAAGCCCGACGTCACCTCGGCGACCGCCTCCATGCGCTCCGGGGTGGTCGTGGGTGCGACCAAGCCGATCCAGTCCAGACCGCGCGCCGCGACCGGCTGGCGAAGCTCGGCGGCGTGCTGGGGCGGGCAGTCGACGACGAGTAGGCCGTCGATGCCAGCGTTGGCTGCCGCCGCCCCGATCCGGCTTCCCATCTGCATCAAAGGGTTGGCGTAGCTGAACAGCACGATGGGGATGTCGCTGCGCTCCCGGACGGCGCGCGCCAGATCGAGCACGCCCGGCAAGGTGGCGCCTGCCTCGAGCGCGCGGACCATCGCGGTCTGCACGTCGGGGCCATCGGCCGTGGGATCCGAAAACGGCACGCCGAGTGCGAGCACGTCGAGCCCCGCGTCGATCGCCGTCATGATCCGCTCGAGCGACCCCTCGCGATCGGGATCGAAGGCGGTGAGGTATCCGACCAGAGCCGCGCGGCCCTCGGCGTTGGCGTTGGCGAAGGCGTCACCAATCCGACTCACGACGGCGCTCCTTCGTCGGGGCTCGGCTCCGCCTCTGCGTTCATCCGCTCCATCACCGTGTGCATGTCTTTGTCGCCGCGTCCGGACACGTTGATCACGACGGTCGCATCGTGACCGACATGGTTCAAGACCTCGGGCAGCCCGGCAAACGCGTGCGCGGTCTCCAGGGCCGCGATGATCCCCTCGGTGCGCGCGAGCTGAGAGAGCGCGTCGAGGCACTGCGCATCGGTGACGCTGAGGTACGTCGCACGGCCGCTAACCATCAAGTGCGCGTGCTGAGGCCCCACCCCTGGGTAGTCCAGGCCGGCAGAGATCGAGTGCGCCTCCTGCAGCTGGCCGTGACCGTCTTGAAGCACCAAGGACCGCATGCCGTGATAGACACCGAGCTTGCCCGCGGCCATGGTCGCGGCGTGTTTGCCCTCGAGGCCTTCGCCAGCCGCCTCGACGCCGAACAGCTTGACCGAGGCGTCGTCGATGAAGGGCGCGAAGATTCCCATCGCGTTCGAACCTCCGCCGACGCAGGCCACGATCGCGTCCGGGAGCCCACCGGTGATCGCACGGACCTGTTCCTTGGTTTCGTCACCGATTACGCGATGGAAGTCGCGCACCATCGACGGGTACGGGTCGGGCCCCATCACCGAGCCGATGACGTAGTGCGTGGTGTCGACGTTCGCAACCCAGTCGCGAAGCGCCTCGTTGATGGCGTCCTTGAGCGTGTGGCTGCCGCTCTCGACCGGCACGACCTCGGCACCGAGCAGGCGCATGCGGAACACGTTGAGCGCTTGTCGTTCGACGTCGACGGCTCCCATGTAGACCGTGCACGGCAGGCCGAAGTAGGCACACACCGTCGCCGTGGCGACGCCATGCTGGCCCGCGCCCGTCTCGGCAATGATGCGGGTCTTGCCCAAGCGACGAGCGAGTAGCACCTGACCGACGCAGTTGTTGATCTTGTGCGACCCGGTGTGGTTGAGGTCTTCGCGCTTGAGGAGCAGGCGGCCGCCGTCCTTCATGCCGAGGACCTCCCCGAGCCGCTTGGCTTCGCTCATCGCCGAGGGGCGCCCCGCGTAGTCGCGGAGGATGGACCGATACTCCTCGACAAACGTCGGATCCGACCACGCCTTGGGCCACTCGTGCGCAAGCGCTTCGACGGCAGGCATCAACGTCTCGGAGACGTAACGCCCGCCAAACTCACCGAACTGGAGGTTGCCTGCGGACAGGTTCGTCATGCGGCCGTTGTATCAGCCGGGTGCGGTTCTGGCTCGACCTTCGTCGCCTGCGTCATCCCGTGCTCGGGCCAGCCCCTGGCGCGCGCGTCGCCTGCAGCAGCGCCTCGATGCGCACCGGATCCTTCTCGCCTCGCGTGGCTCCGGAACACTCCGCACCACTCGCGACGTCGAGCCCTGCAGGTCGCACCTGCAGCAGGGCGGTCATCGCGTTGGCCGGTGTGATCCCACCCGCGAGCCACACCGGTAGCGGCGCCAAAGCCTCCACCGCTTTGCATGCCCAAGTCCAGTCCGTGGTTTTTCCCGCGCCGCCGTAGCCGGGCACCGCGGCATCGAGCAGCACCCAAGCTGGTGCCGGCATCGGCACCCTCAGCGTCGCGAGGTCGGGCGTGCCCCGCACGACCCAGATCCACGGCAGGCCCAACGCTGCAAACCCTTGCGGCGGCGCATCACCATGCGGCTGAATCGCATCGAGGTGCAGCGTTGCGACAGCCTCGGCCACCTGCGCAGGCGTGAAGTCGACGAAGACTCCCACCCGCTGGCCGCCTCGAGAGCCTGCGAGCAGCGACTGAGCCTGCGGCACCGTCAGTCCCCGCTTGCTGCCGGTCCACAGGTTGATGCCCACCGCATCGACGCCCAGTTCGTCGCAGGTCCGCAGGTCGTCCGGACGCGTGATGCCGCAGACCTTGAGCCCGGCCATCAGCCGACCGCGTCGAGGATGGACGAGAGCGCCGCGCCGGGGTCCTCGGCGCCCATCAGTAGCGAGCCGACCAGCGCCGCATCGACGCCCGCATCGCGAAGCTGCCGCAGATGCTCGGGGGCCTCGACGCCGCTCTCGGCGACGAACGTGAACGACCGCGGCACCCGTGCCCGCTGGGCGATCGCGATGTTGAAGTCGACCTCGAACGATTTGAGGTCCCGGTTGTTCACGCCAATGATCCGAGCGCCGGCACTCATGGCGCGATCGACCTCGTGGCCGTCGTGTGCTTCGCAGAGCACGTGCAGGCCCACGTCATGGGCAAAGTCGATGAGCTGCTTGAGCGTGGGCGCTTCGAGGGCAGCGACGATCAGCAGCACGGCGTCGGCTCCCGCCTGTCGCGCCTCGAGGATCTGGCTGCGCTCGAGAATGAAGTCCTTGCGCAGGAGCGGTAGGTTGGTCGCGGCGCGCACGGCCCGGAGGTCTTCGATCCGCCCGTCGAAGTGGCGGTCGGTCAACACGCTCATCGCGGCCGCGCCCGCGTGCTCATAGGCCATCGCGATCTGGGCGGCGTCGGCCCCTTCACGAATCGCACCGGCCGATGGCGAGGCACGCTTGAACTCCGCGATGATCCGCGGGGCCGGTCCGTGCCGAAGAGCGGCTTCGAAGTCACGCACGGGCGGCAGGCCGGCGAGGGCCTCCTCGAGCTGTCGCGCGCCGAGGACGGAGTCGCGGCGCGCGGACGCGAGGTCGGCTCGCTTTGCGGCGAGGATCCGATCGAGATGCGTCTGCGTCATGGCAGCCGTAGCCTACGCTGCCTGCGTGGCCGCGGCGAGCGCGTCGAGTACCGCAAGGGCCGACCCGTCGTCGATCGCCAGGGCCACCCGCTGGGCCAGGCTCGGGAGGGCTTCGGGGGCCGACTCGCCCGCTGCGAGCAGCGCGGCCGCCCCGCTATAAAGGACCGCCTCGCGATACCGACCCGGCGCCCCCTCGAGCACCGCCCGCATCGCGGCCGCGTTCTCGGCGGGATCCCCTCCTGCGATCTCGTCCAGTCCGAACCGCTCCAGCCCCGCCTGCTCGGGCGTCAGCACCCAGGTTTCCACGGTGCCGCCCCGGGCGTGCGCCACCAAGGACTCTCCTTCGGGGCTGAGGTCGTCGATGCCCCACGGTGCAGCCGGGTCGGCGGACACGCCGTCGAGAAAGCCGTGCACCACCAGCACCCGCTCGCTGCCCAAGGCCGACAGCGCCCCGGCCAGGGGTACGCAACGCGCCGGGTCGTAGACGCCGAGCAGCTGCCGGGTCGCGCCCGCCGGATTGGTCAGCGGCCCCAATACGTTGAACAACGTGCGCAACCCGAGCGCGCGACGAACCGGCATGGCGTGCTTCATCGCCGGATGCAGTGCAGCGGCGAACAAGAAGCCGACGCCGACCTCATCGATGCAGCGACCGACCGTCGCCGGACCCGCGGTGATGTTCACGCCGAGCGACTCGAGCACGTCGGCGCTGCCGCTGCGGCTGCTCGCCGCCCGGTTGCCGTGCTTGGCCACCTTCACGCCGCACGCCGCCAGCACGATCGAAACCGCGGTCGACACGTTGCGCCGCGGCACGCCGCTGCCGCCGGTACCGCAGGTGTCGAGCAGCGGGCCAGCACGGGTGGGGACCGGCGTCATCGCTTCGCGCATCGCTGTGGCGGCGCCGACGATTTCCTCGGTCGTTTCGCCCTTGATCGCGAGTCCCATGAGCAGCGCACCGAGCTGCCCCGGGTGCGCGTCCCCGGTCATGATCTCGCGCATGACCGCGGTCATCGTCTCGCGCGTAAGGTCGCAGCCGGCGCGGACCTGCGCGAGCGCCTCACGAACATGCGCGTCAGGCATCGGCGGCCTTGTGGGCGAGAAAGTTGCCCAACAGCTGGTGGCCCGCCTGCGAGAGGATCGATTCGGGGTGGAACTGAACCCCGAACACCGGCCGCGTCGCGTGCCGCACCGCCATCAGCTCCCCGGCCTCGGTACGCGCGGTCGGGAGGATCTCCAGCGGCAGCGTCGGCTCTTCGACGATGAGGCTGTGATAGCGGGTGGCGGTGAATGGCGAGGGGATCCGCGCCAGCACGCCGCTGCCATCGTGCAGCACCGGGGACGTCTTGCCATGCATGATTCGCGTGGCGCGAGACACCGTCGCGCCGTGGACCTCGCACAGCGTTTGGTGCCCCAAACACACGCCCAGCATCGGGATCTGCGGACCCCTGCAAAGCAGGCGGCACACCTCGCCGCAGACGCCCGAATCCGCAGGGCGTCCAGGACCGGGCGATAGCAGGACGTGGGTCGGCGCATCCTCGACGATCTGCTCTGCCGTGAGCGCGTCATTGCGATAGACGTCGACGACGGCCCCGAGTTCGAGCAGGTACTGGACGAGGTTGAAGGTGAACGAGTCGTAATTGTCGACCACCAGGACCCGGGCGCCGGTTCCATCGTCGGCGGGGGTGTAGCGGCGGCCTCCGGCGGGCAGCGTCTTCATCGGGCGTTCTCCCGGGCTTTGCGAGCCATCTCGATCGCGCGGAGCACCGCGCTGGCTTTGTTGCGGCACTCTTGGTCTTCAGCGTCGGGGTCGGAGTCGTAGACGATTCCGCCACCGGCCTGCACGCGCAACGTATCTCCTTGGGCCACGAGGCTGCGGATGCAGATCGCAAAGTCCGATCCGCCGTCGTAGCCCAGGTACCCAACCGCGCCGCCGTACCATCCGCGGCCCTGCGGTTCGAGTTCGTCGATGAGCTGCAGCGCACGCACCTTGGGCGCGCCGCTGAGCGTCCCGGCGGGGAACGTCGCCGCGAGCGCATCGATCGCGTCGAGTTCGGGGCGCAGCGTGCCGGTGACCTCGGAGACGATGTGCATCACCCGGCTGTAGCGCTCGATCGCGAAGCGCTCGGTCATCTGCACCGAGCCGCCCACGCTCACGCGCCCCACGTCGTTGCGGCCGAGGTCGATGAGCATCAGATGCTCGGCGCGCTCCTTGGGGTCGGCGAGCAACTCCTTCTCGAGCGCGACATCTTCGGCATCGGTCCGCCCGCGCGGTCGCGTCCCCGCAATCGGTCGCACGGTAACCTTGCGCGAATCTCGGTCGACCCGCACGAGCACCTCGGGAGAGGCTCCCACGAGCGTCGCCGAGGGGAGCTCCATCGCGTACATGTACGGTGCGGGGTTGGTCATCCGCAGCGCCCGGTACACGTCGAGCAGGTCGAGGCCATCCCGCGGGGTGTCGAACGCCTGCGACAGCACGACCTGGAAGATGTCGCCCGCGGCGATGTGCTCCTTTGCTGTGGCGACGGCGGCCAGGTGTTTGTCCCGAGACCACGGCGCGGCCGGCTCGGGTTGCCAATGCTCGCCGGTGGGCTCGCGCAGCGTGAGGGTCGGCGCCGCAGCGCGCTCGCCCTGCAGCGCTTCGACGATCTCTGCAATGCGGGCAACGGCGCGCGCGTACCCCTGCGCCACGCCACCGTCGGTGGCCGGACACACGCTGCCGACCACCTTCACCCGCTGGGTGAGGTTGTCGAAAATGACGAGCGTGTCGGTCGCGACGAGTTCCATCGGTGGAACCGCGGCTGGCGGCCGCCCCTCCGGGGGCGGCAGCGCTTCGACCGCACGGATGAAATCGTGCCCACACACGCCAACGAGACCGCCCCAGAAACGAGGCAGATCCGGCTGCGCTTCTCCCCGCAACGCGTGCAGCACCGCACGCACCGAGCCGAGTCCGTCGGCGGGCAACTCGGGTGGAAGCGTGAAGCCCTCGGCGGCGGTCCACGACCAGCTCAGGCCGACCCCGTCTCGCCAGGAGGCGCGGCCGTGCAGGCGATGGCCCACACCGAGAAAGCTGTAGCGAGCCCACCGCTCACCGCCAACGACCGACTCGAGCAAGAAGCGCGTCGGTGCCACGGCGCGCACGCGAGCGAACGCACCGACCGGGGTCTGGGTGTCGCACAGCACCTCCGTCCACACCGGCAACAGCGCCGGCGCCGAAGCCTCGGCGAAGCGGTCGCGCAGCGTCTCTTCGGGGGGGCAGACGTCCACGGCCCGCACGATAGCGCCCCTTCGTCGGATTGGTTACCGTCCCGTCGTGACCTTCGACCCCCGACTCTCAGACGCCGACTCCGAGGTGGCCCAGCTCATCGCGGCCGAGGACACCCGACAGCGCGACAGCCTGCGGTTGATCGCATCGGAGAACTACGCGAGCCGGGCCGTGCTGCAGGCGAGCGCGGCGAGCCTCACCAACAAGTACGCCGAGGGCTACCCCGGCCGTCGCTACTACGAGGGCATGGATGTCATCGACCCGCTGGAGACGCTGGCGATCGAGCGCGCCAAGACCCTCTTCGGAGCCGAACACGCGAACGTACAGCCCTACAGCGGCTCGCCAGCCAACCTCGCGGTCCTGCTGGGCCTCGTCGAGCCTGGCGACGTAACCATGGGCATGTCGCTGCCCGCCGGCGGTCACCTGACCCACGGATGGAAGGTCTCCGCGACAGGCATCTACTACAACGCCGTGCAGTACGGCGTGCGGGAGTCGGACCACCGTATCGACATGGACCAGGTTCGGGCGCTCGCCAAGGAGCACTCGCCCAAGCTGATCTGGTGCGGTCTCTCCGCGTATCCTCGACAGCTCGACTTCGAAGCGTTTGCCTCGATCGCGAACGAAGTCGGGGCGCACCTGGTCGCCGATATCGCCCACATCTCGGGCCTCGTCGCCGGCGGCGCGCACCCCTCCCCAGTCCCCCACGCCGCGGCCGTCACCACCACCACGCACAAGACGCTGCGCGGCCCTCGAGGCGGACTGATCCTCTGCAAGCAGGAGCACGCCAAGGCGATCGACAAGGCCGTCTTCCCCGGCCTGCAGGGCGGACCCCACAACCACAGCACGGCAGCCAAGGCCGTGGCGTTCGGCGAAGCGCTCAAGCCCGAGTTCAAGGACTACGCCCACCAGGTCGTCGCGAACGCGAAGGCGCTCGGCGAAGCGCTGCTCGAGCGGGGTCACACGCTGATCACCGGCGGCCCCGACAACCATCTGCTGCTCGTCGACCTCACCAGCACCGGCATCTCGGGTCGCATCGGCGCCAAGGCGCTCAACCGCTGCGGCATCGAGCTCAACGGAAACTCGATTCCGTTCGATACCCGCAAGCCGTTCGACCCCTCCGGCGTCCGCGTTGGCCTGGCCGCGCTCACGTCGCGAGGTCTGAAGACCGAGCACATGGGTGCGGTCGCCGGCTTCATCGACGAGGGCGTGCGTGAAGCCGCGAAGCACGAAGGCGAAGTCTCCGACGCGTTCGCCTCCGACCTCGCCGGCCGCGTGAAGGAGTACCTCCAGCCCTTCCCCGCTCCGGGTCTGACCCACTGAGTCACGTGAGTTCATCGCGCGCATCGAGCCGCGTTCGTCGACCCGGCGCGTGGGCCCTGGCCTGCGCGCTCGGTCTCGCGGCGTGCGAGAGCGACACGTCTCCGCCATCGGAGGACGCCCCTGCGAGCCCCGCCAAGCCGACGGCCGATGTGCAGGCTGCCGCGCAGCGGGACGCGCTCACTCGACTCGCGCCGCTGGCCGCGGCCGTCGCGGCGCTCGAAGATCCGCTGACCGCCTCGGTGCGTGATGGCACCGCCCCCGCCCTTCCGCCGGTGGGTGCGGCGGAGCGCGAGGCGCTGCGTGCCGCGCACACGGCTGCAGCCCGCGAACGTGAAGGTGTGCAG
>CAYSPB010000288.1:0-10204 GCA_964432695.1 uncultured Nannocystaceae bacterium
CCCGCTCCCCCGGCCGAGATCGCCGCGCCCGCGCAGTCTCCCCCCGACGCGGGCGCGGCCGACCCCGAGTCGGCCTACAAAGACATCCCGTTCGACATTGGGCTGTGGCCATCGGTCTCGATCAACGGCAAGTACCGGGACCAGACGGTCCGCAACAACGTGTCGCTCGGCCTCGTGTGGAACAAGGCCGCCGTCGTAGAGGGCCTCACGATGTCCATGGGCGCGACCGTGGTCGAAGAGCGTGCCGACGGGCTCGCGCTCGCCTACGGCGCGAACATCAACCGCGGTGAGATGAACGGCATCCAGGCCGCGTTCGTCTTCAACAAAGCTGAGCACTTTCGCGGCATCCAGGCCTCCCACGTGTTCAACAAGGCAGGCACGGTGCAGGGGGCACAGTTCTCCACGGTCAACGTCGCGGGCACCGTCCGCGGAGCGCAGTTCGGCCTCGTCAACGTTGCAGAAGAGGCCGACGCATCCTTCGCGCTCATTCCGTACACGAAGAAAGGGGGCGTCCGACCGGAGGTCTTCACGTCGGACACTGCAATGATCAATGTCGGCATTCGACTGCCGGCGAAGTACACGTACGCGTTTGCGTCGGCGGGCCTGCAGCCCTTGGGCCGCAACGCGCGGGGACGGCTCAGTCCCGACGGCGAACGTGGTCGAGCGTGGGAGGCGGGTCTCGGCTTCGGCGGCCGTGTACCGCTGAGCGATGCATGGTCGATCGAACTCGACCTCTCCTCCTACGTCGTCACCGATACGCTTCGCTGGGATGGGGACGTGGCCGGCATGACGAAGCTGCGCCTGATGGCCACGTGGAAGATCGCCAACCGCTTTGCGGTGTGGGGCGGCCCGACGATCGCGGCACTCGTCAACGACGCGAACGACGACTTCGATCGCCCTGGCTATGGCTGGGTGGCCGGAGACTTCGCAGAGGAGGACGTTCGCGTTCGTGTGTGGCCTGGCTTCGTTGCTGGCGTTCGGTTCTGAGCTTGCGAACCCCGGCTTGCTCTCGCGCTCCAAGACGGGCTCCTTCGGGGCCCGTTTTCTCGTGTCGGGACGGGTGCGGCGCGAATTGGAACGTGCGGCGAGTGCAGCCGCGCTGACGGGGCTCGGAGCGTGCGGTGGATGCGAGCGGTTTCGACCGCCGTCGTGCGCTTGGGCGCACGCGCGAGCGCGGAGTCGAGCGAGACCGACATGCACGCAGAAAGGGCTCTCTGGATGGAGGCGGCCGCGCGCCGGCCGATGTTCCGTTTCCGCGCGACACTGGGGAGTAAGAGGCGAAGCTTCGACCCGAACGAGCGGAGAAGAGCTTATGGTAACGGGGGATCGGCCGGCCGGCGCAGATGCGGCGTGCAGGACGTGATGCCCAGAACCTTCATGGTCGACAGCGGGATCAACGACGCTTCGAGCGATTGGGAGGGGGCCTCTGCCTTCGACCCTGATGAGAGAACGGCTCCGGTGATGTCGTCGCACGACGCGGCTGCTGCGGAGTTCGCGTTCAACACGGCGGAGACGCTCGGACGCTACGTCGTGCTGGGGACGCTCGGCGAGGGCGGCATGGGGGTGGTGTTGCGGGCCTACGACCCGAAGCTACGCCGCGAGGTCGCCCTCAAGTGTCTCAAGCCGAACACCAAGGGAGGCGAGGGCAGGGTCCAACTCGTTCGTGAAGCGCGGGCGATGGCGAAGCTCTCCGATGCCAACGTCGTGGCCGTCTACGACGTCGAGCAACACGGGGAGACCGTCATCCTCGTCATGGAGTACGTTCAGGGGCTGACCCTCGACGTCTGGCAGACCGCAAGTCAGGCGGACCTGAAGGGCGTTGTCGAGATGTATCGGCAGGCGGGGCGCGGGTTGGCTGCAGCGCACCGTCGTTCCCTGCTCCATCGAGACTTCAAGCCGCGGAACGTCGTGGTCTCCCGCGATGGCGTCGCGAAGGTGACCGACTTCGGCATCGCGAGAATCTCCACGGAGTACTCGCAGAGCAGCAGCTCCTCGGGGATGAGCTCGCGCGAAATGTCGGCCGACGACGAAGGGCGCGAAGACCCGTGGACCGATGGAGGGGTGGTCGTCGGTACGCCCCGGTACATGCCGCCTGAGCAGTTCAATCCTGGCCCGATCGACGCGAGCGCGGACCAATACGCTTTCTGCACCTCGCTCTGGCATGCGTTGACTGGAAGCCACCCGTTCGGAAGCGCAAGCCGGATGAGCACGCGACTTCGGGAGCGGAAGCTCGAGGGCCCCCCCCGCTGGCCGACGAACATCAAGGTGCCGGCGCGCTGGAGCCGAGCGCTGTCTCGAGGATTGGCGGCGGCTCCGAGTGAGCGGTGGCCGTCGATGGATGCGCTGCTCGAGGAACTCGAACCGCCCCGAACCGGGGGGCGAATGCGCTGGGTCCCGCGGATGATGGCGGGTTTTGCCGTCGCTGGAGCAGCCGCCGGCGCGTACATCTATGCCGAGGACCGGCGGCAGCGTTGCTCGGGGGCGGAAGAGGAGTTCGCAGCGGTGTGGAACGCGGACCGGTCCGCGGGGGTCGTGGCTGCGTTCGAAACGATCGCATCGCGGTTCGCAGCGGATGCTGGCGCGCGCGTGCAGGGCCGACTCGACGCATACGCGGAGGCGTGGGCAACATCGCATCGCGAGGCATGCGCGGCGACGGCGATTCGAGCCGAGCAATCGCCGGCGACCATGGACCTTCGGATGTACTGCCTGGCGCGGGCCAAGGCGACGTTCGATGCAACGGTCGAGATCCTGGAAACCGCAGACGTCGACGTCGTTCGTCGTGCGGACACGGTCGTGGCCGGACTTGCACCGCTAGCCCGGTGTGACGACGTCGCTGCACTCGCCAGCGCCATCGCGCCGCCCGCCGCGAAGGATGCTGAATCGGTGGCCGGAGTGCGAGACCTCCTGGCCAAGGCGAAGGCTTCGCTCTCGGCGGGTCGGTTCGAGCGCGCTGGGGCAGCCACTCTTGCGGCTCGCTCCGCGGCCGAGTCGGTCGACTACGGCCCCGTTCAAACCGAACTCGCGTACGTCTCGGGCCTGGTGGACAGCCGCCTTGCGAACTATGACAACGCCGAGCGCTCGTTGAGTCAGGCGCTTGAGTTAGCGCAGCGACATGGTCAGCGTGAGCTCAGCGCGAAGTCGGCTGGGATGTTGATGTTCGTCGTTGGCAACCAGCAGCAGCGACCTGCGGAGGGCCTTCGGTACCTGCCGGTCGCGGTCGGAGCTGCGGCGTCCGACGAGACGCTGCTTCGGGCGGTGGAGGGCTACCACGTCACCGTGCTGCTCGCCGCGGATGCATTCGAAGACGCACTGCAGCGCGCGAAGGACGTCGTGTCCGACTTGCGTGCCGAGGGTCCTGGGCCGGACAGGTCGTTGAGCGTGTGGCTGGGCCGCGTCGGAGAAGCGCTGCAGGGCGCGGGCCGGCACCGGGAAGCCGAAGCTGTCTTCCGCGAGATCTTGAGCCTCGAGGTGGACCGCCTCGGTACGGACCATCCCTACGTCGCGACGATGCGGACGAACCTGGCGTCCGAGGTTTCGGCGCAAGGCCGTTATTCGGAAGCCGAAGCGCTCTACGACGAATCGCTCGCCGCCCTCGATGCGGTCTTCGAGCCATCGCATCCCGAGATCGTCGGGACGATGACCGGCTTGGGTGGGCTGCTGTACCAGCAGGGACGCTTTTCTCAGGCGGAGGCCAAGTTCCGCGATGCGCTCGCCCGCGTCGAGGCGTCGCTGGGCACGAGTCACCCCCATTCCGCCGGCTTGCGAAACAACGTCGCGTTGACCCTCGCCGCCCAGGAACGGTTCGCGGACGCTGAGCGCGAATATCGGGTGGTGCTTGCCGCGTGGATCGAACGGTTCGGGC
Source organism: uncultured Nannocystaceae bacterium (assembly GCA_964432695.1). Lineage (GTDB taxonomy): Bacteria > Myxococcota_A > Polyangia > Nannocystales > Nannocystaceae > CAJXVA01. The sequence goes on from CAYSPB010000288.1 coordinate 3,863, forward strand.
ACGAGCATCTCAACGTGGCGCTCGCGCGCTACAATCTCGCGCTGACCCTCGGCGATCAGGGCAAGTTCGACGCGGCCGAAGCGATGCAACGCGAGGCGCTGGGGATCCTCGAGGCATTGCTGCCGAAGGGACATCCGTCGCGAACGGAATCCGTGGTGGCGCTAGCCGGAGTGTTGTTCGCGGTCGAGCGATTCGACGAGGCGCGAGAGTTTGCCGAGCAAGCCTGGGTCGCCCGGCAGGCCGACCAAGGAGCGCCCGAGGACCGAGCGGAGAGTGCCTTCTTGCTGGCGCAGATCCTGTGGGCGTCGGACGAGACGCCCAGTACGCGGACGCGAGCCGTGGAGCTTGCTCAAAAGGCGCTCGAGACCTTCGAGGCTGGTGAGGCTGAGGAGGGCACGAGCGCTGCTGAAGCGAGGGCGTGGCTCGCCGAGCGCGACGTTGCACCGACGCAGCAGCGGTTAGAGGCCGGCCGCTAGCGCGGTGGGGCCATCACGGCCCACGGAAGCCCGCTGGCGTCGAGCTCGATGTCCAGCCCCTGCCGAACGGTGTACGAGAACGACGCTTGGAGTGAGCCCTGCAAGAGCAGCCCACGGTATGGGTCGGGGAGCGTGGGGCGGGCGCCTGCTTGGGCCTCGGCTTCGATCGTCTTCGTCAGCGTGGCCTTCGCGGCAGCTTTGGCCTTCTTGCCCTTGGCCCACGCGTGCAGCCACGCGAGTGCGGTGATGCGGACGCCCGCCTGTCGGTCCTCCGCGGTGAGGCCGCGCATTGCTGCGGAGGCCTTTACCGTGTCGCCGGCGGCCTGGGCTGCGATGAGGTTGAGCTGCGGAACGCCGCCGTACTCCTGCGCGAGCTGGGCGCTCAGCGTCCACGCGTTGATGGCGGTCTCTCCATTCCCCAGCTGCCACATCGCCATGCCCATGTTGTTGAGCACCCGTGCGTCCTCGGGCGTCATGTCATCGTCGAGTCGGGGCTCGAGGGCCTTGGCGACGGCCGTCCACGACGTCGTGCCGGTGAGCTGTGCTGCGGTGACGAGGGCGTCGCTCAGGAGCTGCTGCTGCATCGTGGATGCGGGAAGCTTCGTCGCTTCCTCGAAGCATCGGCTGGCGAGGCCACCGTCGGACCAGGTGATTGCCAGGTCGCACAGCGCCCGTGCGTGTCGGAACGCGAGCGAATCCGCCTCGGGGCCCCGGGGATCCGCATCGAGGGCCGCGAACGCGGTCGCCCGGTCGCCCTCGAACAGCGCGGCCGACATGCGTAGCCGGTAGCTGTGGCCGTGTTCGGGAAGCTCGGACTGAAGACGCACGATGCGGTCGGTGAGCTTGGGGATGCTACGAAGGCTCGGCGACGTCCCGGACACATACTGGTCGAGCAACGTCCGGCCGACGTCGAGCGCGAGGACGAGGAAGGTACCGTCCGCGTTGCCCAGCGCTGCGTAGGCGGCTGCGTCCTGCCGAGTGCGTTCGAACAGTGGGGTCAGCAGCTGTCCCATCGTGCGGGGATCGCTCGCGACGGCCCGGGGAATGAGGTCTGCCAGGGCGGCCGTAGCTCGGGTGCCGATCGCGATCTCGTAGAACGCCTCGTCGGCGTTCTCCAGCGAGCCCGCGTCGTCGATGGTCTTGCTGGCGCCGATGAAGTCGAGCTCGGTCTCGATGGCGAGCTTGGCCAGGCCCGTGACCGGGCGGGCGTCGTTGGGGGCGACGATGCGGAGCGCCTTGAAGTCGTCCTTTGCCGCTTGCCAGCGCCCAAGCTCGAGCTGTGCCTGTGCGCGTTCGAGTTGCGGATCGAACGTGTTCGCGTTGGCCAGCTCGACAATGCGTCGGGCGAGGTTGCCGTCACGCTTCACGTCGGCGGCGTCTTTGGCGGATGCGCCCGCTTCGGCCGCCGCGTCACCGCAGGCCAGGTCGAGGGCGTCGTAGCAGATGCGCGCGACCTCAAGCTGCTGTTCCGCCGTGGCCTCAGCGCCGAGTCGCTCCACCGCGACCGTTGCAAGCTGCACGGCGAGGTCGTCGCCCATGCCGCGTCGAGCTTTGGCGACCGTGAGCAACGCGGTCGGCACGTCCGCGTGCTCGGGAGCGGTGCGCACCAGCGTGGCCACGGTGTGTCGATGGAGCGGACCTGCGGCGCGCACGGCCTGCTGGACCACACCAGCGAGCTGCTGGAGCTGGGCGCCGTCGGAGGGTCCCTTGCCCTCGGCCGCCGCGGCCTGAGCAAACAGCGTGATGAACTGCGAAAACGCGTTGCGATCACCGGCGAGCAGGGGGACGTCGACCGCGGCGTAGACCCGCTCGAGCCGCGCGAGCGTCTCGGAATCGGCGGCTCCAGCCGCGGCAGCCTGCTCGGCGAGCACGACGGCGCGGGCGGTGAGGCGAATCGCCCGAACGAGTTCGAGGTTGCCGGCAAGACCGGACTTCGTCAGGGCGTCAGCCTCGGCTTGAGCCTCCGCCGAGCGAGTCCGCAGCACCTCCGGCGGGTCGGTCGCTTCGGGCGGCAGGCCGATCATCACGAACATCCACGGCGGCAGCCCCTGCGTTAGGCGCGGTTGAGGTCCAGGGTCGAACCGGTCGACGAGCGCTTCGAGCGAGAGGGTCTCGGATGCTGGCGCCTCGGGAGCCGGCAGGTCGGTGGGCGCAGTGCCAGGGCGACACGCGGCGAGTGAAAAACCGAGTGCAAGGAGAGCGAGGCGATGCACGTCCGCAGTGTATCGGCCCAACGCCCCGTGTCCGGGCTCCGTTGTGGGCTCCTTCCGATGCGCGTTGCCGCGCCACGCCGCCGCCGAATCACGCTGCCGCGGACGAGAAGCGTGCAGACGGTCGAACGCCGAGACGGCATCGATTCGGCCTCGTCGAAGTTTGGGGAACCGTTGTGTTCAGCCGAGCAGGGTCCAGGCTGCGGTGGCAACTGCAATGCCCAACGCCGCGAGCAGCCAGGGGGTGTTCGATCGCACGACGGGTTGCGGCGCAAGCATGCGACGCGCGACCGCTTCCGCTTGGGCACGCGCTTGCTTCGGGGTGTACGCCACGCCGGCGCGACTGCTGGTGCCGACGGTCACCTCCCACGCGTAGACGCCTCCCATGGGATCCTCCGCCCACGGGTCGGCCTGCACGCGCATCGTTGCGGCGCCCCGGGGTCCGGTCGTGCTTGCAGACCAGACGTAGTCGTCTTCGTGCCACCGGACCATGCGCAGGGCTTCGTCCGCAAGCCGCGCATGCTTGAGGGGGTGTCCCGAAACGCATCCTGCTACGGTCCGCCCCATGGCCGACGCTCCTCGGACGCGGATCAACAAGTACCTCTCCGAGGTGGGCTACTGCTCCCGTCGGGCGGCGGACAAGCTGATCGAGCAAGGGAGGGTGACCATCAATGGCGCGGTGCCGGAGATGGGCACCAAGGTCGGGCCGGATGATGACGTTCGCGTCGACGGCATCGCGGTGATCGAGTCGGAGGAGAAGCGGGTCTACCTCGCGTTCAACAAGCCGATCGGGATCGTGTGCACGACGGACACGCGTGTCGAGCCCGACAACATCATCGACTACATCAACTATCCCTCGCGCATCTTCCCCATCGGCCGTCTCGACAAGCCGAGCGAGGGCCTCATCTTCCTCACCAATGACGGCGACATCGTCAATAAAATCCTCCGCGCTCGGAACAACCACGAGAAGGAGTACATCGTGACGGTGAACAGGCCGGTCACGCCCGCGTTCGTGAACGGCATGTCGTCGGGCGTACCCATCCTCGACACCATCACCCGTGACTGCGTTGTGGAGCGGCTGAGCAAGTTCGTGTTTCGCATCGTTCTCACGCAGGGGCTCAATCGTCAGATCCGCAGGATGTGCGAGCACTTCGAGTACCGGGTCACCAAGCTCAAGCGAGTGCGCATCATGAACGTGAAGCTCGATGTGCCGGTTGGGCAGTGGCGCGACCTCACCGAAGCGGAGGTGGCCGAACTGCATCGGCTTTCGGCCGACTCGGCCAAGACGTTCGACGGAGCGTGACGCGTGGCGCGAGTCGTACTGTTCAACAAGCCCTTCGGCGTGCTCAGTCAGTTCACCTCGCAGGAGGGACACCGCACGCTGGCGGACTTCATCGACGTTCCGGGCGTATATGCAGCAGGCCGGCTCGACAAGGACTCCGAGGGCCTGCTCGTGCTGACCGACGATGGCGCGCTTCAGCATGCGATCGCCTCCCCAAAGAGCCGCAGGAAGCTGCGCAAGGTGTACTGGGTTCAAGTGGAAGGGGAGCCGACGGGCGAGGCGATCGGCACGCTGCGGCGGGGTGTGAGGCTCAAGGACGGCATGACGCGCCCCGCGACCGTGCGGCGCCTCGAGCCACCCTCTGTGTGGCGCCGTGATCCGCCGATTCGCGAGCGCAAGTCGATCCCGACGTGCTGGCTGGAGATCGGGTTGACCGAGGGCCGGAACCGTCAGGTCCGGCGCATGACTGCGAAGGTAGGGTTCCCTACGCTACGGCTCGTTCGCCACGCGGTCGGGGACTGGACGGTCGATGGTCTCGAGCCGGGTGCGTGGAGGGAAGGGGTCCTTCCTTCGCCGAGTCGTCGTTAATTTCGGGCCGGCCGGATCCGCGGCTACCGTCCGCGCCATGGCATGGATGGAAATCGCTGTGTTCATCGCGGGTGGAGCTCTTGCAAGCGAACAGGCCACACAGCCTGAACTCGCCGACGACACGACGACGGAAGTCGGAACGACCGATGACGCCGACATGGGCGTGGACGACACCTCGGAGGCCGAGGTCGAAGCCGAAGCCGATGCGGGCGCCGGGTTCGACGCCGAAGGCGACGCGGATGCGATGGCGCCCACGCCGACGGCATCGCTGGGGATGAGTGCCGATGACGAAGTGGCCGAGTCGCGTGCGGTGTCCAGTTCGGGGTCTACCGGGGACGGGGGCGGAGGAATCGACGGCTTCGACGGAAGATTTGGCGTCGGTGCAATCCGAACCATCGCGGGGATCAACGGCATCAACGCACGCTACTTCCTGACCGATCAGCTCGCGTTGGGTGCGAGCGCCGGTGTGGCGCTGTTTTCGTACGGCGAAGATGACCCCGAGAGCACCGACCCCCCCTGCCCCGAGGATGGCTGCGAGCTCGAAGAAACCCGTACGGTCGCCGCGTTGGGCTTCAACATCGAGGCCCTGTACTTCCTCCGGATTGGGCGTGAGGCGGGGCAGCTTCCCTTCCGTGCCGACTTCGGCGTTGGCGGCCGTTTTGGCGTCATCACTTCGGCCAACGCGGCCGACATCGAGGACAACCTCGACGACCCGACCGAACTGCACATCGAAATCCCGTTCATCTTCCAGCTCATGTTCGGCAACAACTTTGCGCTGTCGCCGGAACTCGGCGTCGACTTCCGCATCACCCCGGGTTCTCGGGAGGAAGGCGACGTCAACCCGGGCGCGCGCGACGAGTCCAGCCTTGGCGCTGTGGATGGACCGGGATTCGGCTTCGACATCACCCCCGGCATCGGCCTGTTCGGCGGGGCCTCGATGCACTACTACTTCTAGGTGCTCCTTCGAGACTTCGCTGCGTCGGATCTGTCGGCCGCGCTCGCGCTGAACAACGCGGCCGTGCCGGCGGTCAATCCTCACGACGCCGCGTCGCTCGAGGAACTCGTCGGCTGGGCCGACCGAGCTTGGGTGGCGGATGTCGACGGTTCGCTCGGCGGATTGCTGGTGACGTTCGCGCCCGGCGCTCCGTACAGCAGCACCAACTACCGATGGTTGTCGGAGCGGTTCGACCGCTTCCGCTACGTCGACCGTGTCGTCGTGTCGTCTCACCATCGAGGCTTGGGCATCGGGCGTGCGCTCTACGATGGGCTCGAACGGCACGCCCGGGCGAACGGCGCGTCGTTGCTGCTTTGCGAGGTCAATGTGCAGCCCCCCAATCCGCAGTCGCTGGGCTTTCACGCCGCTGTGGGATGGCGTGCCGTATCCGATCGGATCTTGGCGCCGGGCAAGGCCGTTCGATACCTAGAGAAGCCGCTAGACTGAGCTCGCCATGCTCGGTGGGTTCGAAAAAGCACTGCTCGCGATTCTGCTGCTCGTGCTGATGACGGGTATCGGAACGACGCTCAGCAGTGCGCAGTTCAAGGCGATTCTCGCCAAGCCCAAGGGCGTGCTCATCGGGCTCGCATCGCAGTTCGGCTGGATGCCACTCATCGCATTCGGACTCGCCCGCGCTCTCGACTTGCCCACGCCGATGGCGATCGGGCTCGTGTCGTTCGACGGCCCTGCCGATAGCACGACAGCCGAGCCGCCACCCGCGGCCACGACGATGCAGGACGACGATCCGGAGCCAGCGCCTTGAAGACCTCCTTCCCGAAGAGCCAGATCGAG
>CAYSPB010000289.1:0-2208 GCA_964432695.1 uncultured Nannocystaceae bacterium
GGCCTCAAGAAGAAGATTGGCGCGTGGGCGCGCGGGCAGGGCCTCGCGGGGGGCTTTGCCGACCAAAAGGGCGAACCGCGGCCCCTGTTCTACGGCATCGCCGACAAGCTGGTCTTCAGCAAGGTCCGCGAGCAGCTGGGACTCGACCGGTCCCGCATCCAGATCACCTCGGCGGCCCCGATCAGCCGGGACACACTCGAGTTCTTCCTCAGCCTCGGGGTCCCGATCATGGAGGTCTACGGCATGTCCGAGTGCACCGGCCCCGCCACGGTTTCGGTGCCCGGCAAGTACGCCACGGGCAAAGTCGGCCCCAAGATGCCCGGCACCGAGCTGAAGATCGCCGAGGACGGCGAGGTCCTCATGCGCGGCCGTCACGTGTTCAAGGGCTACTTCAAGAACCCAGACGCCACCGCCGAAGCGATCGACGAGGATGGTTGGCTGCACTCGGGGGACATCGGTGTCATCGACGAGAACGGCTTCCTGCAGATCACCGACCGCAAGAAGGACCTGCTCATCACCGCGGGGGGCGAGAACATCGCGCCGCAGGTCATCGAAGGGCAGCTCAAGGCGATCCCGGCGGTCTCCCAGGCCGTGGTAGTGGGGGACCGAAAGAAGCACCTCTCGGCTCTGCTCACGCTCGACGAGACCAAGCTCGAGGCAGTCAAATCCGAGTCGGGCAGCGGAGCCTCGGACATGGCGAACCTCGCCGCGGACGACAAGGTCAAGGACTGGCTCTTCGCTCAGGTCGAAGAGATCAACAAGTCGCTCGCGCGCGTGCAGACGATCAAGAAGATCGCCGTGCTGCCTGCCGACCTCTCGATCGAAGGCGGCGAGCTCACGCCCACGATGAAGGTCAAGCGCAAGATCGTGAACACGAAGTACGCCGAGATCATCGACGGATTCTACGGGGGCTGACCTGGCTCCCAAAGACATCCTCTGGGTGTTTCTCGCCGGCGGCACCGGTGCGTCCTTGCGGGTCGCGCTGGTGCCACTACTCGACGGACGACTCTCCTCGACCTTGCCACACGCGGGGACCTGGTTGGTGAACATGCTCGGCTGCCTCGCGATCGGACTGGGTGCGGCTGCGCTGCCCGAGGGGTCGCTGCGACCCATTCTGCTCGGCGGCCTGCTGGGCGGCTTCACGACCTACAGCGCGTTCGGCCTGCTCACGTTCGAACACGCCCGCGACGGCCGCTATGCCGTGTTCGCTACGCAGGTCGTGCTGCACGTCGCCGTGGGCCTGGCCGCCGTTGGACTCGGCCTGTGGCTGGGCAAGGGGTTCACGCCTCCAGACCCATGATCTCCTCGACACACACCCTCTCGCGGCACCCCTACGGTCCTCTGGCCAGCCGCATCCTCGATGCGGCGCTGCTCGCCGTACGACCCGAGACGCTGGCGGAAGCCTGGGCCGCTGCCCACGTTCCCACTTCGGGCCGCGTGTGGCTGCTCGGCGCCGGCAAGGCCAGCGAAGGACTGGCGCGGGGCGTGCTTGCGGCGCTCGGCGACCGCGTCGCTGGCGGCCTGTTGATCTGCAAACACGCCGAGATGCGCACGCTCGGGCCTCTGACGGTTTGCTGCGGCGAGCACCCGATTCCGGACGAAACGTCCCAGGCCGCGGGCGAAGCGATGCTGGCTCAGGCGGCGGCCGTCGACGGCGGAGACGTCGTCGTCGGGCTGCTCAGCGGTGGTGCATCGTCACTGATGGTTGCGCCGGCCTCGGGACACGACCTGCAAAGCATCGTGGCCCTCACCGAAGCTGCGATTCGCGAAGGTACGCCGATCGAGTCCCTCAACGCCCAACGCCGCGAAACCGACCGGCTCAAGGGTGGCGGGCTCGCGCGCGCCATCACGCCGCACGCTTCGATTGCGGCCGCGGTCTTGTGCGACGTGATCGGTGGCACTGTGCACGACGTGGGCTCCGGGCCGCTGGATGATCCGCGCGTCGACGCGCACGTGCTGGGCGACAACGACACCGCCGTGCAGGCCGCGGCCGCGGCAGCCCACGCGGAGGGACTCGAGGTCGAGGTCGAGCCGCCGCTGCGCGGTGAGGCTCGGGTGCAGGGCGCACGCTGGGCCCGCGCGCGCATGGACGCCCCTCCGACGGATGCCGTCCGCTGCACGATCGCCGGGGGAGAGACGGTGGTGACCGTGCGTGGCGAAGGGCTCGGGGGACGCAACCAGGAGTTCGCCCTCGCAGCCGCGCCGCAG
>CAYSPB010000289.1:2218-10124 GCA_964432695.1 uncultured Nannocystaceae bacterium
CATGCTCTGCTCTTGAGCCTGGCCACCGACGGTGAGGACGGCCCGACCGACGCCGCGGGAGCGGTCGCCGACGGTGCGACCGTCGTTCGCGCCCTCGAAGCCGGGCTCGACCTGGACGCTCATCTCAAAGCCAACAACGCGTACGCGCTCTTCGACGCGCTCGATGACCTGCTGCGTACCGGCCCCACCGGCACCAACGTCTGCGACCTCAACCTCGCATTTTCATGACCGACCGCCCGCGCATCGTCGTCCCCCGCGCCCTACCCGAGGCGTGGATGACCCGGCTTCAATCCGAGGCGGAGGTGGTTTGCGGGCCCGCGGCGGGCGGGGTGCTCACGGACTCGGTCCGCGTCGCACTCGCCGAGGCTGACGGCGTGCTGACGATGCTGACGCAGCGCGTCGACGAGGCGTTTCTGGCCGCGGCACCGTCGCTGCGCGTCGTGAGCAACATGGCCGTCGGGGTCGACAACATCGATGTCGAGGCGTGTGCCCGCCGTGGCGTACAGGTCGGCCACACGCCAGGAGTACTCACCGACGCCACCGCGGACCTGGCGATGGCCTTGCTGCTCAGCGCGGCACGAGGGCTACCGTCCGCCGCACGAGACGCCGCGGAGGGGCGATGGGGGCCGTGGTCGCCAACGGAGTGGCTCGGGCTCGAGCTTCGCGGCGCAACGCTCGGCATCGTTGGACCCGGCACGATCGGCACCGCCGTCGCCCAGCGCGCGGTTGCCTTCGGCATGCGCATCGTCTACACGCACCATCGCGAGGTACCGCCGGTCGTTCCGGGCGCGGTCGCCATGCCGCTGCACGATCTGCTCGCGGCGTCCGACGTCGTCTCGCTGCACGTTCCGCTGACCGAGCACACCAAGGGCATGATCGGAGCCGCCGAGCTGGCGCGGATGAAGCCGACCGCCCTGCTCGTGAACACCGCCCGCGGAGCGGTGATCGAGACCGACGCGCTCGTGCACGCGCTGCGCGATGGCCTGATCGCCGGTGCCGCGCTCGACGTCACCGACCCCGAGCCGCTGCCTGCGGCACACCCGCTGTACACCGAGCCGCGCGCGCTCGTTTTGCCCCACATCGGCTCGGCCACGGCAACTACGCGACGCGCGATGGCGACGCTTGCGATCGACAACGTTCTCGCCGGCGCGCGCGGTCGGCCGCTCCCGTGCGCCGTACCGCCACCCCGCTGAATCGGCGCATCCGGCGTCGGGGCCGTCGATCGCTCCCACCGCGCTGGCACGTCCGTCTCCGGCGCGGCACCATGGGGTCATGCTCGGATCGGTCGCTGTGTGGGTGTCCGCCGCGTGGCTCGCGGCCGCGCCCACACCGAAGGACGAAGCGTCCAAAGCCGAACCCCCTCGGCTCGTGCTCGCGGGCGGCCCCATGGTCGGGCCGCACGCGATCGGCAACGAAGAGTGTCGCCCCGAAGCCAAGCGCTGCGAGACCCGCGGATCGTTCTTCGGTGCGGGGGTCAACGTCGAAGCACGACTGCGCCTGATCCGGTCACTGTCGCTACACGTCCGGCCGTGGGTCGTCGGCAACCTCGCCCCGGACAAGGTCTACAACGGAGGCGTCGGGGCTGCGCTCGGGCTCGGCCTGTACGGCAAGCGGATCTTCGCACGCGGGGAGTACATCGCACTGCACACCTGGGGCGACGCCAACTTCACGCCGCCATTCTTCGAGGGCGAGGTCGCCTCAGACGACTTCGGCAACCATGCGGGCATGGTCTCGGTCGGCTTTCGCCAGCCGGTGACCGAGCGCCTGAAGGTCGAGCTGTGGGGCGGACCGATGTTCGGACCCAGCTCCCGCCGTTCGTACCCCGACGGTGAGGTCGACGACCGCACGCTCGTCACCTTCATGCTCGGGCTCGGCCTCTCCTTCGACGTTCGCTGAACGGCCCCCGCGGCGCACCGCGAGATCTGCCTCGAAAGCAGCAGTCCAGCGGGGCCTGCCGCTCGAGGCGACCGCGCGCTTGCTGCCGCTGCGCCGCACGAGTACACAAGGCTGCGCGATGGACCTGAGCCATCTCAACCCCTCTCAGCGCTCGGCGGTGGAGTGCATCGACGGACCGTTGCTCGTGCTCGCTGGCGCGGGCTCGGGCAAGACGCGGGTGATCACCCACCGGATGCAGAACCTGATCGAGCTCGGCGTGCCCGCCGACCGCATCGTGGGGGTGACGTTTACCAACAAGGCCGCCGGAGAGATGCGAGAGCGACTCGGCGGCATGGTCGGGCACAAGCTCGCGAACGAGGTCCTGCTCGCCACCTTCCACAGCCTCGGCGCGCGGCTGCTACGCCTCGACCCCGACGGCTTCGGCCTGCCGTCGGCACGCTTTTCGATCCTCGATCAAGGCGACGTGTTCGGCATCGTGCGCAGCCTGATGCGGGAGTTCGGGCATCACGGCGCAGGCGGAGAGCGGCGCTTCGACATTCCCGCGATCACCCAGCGGATCAGCCTGTGGAAAAACGCCTTCGTTCCGTTCGAGGAAGAGGCGGTCGAGCGACTCATCATCGACGAGTACGACGTCGTTGCGGCGTCGATTTACCCCGCGTACGAGGACCGACTTCGGACGCTTGGAGCCGTCGACTTCGATGACCTGGTCTGCCTCGTTGCCCGCACGCTGTCCGAGAAGCCCGACGTGCGGGCTAAATGGCAAGACACGTTCGACTACATCATGGTCGACGAGTACCAGGACACCAACGATGCGCAGCTGGAGTTCCTGCGGCAGCTCAGCCGGCCGCCGCACAACCTGTGCGTGGTCGGAGACGACGACCAGGCGATCTACGGCTGGCGGGGCGCAAAGGTCGAGAACATCCTGCGCTTCGACCAGATGTTCGCAAACACCAAGGTCGTCAAGCTCGAGGAGAACTACCGCTGCCGCGCGCCCATCCTGCACTGCGCCAACGAGGTCGTCGCCAACAACAAGACGCGGCACGACAAGACGCTGATCGCCACGCGTGGTGAGGGCAAGCTGGTGCAGATGGTCGTGGCCGGCGATGGCCCGCAGGAGTCCACCTGGGTCGGCAAGAAGATCCACGACCTCATCGTCGAGGAGGGCGTCTCACCGAACGACATCGCGGTGCTCTACCGCTCCGCGCTGCAGGCCAAGTCGATCGAAGAGGAGCTTCAGCAGCACGGCATCCACTACCGGGTCCTCGGAGGTCAGTCGGTCTACGACAAGAAGGAGGTCAAGGATGTGATGGCCTACCTCAAGACCATGCTGACGCCCCGCGATGAGTTGGCCGTGCGGCGCGCCCTCGAAACACCACCACGAGGCATTGGCCGGGTCTCGATGACGCGCCTCTCCGCGTACGCGCGGGAGAACAAGGTCAGCATGCTCGAGGCCGTGCACCGAGCCGACCGTGTCGAGGGAATCCCGAGCCGAGCACGCGAAGGCCTCGACCGCTTCTCCCGGATGATCAAGAGCGCGCAGATCCGGGCGCGTGAACACGGCGACGCCGCGGCTGCTCTCGAGTACGTGCTCGACACGATCAACTTTCACGACCACGTTCGCAAAGAGATCGGCAACGAAGAGGCTGCGGCAGCGCGACTCAAGGGTGTCGACTGGCTCAAGGGCAGCATCGCCCGCTACGAGGCCCGCATGCGACAGCAGGACAAGAAGCCGCGCTGGTCCGAGTACTTCGGCATGGTCACACTCGACAGCAGCAACGACGACAAGGACAAAGAGAAAGAAGCCGAGGCCAAGCGGAAAGGCCAAGTATCGCTGGCCACGATGCACAGCTGCAAAGGCCTGGAGTGGGACTACGTCTTCATCATCGGCATCGAGGAGGGCGTGCTGCCCCACCGCCGCGTGTCTTCTCCCCGAGCCAGCGACGCGATCGCCGGAGACGTGGAGGAAGAGCGTCGTCTCTTCTACGTGGGCATCACCCGGGCTCGCGAGGTGCTCTGGCTGTGCCGCAGCACACACCGCGTGGACCGAGGCAAGACCGTTCCCCGCGAGCCCAGCCGCTTCATCGAAGAGCTGCCCGAGGACGGAATCGAGATCTACGACATCTCCAGCGAAGAAGAGCTGACGTCGGACGCCATCGGAGACATGGCGGCCGCCTTCCTCAGCCAGATCAAGCCGCCCGGCGAGGAGTGAATGACGCCGGGCGCATCGCGTCGAACGGCATCGTGGGAATGCGCTGCGTGATGTCGATGGGGTTGCTGGCTTGCCTGGCGATCAGCGGATGCGAAACGATCGTCGCGAACGAGCCCTCGCCGGCCTTCGACCCGGTCTCCGTGCCCGAGGACAAGCCGCTCGACGACCTCGATGAAAACGAGCAAGAGGCATTCTGCGAGGAAGCGCTGGAGTTCGCCAACGACGTGTTCGCGCTCGTACCCAAGCTCGAGTGCGTGACGGTCGGGGTCGAGGCCGCGCTCCAAGCCGACGGAACCATCGACCGCGCCGCATGTGAAGCCGCCGAAGAGGCTTGCCTGCAGGACCCTCCCGACGCCGGGCTCAACCCCAGCGACCTGCAGTGCGACTTCTCGACGCTGGACGACTGCGACGCCACCGTTGGCGAGTACGCCACCTGCGTCGAAGGCCTTGCCGTCGTCTTCGACCGTATCGTCGAAGACACCACCTGCGCCAAGTTTGCCGCCGGCGACCTCCCCAACGCCGACGACTACACCCTCGACCCCGCCTGCCAAGCCCTCTTCGAGGCCTGCGGCGAAGGAGACCTCGAAGGCGAACCCGTCCCTCCCGAGTGAAGCGCAGGGCTTCCTCGGTCGGCACGAATGCTGATGAACGACGAACTCCCCTAAGGCGTGCAGCAGACGGTGAAGGCGTCGTCGGCGGAGACGCTCCCCTGAGCATCCCCGCCGATCGGGTTGCACCCCGAAGAAGTCGGCGTCTCGGGGTCGTAGACCATTCCGTACGTCACTCCTGCGGTCGGCGTCAGGTTCGGGTCAATCTGCCGACAAGCACCGGTTGCCGGCTCCACTTCAGCAGGATCGGTCACGAAGCCACCGCCGCTTTGGATGTATGTGGCGAAGAAGGAGACCGAGCCGTCGCAATCCGTGTTCTGTGCCGCGCCACAGGAGCAAGAAGAGCAGTCTCGAGTGTCGGTGATTTCCGCGAAATAAACCGTGCGGTTAGAAAAGTCCGTGCCCACCGGACATGGGACATCACCTTCGGTGTACACGCAGTGGGCAGATATGAAGCCTGCCGAGAGTTCCGGAACGCACACTTCGTCACCTTCGCAGTCGCCTTCCGCTACGCCGCCCCCGCAGAGTTCCACGCTCGCACCCAGCTCAATGGGGTCGATGTTCTCGGTGGCGGATGGAGCACACGTGGGCGCGGTGGTGACGTCCGGTTCGAGGATTCGGACGTTGATCCCAGACCCGTTGGTATCGTTGCTGAAGGGCGTGTCCGCGGTCAGGATCGTGTCAGTGATAGTCGAACACGCGAAGCCATTCTGATCTTGGTCGTAGACTTGGACGGTGAGCGGGTCTTCGCATGCTCCTCCGGTCGGCGCGCCGCAGGAACAGCCACACTCCGCGTCATCTCCGGCCGCGCCCGCAACGCCACCCCTGATGGAGTCCGGGTAGTCTCCCTCGCACGAGGTCTCGTCTCCAGTGCCCGGATCGACGGGCTGAACGTACGGTCCGAACCACCCGTCTGGTGCTGAAGCGACGCATTCCGCAGAACACGGCATTCCTGGATCCGAAGGATCAGCCGTGGTCTCCGAATCGGACTCGGACTCGGACTCCTCCCCGGCAGAAGAAGTGTCATCTCCCGATGCCGATTCTGTCCCGTCAGAGGTTGGCTCTTCTGTTGTGGGGTCCTGCGTGGCGTCTCCACTTGTCGTCGCTCCGGTCGTCGATGTCGCGGGATCCACCCCCCCCCGAGCCCTCAGAGGCGGTCGGGTTAGTCTCGCCACTCCCCGTAGACACTTCTGAGGCCGTGGGTTCGCCCGAAGACTCCATCGTGGTGCCAGTTTCATTCGGAGAGAAGCACCCGACCAAAACCGAAGAGGTCAGCACAAGCCCAAGGTCTCTAGCCAGCATGGATGCTGGTCTATCCCAACGTCAGCCGCACGTCGAGACGCTACCAGCCAGAGGACAGGTAGAGTCGTTGTTCCCGCGAGCGCAAACGCCCGCAAAAAAAAGAGCGCGTCTCAAAGACGCGCTCTCTTTTTTGGCTTTAGCCCGCGACTACTCGCAGAACGAGGCGACGACGTTGCCTTCCAGGTCGACCGTCGGGTCAACGCAGGTCTCGCCGTCGGCGCAGCCTTCGGCCATGCCGTCAACATTGCGGCACTGACCACAAACGCCGAACTGGAGGAGGCTCATGATGTCGGCGGTCCCGCAGAAATTCTCGCAAGCGTCGTTGCCGTCACCTTCGAGGTCGCAGAACTCACCATCAGGCACGGACATCGGCATCACGCAGGTCTTCTCACCGCTGATGTTCGCAACGTCGACCGCAACGTTGCAGATCGTGCCGTCAGCGCAGTCCGCACTGGTGACGCACTCGGAGCAGGTGCTCGCGCTGAGAATGCCAGGCACGTTGATGATGGGCGCGCAGTCGAGTCCGTCTTGACAGACTTCGGCCGTTTCGCAGCCCTGGCCGAGCGAGCCGTCATTGCAGAAGGAGCCGGTCGGCGGGGATGCCAGCGGGTTCGGGAGGCTGCAGCCGCCGTCTTCGCAGTCGGCGTCGCCGGTGCACTCGCCGCAGACGCCGCCGAGCGGGCCTGCGAGGAAGCATGCACCCGACTCACACTGCTCGTTGGTCGTGCACTGCGAGCCGTCGGGCAGTGGGTCTTCGCCGGTGTCGTCGGTGTCGGTTGCGTCCGTCGGGTCGTCGGTGTCCGAGGTGTCGGTGGGATCGGTCTCCGACGCGTCCATGGTCTCCGACGCGTCCATGGTCTCCGATTCGTCCATGGTCTCCGACGCGTCCATGGTCTCCGACGCGTCCATGGTTTCCGACGCGGCGGTAGGATCGGTGCCGGCTTCGGTGTCCGTGGTGTCAGCAGGCTCTTCGTCGTCGGCGGGGCAACCCGTGCCGAAGCCAAGTGCCGCTACGAGAGTAAGAGAGGAAAGAAAGCGTAGATCGAGTTTCACCCTAGTCTCCTGGTCCGAGGCTTGTCGCCCGGTTGATTCCCCGCATGGTCACCCCGAAGACACCGGGGCGTCCAGGATGTTTTTGTGGCGCTGAGCAAAAACATCGACCGCGCGGAGGCACGCACCCGTCGACGCCATCGTGCCTTCTGGAGACACGAACCTCCGCCAAGCGCGCGCGCGAATGCGCCTGGGTCCAGCCTCGCTGCGTTCACGCGTTCAGGTCGGACGGCACGTCGACCACGGCGTCGTTGCCCTCGACTCGGCATGACAGGGGTACGAGAGACTGGCCTGTGCAGGGACCACGATCGCACAGCCCGGTCTCGACCTCGAACGTGGCCCCGTGAACGCGGCAATACAGCCGGTCTACTTTGGGCGCGTAGAACGAAGCGGTCCCCATGTCGAGATCGAAGCCAACGTGCGGGCACGCGTTGCGGTACGCGACGACACCTTCGCCGGTTCCGACGACGAAGCCGCCGTCGGGCCTCCCTGCGGCCGCAAAGACCTTCGCGTCTCCGCGCCCCAGCGTTGCCGCGCCCGCAACTCGCACTTCGTCGACGTCGCTCACGGTGTGCCTATCGAACGGCGCGCTCGCGCGCGAGGTCCTTGGCCAGGTTCTTCTGGTGCGCCTCGATCGTTCCGCCCCCGATCTCGAGCAGCTTCGCATCACGCCAGAGGCGCTCGACCGGGTACTCGCGGCAGTACCCCGCGCCACCCATCACCTGCATCGCGTAGTCCGCGACGATCTTCCCGACCGGCGCGGCGAACAGCTTTGCGGCATCGGATCCGATGCGGTTCTCCACGTCTGGCGCGACCTCGCGGGCCCCGTTGTACACGAGGC
>CAYSPB010000290.1:0-10116 GCA_964432695.1 uncultured Nannocystaceae bacterium
GCATGGCGAGGACGGCGAACACCACCAAGACGGTGCCGTAGCGGAGTGTCTGGAGGACCTCGTCCTCAGAGTGGTGCTCGAGGATCCACCCTCCGACGTTCGAAGCCACGATGAACGCGGCCGAGCCGAAAAGGCGCAGCTGCCCATAGTTGATCGCGCCAGTATTGCCCAGTCGCAGCGCGACCGAGTCCGTGAGCGGGATGAGCGGGCTGAACGTGAAGCCGAGCAGAACGCCGACGCCGACGACTTGCCACAGCGCCGTGGTGGCGCCGAACAGCCCGTAGCTGAGGGCCGCCCCGACCGCGAGCACGACGACGGGTTTCTTCACCGATCCGAGTCGGTCGCTCAGCCGTCCCATCAGTGGGTTGGCGATGACGCGCATCCATGTGATCACCCCCAGCACGATGCCGATCGACCCTGCCGAGTACCCGCGGCTTTGCAGCCACACCGGGAAGTAGGGCATGTGCGTGCCCAGGCAGAAGAAGAGCGCGATGAAGGCGATCGCGATGCGGAGCTTCGCGGACACGAGTTCGTCGCTCTATACACGAGCCACCGCGGGGCAGGGACCGCAATTGCGCGGGCGCCTCGAGGGGGTATCGTCGCGCTCGTGCCCGCCCGTGCTCCGGCCAAGCCTGACGTCGTGACCCCATGGGAGAAGGTCCCGACGGTCGTTCACCTCACGCGGCAGATTCTCAAGCTGCAGTCGATCACGGCGACGCGCGTCGTCGAATCGGTCGTGGTGATCGGAGAAGCGGTCGCCGAGATTCGCGAATCTCTACCGCACGGCGAGTGGCTGCGATGGTGTGCCGAGGCGGTGCCGTTCTCGCGGCAAACGATGTCGAACTACATGGCCCTGGCGCGATGGGCCGAGGAGCGTCCGCGCGAAGTCGAGAAGCTGGCGCATTTGGGGCCGAGCAAGCTTTACCTACTCATCCCGCTTCCGCCCGCGGTGCGGCGCCGCCTTACGGGCCGCAAACCCGTGCCGCTGCCCGACGGTCGCGAGAAGCGAATCGAGACGATGACGGTCGCCGAGCTCGTCTCCGTCACCGCGCTGGAGGCAAAAGCCTTGCCGGGGCGGACGCCGATGCCGGTCGGACGCCTGGTCGGGCGCATGCGTCGATCGATCGCCGGCCTCGACGCATCGGCGGAAGCGTTGCTCGAGCGCACCGAGGAGGTCGATGTCGATGAGGCTCGAGCGTTACACGACGCGCTGCTCGAGGTTGCCGAGTCCCTCCGCGTGAGCTTCTCGCTGCCGAAGTCTCGTCGCTAGCGATACGCCCTCGCCGAGGGGACCTGCGGGTGTGCTCAGGCGCTCGACTGCGCGAGCGGAGTCTCAAACAACGCGCCCTCGGCCCAGGTGCGGGCTTCGTCCACGGTCGCCACGACAATCTGCGGACACGGCAGCGGCTGCAGGTAGAGAATCGCTCGTAGAGCCCCCCGCAGCATCGGTGAGCCGATCACGAACGCAATGCCAGCGCAGTGGGTGCGCAGCGCGTCTTCGTGAAGCTTCTGGGCCGAGGCCTGAGTCCGGATGAAGCGAGATGTCGGGGTCGTCGCATCGAGCAGGTTCACGACGGCGCTGTAGCGCTCGCCGCGACTGGGAAGCGCGCACGACCGGTTGGCGAAGTCGTCTTCCTCGGCAGGCGTCACCGACCCGGTGATGGTCAACACCACCACCGGCCAGTCGCGTTCGTCGATCGAAAACGGCATCGCCTCCCCCTGACACTATCGTGCCACGGAAGAGGCGAGTTGGACCCATTCCGGGCCGCTCGGAGTTCAAACGATGCCGAGGCTCGCAAGTCCCATGTAGGTGGCCATACCCGCGCCGTAGCTGACCAGGGCAACGAACGAGATGCGGCGCAGGTACCACATGAAATCAACCTTCTCCATGCCCATGAAGGCGACGCCCGCGGCGCTTCCAACGATCAGGATCGAGCCACCCGTGCCCGCGCAGAAGGCGATGAGGTCCCAGAACTGGCTGTCGGGGGGGAACTGATCGAGCGAGTACATGCCCATCGTAGCGGCGACGAGCGGCACGTTGTCGACCACCGCGGAGAGCAGGCCGAGTACGCCGGCGAGCATCGTGGGGCTGGTGACGACGCTGTCGAGCCCGCGTGCCAGCGCGTCGAGCAGTCCGGCGGTCTGCAGAGCACCGATGCCCAGCAAGATACCGAGGAAGAAGAGCACGCCCGAGACGTCGATCTTGGTGAAGGCGGCGGGCACCTTCACGTGCTGACGGTCTTCGTGCTCGTGGTGCAGCACGTCGGTGACGAGCCACATGACGCCGAGGCCGAGCAGGATGCCGATGAACGGAGGCACGTGCGCGACCGACTTGAGGATGGGCACCATGATGAACGCGCCCAGTCCGAGGCTGAGCACGCGGCGAGCTCCAAGCTCGACCTGCTGGTCGTTGTCGGTAGCCTCACCGCCGTAGTGGCCGGTCTTTTCGCGGCGCCCGAGCATGATGACCGCGACGATCATCGTGACCAGGCTAGGCAGGATGAGCGCACCCATCACGCCGAGCGTGGTGACCTGTCCGCCGATCCACAGCATTGTGGTGGTGACGTCGCCCATCGGTGTCCAGGCGCCGCCGGCGTTCGCCGCGATGACCACCATCGAGCCGAGAAGCAGTCGGTTGTCGCGGTTGGGCAGAATGCGGCGCAGCAGAGACACCATCACGATCGTGGTGGTGAGGTTGTCGAGCACGGCGGACATGAAGAACGCCAGCGTCGCGAGCACCCACATGATCTTCCACTTGGAGCGGGTGCGGATCTGGTCGGTGACGAGCTTGAACGAGCCGTGGAGGTCGATGACCTCGACGAGCGTCATCGCGCCCAGGAGGAAGAACACGATCTGCGCGACTTCGCTGAGCAGCTCCGTCAGGTGGTGCGTGGCTTCGTGCGGCGTGGGGGCGAGGCCGACGAAGTACATGAGCCAAAGGCCCGCTGCGAGCAGGAGCGCGACCGCGCCCTTGTTGATGCGCAGGTTGTGCTCGAAAATGATCGCCCCGTAGCCGAGGACGAACAGCAGGATCATTGCCGCGTGGGTCGAAGTGAACGCGTCCATGTCGTGGTCTCTGCGTGGGCCACCGGCCCGAATGGCGCGCGACGTATCCCGCCTTCACGACGCGTACAAGAGGAATTTCGCCTCGTTGTAGGTGCGTGTACTCCTATCCACGGCCAGACGGCAGGAACGGCCAGCTACGGGCGACGCAAGTTCTGCACCCGTCGGTGCAACCCCCGGTTTGCGCCCGGTTTTTCGTAGGGCGCCTGCGCCGCGACGGTACGGCTTCGGGCCACTCAGCGCGGATGCGCACGTCAGCCGCGGATCGGAATCCCGTAGCGCGACACGGACCCAGTGCATGCGCCTTCATGCCGTCCTCTTCATCGGTCTCATCGGCTGCAATGCGGCCCCCGAGCAGTCACAACAGCCGCCGGCGTCGGCAGGTCCGTCGCATCCGCCCAAGCCCACGCTCGTCCAGCTTCCCGAGCACGACGACTACGCCCGAGCGAAACCTTCACACGCGTGGGGACGACCCTGTGCGGTGCATGGGCTCGTCGATGCGCTGACTCGGTTTCGGGCGAACTCGGGTTATGCGGGGGAGCTCATCGTCTTGGACATGAGCGCGCGTGGTGGAGACACGGCGCCCCACCGAACCCACCGCGAGGGTCTCGACGTCGATCTTCGGGTGCCCACGTCCAAGCCGTACCCGTGGCGCGACCGTCCGCCGTTGCACGCAGAGTTGGATTGGGTTGCGACGTGGCAGCTGTTGCTGGCCCTCGAAGACACGCCGGGCGTGGCATTCGTTCGATGGCATGAGGTCTACCAGCGATATCTGCACGAGGCCGTCGTCGATGGCGCCGCGTCCTCCGTGGAACTCGAGCGTGTACTGCATCGCTCTCGCGTTGGGGGCGGGGATGCCGGGTTCCTCCGGCACGGTGAAGGCATGTCCCATCTGCACGTGCACTTCACGTGCGGACCCGGCGATGTCGAAACGCGCGAAAAAAATGGAATCGAATCGTACGCAACGCGCACTTCGTCGGCGAGACCATGAAACACGCCAGCCTTCTCGCTTCGCTCTTCGTGACCGCTTGCTTCACGCCGAACACGAATGAGTTGCCCGATGCCGTGAACATGATGGGCTCGACGACCGACGTCGAGCCGGAGGATGCATCGAACGATTCGGCGGCACCGAACGGTTCGGAAGCGACGGGCAGCGACGCGTCCACCACCGGCGCCGACGCGATGACCGGCGCTTCGGGTGCCGACCCTGAGACCTCTGGCGCGGACGATGTGGGGTCGGACTCGACAGGAGATGCGGACGACCCCAGCGACCCCACCGACGTGTCTTGTCCAGCTGGGTTCGTCTGCGGTCTCGATGTCCCTTCGGGGTGGGACGGACCGTTCGTCCGGGTCGAGGGCGGTGCGGCGGAGGCTTGTGAAAACGTAGGGTCCGCCCTGGACCGGACGCTCTTCGAGGGCTTGATTGCACCGCCGGCGAGCTGCTCCTGCGCTTGTTCCGACGTGCAAGGGGCGGACTGCAGCCCGGCGAACGTCCGGCGGTACAGCGGGTTCGATTGCGACGACGCTCCCTTCGACGAGTTCGATCTCGAGGTCGGTCAGTGCCAGGCGTACGCGAACGCGGGCGGCGCTGGATTTACGCGACCCTTTCGATTCGCCCCGTCCGTCTTGATCCCCGGCGCCTGCAATCCGAGCGAGTCTGAGGCGGTCGATCCGCTCACCTGGGAAAGCACGATTCAGCTGTGTGGTGTGGTCGAGTCTGACTGCGGGCAGGAGGGGTGTTGGCCCGAACCCGAGTCCGACGCGCAGCTTTGCATCGCCCACGACGGAGAGCACGGGTGCCCAGCCGGCTTCGAGGTGCAGTCGGTGCTTCACGCGGGCGCGGAGGATCAGCGGAGCTGCTCGAGCTGTTCGTGTGGCGAGCCTACCGGGCTGAGCTGCAGCGGGCTGGAGCTCGTCGACGCGATTCTTCCCGAACACGTCGGGCCCGTGACGATGAACGGAAACTGCGTGCTGGAGAGCGCCTCGGGCGAGCTTTGCTTCGAACCCGATCTCGATGGTGCGTGCGCGCCCTCGGGTGGAGACGCGGTTGGTGAGGCCACCCCGAGCGGGCCCACCACGGTGTGCTGCGCGGGCTAGTCGCGGGGCGCAGACGCGCGTGCGCCTCCTGCGTGCCACAGACGACCGGTCACTCCGAGTCCACGGCGTCGGAGAACTTCCGGGTGCTGGTCGCCGCAAGACCCACTATCGTTGCGCTGTGCGACGAGGTGCGCGTGGGCTGGCTGTGTTCTTGTTCCTGGCCGTGGGGTGTGACGCTGCGCCATCGCCCGCATCGGACCGCGCGAGTACTCCGGAAGCGCCCAAGGGCGGTGCGGCGCCCGGGAGCGATCCTGCTGCACAGCCCTCGAAAGCCGCGCCAAAGGACGACGAAGCTCCGGCGCCGCACTTCATGACCGCGGACGAGATCGATACGACCGTCAGCGGTAAAGGCGAGGGTCCGTATCGCTTCACGTCCCGGTGGCACACCCCCTACCAGAAAACCTGGGCCGAGCAGCTGGCCGAGTTTCGCGGCAAGCCCAACCTGCGATACCTCGAAGTCGGGGTGTTCGAAGGGCGCGCCCTGCTGTGGATGCTGGAGAACATTCTGACCGATGCGTCGTCTCAGGTGACCGCCGTCGATGTCTTCATGGGGGACTACGAGAAGACGTTCGACGCGAACATCGAGGCCTCGGGGCAGGCGGAGCGTGTCACGAAGCTGGTCGGTCCTTCGCAAACCGTGCTTCGTGGCCTGAACGAGCAGTTCGACATCATCTACATCGACGGTTCTCATACCGCCGACGATGTCCTCGCGGACGCCGTGCTCAGCTGGGGTCTGCTGCGTGAGGGAGGGGTCGTCATCTTCGACGACTACGGCTGGACGGGTCGCCCGAACGGAGGCGTATTGCCGGCCGAGCTGCTGCCGAGGCTCGCCGTCGACGCCTTCGTGACCAGCTACCGCAACTACCTCGAGGAGCTGCATCGCGGCTACCAGGTCTTCCTGCGGCGCATCCCGAATCCGTGCGCGGTGAAGGACTACTGCTCTCCGATCGGTCAGTACAACTACTTCTGGCGCGAGCTCAAGCTGCGCCGTCGCGACGGCGAGGTGGTGCCGCTCACCGCGGACGAGCGCAGGATCGTCGAGCTGATCGGTCACTCCAAGAAGATCGGCCAAGTCCAGTTCTCGTTGGACCCGCGGTTCTTGGAGTCCGCCGAGGTCGCGGCCTTGATGAAGCGGCTCAAGCTGAAGCTGTAGCGCGCCCGAGGCGCGAGCGTGGGACGCTCAATCCAGCGTCAGGTCGTACGTCACCCGCCAGCGGGACCCGTCGTCTCGCTCGTACTCGATCACCATCGAGCCGGGCTCGAGCTCAACTTGGGCGTCGGGCCACTCGGGCTGGGTGGGGGCTTCGAGGACGACCAGGGACGCGGGCTCGACATCTTGGAAGTCGGGGCAGGACCCGAACAGGCACGCGCTCATCGCTCCTCCGGCGTGGTCAGCCGGTACGTAGCCTCGGCGGAGTACGCGTGAATCATGATCAGCGCTTCGGGCACCGCGGGCGGCGCCTCGTCCGACCCATCGAGCGACTCCACCCGCGGATTGTCCGCCGTCCACGACTCATCGTCACAGGACAGTACCTGCGCAACGCTCACCGCAGGTGCCGCGACGCACCCAAGCAAGAAACACGCCGCCATCGCCACGTGCCCTGATCGAGAAAACCAAGCGCTCATGGCTTGATAGTGGCGCGTCCGCGCAAAACGATCACGCGGGGCGCCACAACCCGTGTTCGTTGCGTGACCACCTCACCCCGGTGGGGTGAAGTCTTGGCAGGCGGTATCGATCTGCGAGATCGCCTGGGTGAAGAAGTCGGCGTAGTTGCCGGAGCAGATCTCACCCTCGGAGTAGTTGGTGAACCGGGAGCCGAAGTCGCGGATGCGGCTGGCGTTGTCGGCACAGCTCGAGCCGGGCAGGCCGACGAGGTTCAGCATGACGACGTTGGTCTCGATGTTGAACTTGTTGGTGACGAGCCGGTTGAACCACTGCTCGGGGTCGGCCGGCGTGCCGCCGTCACAGCCGAAGATGGGCACGCAGTCTTCTTCATCTTCCTCGTCGGTGATGATGACGACGACGAGCAGCGCATCGTCGCGCAGGAAGCCGTCGTTGCAAGCGCCCGGAAGGTTGCGTTCGGCGTCGGTGGCTCGCAGCACGCCATGCACTTGCTCTTCATCGCCGCTGCCGCTGGTCCCGACTTGCGCGGCGCATGCAAAGGTGGCGGCGAGGTCGGGCTCGGTGTTGTCGAACCACCGGAACCCGCTGGCGTAGGGGCCGCAGTCCTGACCGCTCGAGTTTTCGCCGCCCGTTCGCGTGACGAGGTCGCCCACGCCGTCGCATTCGTCGGGGTTGGGGCTGTAGCTGTCGGAGGTGACGACGCCGATGTGATAGCTGTCGGCGAACTGCAGCGCCTCCTGGATGCCCGTGACGAAGCCGGGGAACGCCGCGATCAGGTTGGCCTGCTCGCCGGCCATCGATCCGGAGTTGTCGATGGCGAACAAGATGTCGACCTTGGTGCACTCGTCGGGCACTTCGGGGGCGACGTCGGGCGAGGTGCCGAGGTCGAACTTGGGGTCGTCGGCCCCGGTTTCATCAGCGGTTGGCGTGCTGTCGCCGCCGGTGCCCGAGGTCGGTTCGGTGGTGACGGACCCTTCGTCGCTTCCGTCGTCGACACCGCTGGTGCCGCTCATCGTGGCCGAAGAACCGCCGATGGTGATCGTCGTGGGGACGCCCGCACTCGTCGCGCGTCCGTCGTCTTCACTCCCGCACGCCGTCGCGACGCACAGCGCCAACCCGCTCATCAAACCCAGACCACGCCTCATCGTGCCTCCCATTGCGCGAGAACCCTCGGCGGTTCCCGGTGCTCGCCAAGAGTGTCGGACAATGACCTACTGTCGCGCAATCGAGCCGAAGCTCGTCAACCGTGATCGGCCGCGGGCAGGGCCTGCTGATGCTTGGTCATGCCTTTCATGACCAAGCCGACGGCGCGGACTCGCCACGGCCGGGGCAGGGTGGAGAGGGATCCCTCCAGTACCTTGGACAGCCAGCCGGGCCGGGTGGTGCCTCGGCGGCCGAGTGCGGCCAGCGTGCCGGCAGCCACGTCGGCCGGCGCGAGCGCCTTGCCCATGCGCATGTCGGCACGCGCTGCAAAGCCGCTGTTCACCGGTCCAGGGGCGGAGGCTACGACATCGACACCGTGCGGGGCGAGCTCGAGGCGAAGGCCTTCGGAGAGCGTCTGTACGTATGCTTTCGTGGCCGCGTAGTGAGCCGCTCGCGGCACACCCTGAAACGCGAGCAGCGAGCTCATGAGGACCAGGCCGCCGCGTCCGCGCTCGACGAATCGTCGTCCGTACGCACGCGCCATCAGCAAGGTCGCGCGACAGTTCACGTCGAGCATCGACAGCTCGTCGGCTTCGGCCACCTCGAGAAAGTCACCGCTGGTTCCGAAACCCGCGGCGGCGACGAGCATGCCGACATCGAGGTCCTCCGTCTGCGCGAGTACGTCATCGATGCCTGCGCGCTTGGAGAGGTCGGCGACAATGACCAAGGTGCTTGCGTGCGGGGCGAGCTGCTCGGCGAGTGCATCGAGCACCGCGCGACGCCGGGCGACGAGGACCACGTTGATCCCCGAGCGCGCGAGGGCTTCGGCACACGCCCGACCGATCCCGTCCGAAGCCCCGGTGACGACGGCCCAGGCGCCATACCGCTCTCGAAGCTTGCCGTGGTCACCCATGTCAGTACCGCAGCCGAATGTTGAAGGTCCGTCGCTCGCCCGCGGTCACGGTGAAGCTCGACTCGTCCCACTCGGGCGCCGACATGGCGTGCGTCTTGTTGTTCGAAACGCCGTACCCCTCGGTCGGCATGCCGACCCAGTTTTTGTCGAGGCGGCCGTTCGCGTTCTCATCGTGGATCGCGGCAAGGGCGTAGGTGCCCGGCTCGACGTTGCGGAACGTGCACGTGCCGCGGGTTCCGTCGATGGTTGCGGTGTGCGAGCGACCCGAGCCGTCGGGAAAGGCCGCGGGGTTGGAGAACAGCCGGCAGCCCAATCGGCCGTCTTCGTTCTCGAACGTCCCGACGCGGACGACGAGGGTTGCGCCTTCGTCTTCTTCTTCCGCGGAAGCGCTTTGAAAAGCGGTCGTGGCCGGAAGCAATCCGGTGACCAACCCGAGTAGGGGGATGAGACTTGACAGTGTCACGACACTCCTTGGCGTACGAGGCCAGCATGACAGTGTCAAGCTGACGGTCGAAAAAACGTCGCGCCGGCGGCTCGACGTCAAGCGAGGACGCGAGAGAGCGCGCCCGCGAGCCGCAGCGTGAGGCCGTCGGCTTGGGCGTCGGTGAACTTGCGCTCCTCGAGCACCCCCTCGATCAACAGGTTCGCAAATCCGTGGACGGTGGACCAGGTCAACAGGGTCATGTCCTCGGCCGAAAGCGACAGGCCGTATCCGGCGGCCTGCGCCTCGCCGCACATGCGGACCAGCGTGCCGAACGCTTCCTCGGCCTCGGGCATCGATTCGTCGGAGCCGTGAATCTCCACCAGATCGCGCTGGAACATCACGCGGAAGTGCCCGATGTGGTCGCGCGCGAACCGAATGTAGGCCACGCCGCCCGCGGTCAGCGCCTGCATCGCGTCGGGCCCGGCGGCGGCGGAGGCTTCGTTGATCGCCGCGGCCAGGCCGGCGAACCCCTCCCGCCCGATGGCTTCGAGAATGCCCTGGTAGTTGCCGAAGTGGTGGTACGGCGCCTGGTGGCTGACACCGGCCCGGCGGGCCACTTCGCGAAAGCTGACCCCGCGAACGCCCTTCTCGGCGACCAGTTCGACGCTCGCGTCGAGGATCTTCTGGCGGAGCTCCGACATGACTCGAGAAGAGCATACGTCGGCGGCTTGACAATGTCACATCGTCGGTCAGCCTGGCGTTCGAGTAGACAGTGTCTACCTCGGGAGTTCCAGTCATGGTCAGCACCGCCAGCATCACCCTCGCGATTTCGCCCTCCGAGGTGGCCCGATG
>CAYSPB010000291.1:0-10093 GCA_964432695.1 uncultured Nannocystaceae bacterium
AAATATGTCGGCGGCCTTGGTGACGCCGTCGTCGTCGGACTTGCCCGAGGAGAGATACAGCGCGCCGAAGGCCTGAAGCGCCTCGACATCGTCCGGCACGGCCTTGAGGGCGGCTTGCAGGTGACGCGCTGCGGCGGCCACGTTGTCGGCGCGCTCGAACTCGATCCACGCCAGTCGTCGGTGGTACTCGGCGATTCGATGTCGTTCGCGCGTCGGGTCGAGGCGGTCGATCACGCCGCTCATGAGATCCGAGCAGCGTTGCCACGCACCGGCCTGGCGATAGAGCGCGATGAGGCGCTCCGAAGCGACCATGTTCGAGGGGTCGAGCAGCAGCGCCTGTTCGTAGTGCTGCACGGCTTCACCGACCGCGAGGAATTGCTCTTCGAGCAGCTCCGCGAGTTCGAGGTGGTGCCCGGCGGCATCGCGAGAGGTCGGCGTCGACGCCAATCTCCAGCGCAGCAGCGTCACCAGCTCTTTGTAGTCGCCGAGCGCTTCGTAGAGCTTGCGCAGGCGCGCCTGTGCGCGTGCGTCCCCGGGGCGAAGCTGGACCGCGCGTGCGAGGACGGTGGCTGCGGTTTCCCGATCCTTCACCCGTTCAATCCACAGCTCGTACGACTGCAGGCAAAGCTCGGCCGCTTTTTCGCGTTGGTCGGCGGTGGTCTGAATTGCGGCTGCGTAAACGACCAACACCGTTGCCAGCGCGCGCCAGTCTTCCGCGTCGCGATACTCACGTCGCAGCGACACGAACGCCGATTCGTTGGCGTCGGACCGGAACTTCGTGAGTTCCGGGGGCTCGGTCGGATAGCGGACCGGAAGGGCGCTGGGGAGCGACACCGAGGGCGGTGGGACCGTGTCACCGTGCATGTTCGGCACGGCGTCTTGAGGCTGCGCAGCGACGTCGGACATCTACGAACTCACGCGGCCACGTGCCGAAACGACCCGTCCGCGGCGCTCGAACGTACCACGAACGCAGTTCGGTCCGGCGGCCGGCGCCGACGGTTCAGCGCGCACTGCAGGTTCGTGCAGTCGCGGTGGGACTCGGGAACCTTTGCCGGACACCCGGTGCACGCAGTCGAGCGTACGACGCTACGCGTCAGCCCAGCGTGAGCACGTAGACGTCGTACAGCGCGTGCGTCCAGGCTGCGACCGCGAAGCCACGCACTTGATAGACGAGCGCGAAAAACACCCCGGCGAGGCATCGGTAGATGAATGCCGCGAAGGTGAACGCTTCACCCGAGGGACCGATGTGATGTGCGAGCGAGAACAGGACCGACGACACCGCCAGTGCGATGAGCCACGCGCGCCGTTTGCCCGTCAGCCCGGTCAGCAACCAGGCGAGCCCACCCATCAAGAACAGCCGAAAGATCAGCTCTTCGTGAAAGCCCGCGCCTGCCGAGATGACCAGCACGTCGATCGGGTTGCCGACGCCGATGAACAGCCCCGGCAGCACGCCGAGGAACTTGCGCATCACGAACAGGATGATCGAGCCCATGATCAGCGCGTAGATCGACGACTCGAGCAGCATCGGCCCGAAAGCCTGTGGTGAGAACGACCCCCGCTTGCGAAGCAGCACGATGACTGCCGCGTACGCCACCAGCAGCACGGTCATCGTGATGAGGTAGTTGGTGACGTCTTGCTTGCCGAGTTCGATCAGCGCGCGGGTGAGGAAGTCGACCCCGTTTTGTCCGCGGCCGCTGAGGATCCCAATCTGGTAGACGAGGAACAGCGGGAACACCAGGATCGCGCTCGAGAGGCCATCGAGGCGTCCGGAGAGGTACCGCCACAGCGGGTTTTGCGGCGTGGAGATGCGGTCGGGGTCCGACATCGCAGCTCCATCGTGAGACATCGTCGCGGCGTAGGCAAGCGCGCACGAAACACGACGCGAGGCGCGGTGGGTCACCGGCCTCGCGTCGTGTTTCGCGCTGTCGCGCTACTTCTTGGTGCGCGGTTTTTTGGTCGTTTTCTTGGCGACCTTCTTCTTGGTCACCTTCTTGGCTGCCGGCTTTTTGGTCGTTTTCTTGGCGACCTTCTTCTTGGCGACCTTCTTCTTGGCAACCTTCTTCGCTGCTGACTTTTTGGTCGTTTTCTTGGCGACCTTCTTCTTCGGCGCGGCCCTCTTGGCTGCCGGCTTTTTGGTCGTTTTCTTGGAGACCTTCTTCGGCGTGGCCTTCTTCGCTGCCGGCTTCTTGGTCACCTTCTTCTTGGCGGCCTTTTTGGCCGTTGGCTTCTTGGCGGCGGCCTTCTTGGCCGTCTTTTTGGCTGCAGGCTTCTTCTTTGCAGCGGCAGCCTTCTTCTTGGCGGCAGCAGCCTTTTTCTTGGCAGCGGCAGCAGCCTTTTTCTTGGCAGCGGCAGCAGCCTTTTTCTTGGCAGCGGCAGCGGCCTTTTTCTTGGCGGCGGCGGCCTTCTTCTTGGCAGCGGCAGCAGCCTTTTTCTTGGCAGCGGCGGCCTTCTTCTTCGCAGCGGCGGCCTTCTTTTTGGCCGCGGCAGCAGCTTTTTTCTTTGCGGCAGCGGCGGCTTTTTTCTCGGCAGCGGCCTTCTTTTTCGCGTCGGCGGCGGCTTTTTTCTTGGCAGCGGCCTCGGCGGCCTTCTGCTTGGCAGCAGCGGCCTTTTTCTTGGCGGCGGCTTCGGCGGCCTTTTTCTTGGCAGCGGCAGCGGCGGCTTTTTTCTTGGCGGCGGCGTCGGCGGCCTTTTTCTTGGCAGCGGCAGCGGCGGCTTTTTTCTTGGCGGCGGCGTCGGCGGCCTTTTTCTTGGCCGCCTCACGCTGCTTGGCGAGCTTCTCTTTCTCGCGCTGTTTGGCGAGCTTCTCTTTCTCGCGCCGCTTGGCGAGCTTCTCCTTTTCGCGCTGCTTGGCGATGCGCTCTTTCTCGCGCTGCTTGGCGAGCTTCTCCTTTTCGCGCTGCTTGGCGATGCGCTCTTTGTCGCGCTGCTTGGCGATTCGCTCTCTCTCCTTCGCCTTCTCTTTGGCGATGCGCTGGCGCTCTTTTTCCTTTTCGGCGCGCTCTTCCTCGCGGGCCTTTTGCTTGGCGATGCGCTCGGCCTCCCGCTCGGCTGCCTTGCGAGCCTTCTCGGCCTCTTTTTCCTGGCGCTTACGCTCGCGCTCGGCTTCTTTTTCCCGGCGCTTACGCTCGCGCTCTTCTTCGCGGCGCTTCTTCTCTTCTTCGCGCTTTCGAGCGGCCTCGGCACGACGGCGCTCCTGCTCGAGGCGGCGCTCCTCTGCCTTGCGCAGACGCTCGGCCTCTTTCTCTTTGCGCTTGCGTTCGCGCTCTTCTTCTCGCTCCTTGCGCTTTCGCTCGCGCTCTTCCTCGCGGGCGCGTCGTTCGGCTTCGCGGCGCTCGATCGCAGCTTGCTTCTCGCGTTCGGCTGCGAGTCGCTTTTCTTCGGCGATGCGCTGTTTTTCCGCTTCTTCGGCGGCCTGCTTGCGCTCACGCTCCGCAGCGATCTCCTCCGGGGAGGGGCCCATCTCAATGCCGAGCAGCTGCTTGACCTCGTCTTCGGGTACCCGTTCCCCTCGCAGCTCCTCCTCGCCATCGCCGCGTCCATGCACGAGCACGCGGGCGAGGTCGTTGCGGAACATGACTTCGACCTTGCGATCGCCGGTCAGGTCGGACACGAAGCCAACCCCAAAGTGCGGGTGCACCACGAGCTGATTGACCGAGAACAGCGTTCTGGGGGAGTAACGGGCCGCGTTGCTGCGATCCGCGGCGTTGACGCCTTCGAGCCATTTGACCTTGCGCTGTCCGCGCTTCTTGGTCACCAGAGGCTCGGGGTTGTCGTCGTCCCCGCCACGCGGAGGCTTGTACGCGTGCGTGTCGCCGCAGACGGCACACTGCACGCGTCGAATCTCTTCGCCGTAGCTCTCGAGAATGATGTGTTGGGTGTCGGCCCGGCACTTGGGGCAATAGCCCACGGTTTCACCACCGTTGCTCGAGCCCGAGTTCCCGCCGAAGTGACTCTCGAAGATCTGGTCCATGCGTCAGGCTCCGACCTTTTGCGTGACTAACACGGTCAGATCGTAGCAACAAGCCTCTGTACGCCGAAAAAGCGGCGAATTTCAAAGCGTTCAGCCGCTTTGTCTACCTCGTGGCCTTGCTGTAAGGCACTGATTTCAATGGTAAAATGGCGCGATGTCGCCATGGGGCACCATGTCCCTACCGGGCATGCCAGATCTCGAAACGTCGCGCAGGATGTTGCTGAACTGCGACGCAGCGGGGCCACGGTGAGTATTTGCGCAGCGCGTCAGGACGGCGTGTCGATGTGCGGCGCTGGTGTTTCGGCGCCGTGGATCGATGCGTCGGTCGATTCTCGTCCGTCGGGCTCAGGCTCGTCCGGCCGTAGACCCATCTCATCGGTGAGGCTTCGAACCTCTGCGACCGCCCCTTTGGCCTGGTCGGCGAGTGAGCTGAGCTCCCGACAGACCACGCGAAATGCGCGGCCGTGATCGCCGGCCTGCGCCGCCAGGATGTTTCCGTTGAGGGCCAGCAGCTGCAGGCGTCGCGCAACGTCGTCGATGAACACCATGACGGCTTCCATCCGGTCGGCCTGGTGCTCGGTGGCCGACCGCTCGGACGTTTGCAGTCGGTCTTCCAGAGAAGAGCTGAGCGTGCTGAGCAGGCCCTCCACGTCCTGAAAGGCCTCGATCATGCCGATGGCCCCGTAGTCTTCAGTGCCCGCGCCTCCGGCGAGCAGGGGGCGCGACGCGACGATGTGGCGCCGTCCGTCGACGACGAGCGTGCCGCGAAAGGCTTCGCCCTTGCGCAACACGGTCTCGACCAGTTGAGCGTCGGCGTAGCCACCGAGGTCCGCTGATGCCCCGGCCATCAAAGTGGAGAACGACGCCACGCGGCGGTTGCCCAGGTAGAGGGACAACCCGAGGCCGGTGGCTTTGGAGACGCGCGCGAGCAGGTCGCGGTCGCCGTTGAGCACGCGGTCGCCCGCACGTAACTCGTGGTCGTGCCGCCGGATGCGGCCTTCGGCGCGAAGCATCTCCTCGAGCAGGTCGACCGCCGCGGAAGCCCGGTCGGCGATCCGCTGGGTGATCACCGGCCAGAGCGCGTCGAGGATCTCTTGGATGCTCAGGTCGATCGCCAAGGCCCAGCCAGTGTAACGGCGCGCTGGCGCTTGTGGTAGTTCCTGCGCCATGACGGAGTCCAGCCCGGCCCGCGTCGGGACGATGCCGCCTCGGGTGCGCATCGCCCCCAGCCCCACCGGTGACCCCCACGTCGGCACCGCCTACATCGCGCTGTTCAACTACGCGTTTGCGAAGAAGCACGGCGGTCGCTTCGTGCTTCGCATCGAAGACACCGACCAGAACCGAAGCACGCGCAGCAGCGAGACCGCGATCTTCGACGCCCTTCGGTGGCTGGGGTTGCGGTGGGACGAAGGGCCGGACGTGGGGGGGGACTTCGGACCATACCGGCAGTCCGAGCGCACGGCCCTGTATCGCGAGCACGTGCAGACCCTGCTGGACAATGGCAGTGCCTACCGCTGCTTCTGCACGCCCGAGCGTCTCGCCGACCTGCGCAAGCAGCAAGAAGCCGCGAAACAGAATCCTGGCTACGACGGGCACTGCCGCGGAGTCGACCCCGCCGAAGCGCAGCGACGCGCGGATGCGGGCGAGCCCCACGTCATTCGGCTGCGCGTTCCCGACGAGGGCGAGACCGTGCTGCACGACGAGCTGCGCGGCGAAATCCGGATCGCAAACGCGCAGATCGACGACCAGGTGCTGCTCAAGTCGGACGGCTTTCCGACGTACCACCTCGCGAATGTGATCGATGACCACCTCATGGGCATCACGCACGTCATTCGGGGCGAGGACTGGATTACCTCGGGACCCAAGCACGTGCTGCTGTACCAGGGCTTCGGGTGGGAGCCGCCCCTGTTTTTCCACCTCGGACTGCTGCGCAACGCGGACAAGTCCAAGCTCTCCAAGCGCAAGAACCCGGTGTCGGTCGATCACTACCGCTCACTGGGCTACATGCCGGAGACGTTCTTGAACTTCCTCGCCACGCTTGGCTTCTCGATGGGCGAGGACAAGGAACGCTTCTCGTTGCAGGAAATGATCGACGCGTTCGACTGGTCGCAGGTGAGCCCCGGCGGTCCGGTGTTCGATGGCGCCAAGCTCGACGCATTTCAAGGCGACGACATTCGAGCGATGGATCCGGCGGCGCTCCGCGACGCGCTGGTGGCTCACGCGTTCGACGGGCGTCTGGACACCTTGGTCGAGCTCAGCCGGGAGCGGATCACCCGCTTGGATGACTTCATCCCCTACGTGTCTTTCTTCTTTGGTGGCCAGGTCGACTATGGACCTGTCGCCGCGCGCCTCATCCCGAAGAAGCGCGAGAAGAAGGAGGTCATGAAGATCCTCAAGGCCTATCTCGAGGAGATCGAGAAAAGCCCCGAGGGCAGGGCGTTCACCGTCGAGGGGCTCGAAGCGTTTTCCCGCGACTTCTGCACTCGTCACGAGTGGAAGGCGAAGGAGTTGTTCCCGCTGCTACGCGTCGCAGGAACGGGACGCACCGCGTCTCCGTCCCTGTTCGAGACGCTAGCCGCTCTCGGCAAAGACCGGGTGCGCCTGCGGTTGCGTGGGGCGCTCGAGTTCTTGCGCAGCCAGCCGGGTTGAACTCGTCGCGTGCCTGCGAAGGTGCGCCCGAAATCCCGGGACGAACGGGCCAGCCTCGCCGCGCAGTCGCGCCGCGAGGCTTTTCGCGTCGTCGGGAACGGCAGCCTGCGGTAGGGCGACCAGCGTTCTCGCGGACGAGGGCGTTCCGTCGTGGGAGAACACGGTGCCCCGAAGGGGCAGGTCTTGCGGTGTACCGTCTCCGTCGAGAAACGCGCTCAGCGCGGACACGAATCCGCAGGCAGGAAGGACGGTCAGGTCGACCGGCAGCACCACCTCTCCGCGCGTGCGCCGGCAGCCGGCGAGCATCGCCTCGGCGTGGCTCGTGGTCCTCGAAAGCCGAAGGTGCTGCACGTCGCCGTCGACCTGGTCGAGGACGTCGTAGGTGGCATCGAAGGACCCGCGGTCGACGATGACCAGCTCCCAGGCAGGGTCGGTGGGCTCGTCCTCGAGCGCGCACATCAACTGGGCGAGTGCCGGAGCGTCGTCGCGTGTGACGACCACCAAAGAAACTCTCGGTGGGATGGTGTGGGGGACCAGCGTGCGTCGCAGCCGCACCCACGCACCGCCGGTCGTGCGGGCGGAGGCGATGAGTTCGAAGTCCGAGCCAGCCGGAATGAGGCCCCCGTGGTCACCGACGGGCACATGGACGAGCGCGCATCCGTCGGGCTCGATGAAGGCTTGGACGCGGCGGAACGAGGCCGCTTCGCACACCACGAGACCATATCGCTCGCCCGCTCGGGGAGCCCGGTGGCACGGGACGTCGCGAGCCTCGAGCAAGACGGCCGCCGTGCCGGCTGCCGAGACGTCCAAAGCGGGCGCGCCCATCGACGGCCTCAGCGAGGCTTCGAGCAGCGCCTGGAGGATGCGGCGTGCGGGGGTCATCCCTCCGCCTATGGTGCGCGAACCCCCCGGCCGCAAGGGGGCCGGGCCAGGTCATGGTCGAAAGGGGGCGCATCATGACGAAGCCGGCTCGACCCGTCCGACCTTGGACCGTTTCGGGAACGGAGGCGGACGAGGAACCAGGTGTCGATGCAAAGTAAAAATAGGCGGGTGGGCCGGGGTCGGCGTTTCTGTTCAACCCCCTACCTCTGCAGGTGGGTGCCACGATAATCGCTTCGGGCTTCCCGCCGAACGGGCCTGCACACCTACGACCAGAGACGGCTCCCTGGGAAGAACAAAGTAGGTAGAACACGAAGGCCTAAACCCCCGCCCACCGATCGTTACTCTAGCACGCTTCCTCGCAGACGCTCGGCGGAAGCGATGTGTGTCGGGCGTGCCGTCGCGCCCGTACAAAGGCCTTGACGGCGCTGTTGCGCCGCGGTCTGGCGGCAGCACGAGGGGGTCTTCGAACTCAGCGGGGATCGTGCTCGAACCGCGGGTCGTCCTTGGGCGCGACGTCGCGGAAATCGGCACCGACGCCGCCTTGCACGGCCACGCTCTGGGTGCCTCGCTTCATGAGGTCGATCTTGCCGAGTACGGCCTCCGCGCGCGTCTCGGTGGGTTCCATGTGCCGCTTGGTATCCATGCGAATCGCATCGCAGGGACATGCCTCCACGCAGAAACCACACACCACGCACTTGAGCTCGTCGATGACGAAGCTTGCCGGTGCTTTTTCCTCGTCGTCGCCGCGGTCCTCGGCCTGGATGTAGATGCAGCGCGCGGGGCAGACAGTCGAACAGCACATGCACGCAACGCAGCGCACCGAGCCGTCCTCTCGATGCATCAGTCGGTGCACGCCCCGGAACCGCTCCGGGTAGTAGTCCTCCACGTTCACGCCCGGCTCGCCGTAGCGGATCGTGTCCACGTCCCCCATGCCCTTGGTCAGCGTGTTCTTGAAAAAGTGGCGAGCCGTGGTGACCAAGCCGCGAAGAATCGCGGGCAGGAACACCTGGTCGGCGGCCGTGCGCTCGAGCGAGACTTTCTTGACGGTAATGGTCACGGGGCAGCCTTGGGTGCGGGCGAGAGAGGGACGCCGACCGGGGCGCGGTCGGGAATGGAACCCAGACCCGCAGGCTCGGGTTCGACGGGCTCGGGGGTCATCGTGCGGGCTGCTGCGAGTGCGTAGACCACCACCGCGGTCGCGACGATGTTGGCCAAAGACAGGGGCAGCAGGTTCTTCCAGCCCAGGCTCATCAGCTGGTCGTAGCGAAAACGAGGCAGCGTCCAGCGGATGAGTAGTTGAACCCAGCACAGAGCGAACACCTTCAGGCCCCATGTCAGCATGCCGACGAGCACCACGAAGGCGTGGGGTAACGCGCTGCCCCAGCCAGTGAACAAGGAGTAGACGGCTGCACCGACGTGTAGCGCTCCGACCATCGCCATCACGCCGCCGACGAACGTGGCGTGCTTCGAGGCGCGCCAGACCGCGAATCCGGTGGCCATGATCGCCGCGCCGGCGACCGTGAAGAACACTTGAGCGACCCATGGCGCCGCAAAGCCCGAGGCGCCGAACATGCCAAGCGGCATCGCCCAGCCGCCGAGGAACAGCGTGGTCACGAGCGCCGAGACGAAGACGATCTCGATGAACTCGGAGAGGAAGAACAGGCCGAAGCGCATGCCGGAGTACTCGATGAAGTACCCGACGATTTCCGACTCGCCTTCAGGCAGGTCGAACGGCGCTCGCTTGGTTTCAGCGATCGCAGCGGTGAAGAACAGGACGAAGGCGACGGGCTGCAGGACGATGCCCCACGCCGAGTCGAGCTGAGCGTGAACGAGGGCGTGCGGCTCGAGCGTGCCGTAGACGAGCAGGGCGCCGACGATGGTCAGCCCGATCGCGACCTCGTACGAGATCATCTGGGCGGATGCCCGAAGCGCGCCGAGGATAGCCCACTTGTTGTAGCTGGCCCACCCCGCAAGCGTCGCGCCCCAGGTCGCCAGCGATGCGATGGCGAAGTAGAACAGCAGGCCAACGTCGAGCTTGGCAACCTGCAGGGGCGTGCCGCCGCGCCCGGCGGCGCACTGATCGACGTCGGCCTGGCTGACGACGTCGAACAGGCTTTCGAAGCACAGCGCGTCGCCGAACGGGACAATCGCGAACACGACCATGGCCGGGACGAGCGCCATGACCGGCGCCAGCGTGTACAGAGCACGGTGCGCGCGGCGGGGCACGAAGTCCTCCTTGAAGAACATCTTCAACCCGTCGGTGACGATGTGCAGCAGGCCCCACAGGCGAAGCGTGAGGCCTCCCAGGGTGATCCGGGCCATGTTCGGGCCCAGACGGTCCTGCATCATCGCGGACTGCTTTCGCTCCTGCCACAGCAGCAAGGACGCGAGCGGCATGATGAAGCCGAGCACGAGCAGGACGATCTTCAGCACGGCAGGAAGCAGAACGGTCCACGCCCACGAGGGGTCCTCAAACGTCAGCGCAGCGGTGTGCTCGACGCCGGCGACGTCGAAGGAGAGCACGGCACGCCCATCGCGGAAGGCGTCGTCCTCGACGTGGGCATGCCCGTCGCGTCCATGTTGGTCTTCTTG
>CAYSPB010000292.1:0-10026 GCA_964432695.1 uncultured Nannocystaceae bacterium
TGAGAGCCGGCCCGAGCCGGCGCGCGTCGGGTTCAGCCAACCCCGTCACGATACCAGCTGGCGTATGCTGCAACCGTGTCGGTCGACGACGACGCCGTCCTTCGGATCCACGCGCGCTATCTCGAGGAAGTCGTCGAAGGGCTCGGTCTGTGCCCGTTCGCGCGGCACAGCCGGGAGCAGGGTCGCGTGCACCGCCCGCTCGTCCGGGTGCACGGTGAGCACCCCACGCCGGCTGCCGTCGCCGATCGCATCGCCGAGGTCGTCGAGGCGCACGATGACGCGGAGATCCTGCTGGTCACGTTCATCGACCCGCACCGCCGCTTCGACGCGCCCGACGTCTTCGATCGCTTCGTCACCGCCGTGCGCGAGGACTACGCCGCGCGTGGTGGCGCGGTGTGGTTCATGGTCGCCTTCCACCCGCGACTCGCCGAGACGATCGACTCCACCCGCCCACTCACCAAGGACACGCTCGTCCCGCTGATTCGGAGAACGCCCGATCCGGTGATCCAGTGCGTGAACGCGGCGGTCCTCGAAAAGGCGCGAGCGGCCGCGCAACAGGCGGCGCACCGCAAGCTGCTGGAGCAGCACGGCCACGATCCCGTCCTCCGCGCGATGATCGAACGCAGCGTGCAAACCGACTCGGAGCTCTCCGCAGACATCGCTCGAACCAACTTCGAAACATGCGGCTCGGGGGACGGACGGGCGGAGCTCGACCGCCGCATTGCGGCCATTGCGGCCGATCGCGACGCCACGTACGGCAAAAGCGACGCCGGCTGAGGACCTCACCGCGGCACGCCGTCGCAGACGGGGTGCTGTTATCCTCGCGCCGCCATGGCGGATCGCAACGCACTCACGCGACGCGGGCTGTTTCGGGGCATCGGGTCGGCGACCGTCGTCGCCGGCTGTGCCCGAACCGCGCCCCCCGTCGACCCCAGCACGCCCGGCACCGACGCCGCGCTCGCGCCCGGTGAAATCGGGCCTACGGCGTCGAGGCTATCCTTCGAACTCAACGGCAAGACCGTGCAGGTTGACGTCGAGCCACGCACCACCCTGCTCGACGCACTGCGCATCGACCTCGATACGACCGGCCCCAAAAAGGTCTGCGACCGCGGAGCGTGCAGCGCCTGCACCGTCCTCGTCGACGGTGTGCAGCGCAACAGCTGCATGATGTTCGCGCACGACGTCGAGGGCCGCCGCGTCACGACGGTCGAAGGCCTTACCCCGGACGGCAAGCTCACCGTGCTGCAGCAGAAGTTCGTCGAGTACGACGCGCTGCAGTGTGGGTTCTGCACCTCGGGCATGCTGATGAGCTGCACCTCGCTACTCCAGCGAACGGCAGGACGCGGCGCGCCGGTCTCCGCCGACGAGGTCACGCACGCGATCAGCGGCAACCTGTGTCGCTGCGGCACCTATCCCAACATCGTCAAGGCTGTGGTCGCGGCCAGCAAGGAGATGGCCTGATGCCCAAAGCCAAAGTCACCGTCGGCTTTCGCGACCAGCTGAAGACCGCCGAGGTCGAGCTTCCCGAAGGGGAAGCGACGCCCTGGGACGGCAAGAGCGATCTCAAAGTCGTCGGCAAGCCGATCACGCGCCGCGACGGCGCACTCAAGGTCAGCGGCAAGGCGAAGTACACCTTCGACCTACAGCAGCCGGACATGCTCTACGCGGCCGTCGTGCGCTCGCCGCTGCCCGCTGCCAAGGTCCGCACCATCGACTTCAGCGCGGCCGAGGCGATGGAAGGCGTCAAGGCGGTGTACGCCGTCGCCGAGCCGGGTGCCGACATCCTCTTTGCCGGCCAAGACGTCGCAGCGGTCGCCGCGACCCGACCCGAGCTGGCCAAGCTGGCCGCGCGGGCGGTCAAAGTCGAGTACGACCGTCGTCCCTTCGTCACCAACACGCTCTCGGCCGCAAAGTCGGGCGCACCCAAGGTGCACCGCACCGCGGTCCAGGAACGCCGCACCGAAGGCGATGAGCCCGGCACCGGGGGCGGCGCCAAGGCGGAGGGCAACGTGCGTCCGCTGCGCCCGATGCAGCGGGGCGACGTCGAAGCCGGCATGAAGGGGAGCACCGTGCACGAGGCGTCATACGCCACCCAGGTGCAGACCCATGCCGCCCTGGAGACGCACGGCATCATCGTGCGCTGGGACGACGACGAGCACATCACCGCGTGGAGTTCGACGCAGAGCATCTTTAGCGTCCGCGACGAGCTCGCCCAGGTTTTCGACCTCAAGCCGGGCAACGTCCGCGTGCACACCGACTTCCTCGGGGGCGGCTTCGGGGCCAAGTTCGGCGCCTCGGCCCCAGGGTCGCGGCTGGGTACGATCGCCGGTGAGCTCGCCAAGAAGACCGGCGCGCCCGTGAAGCTGATGTGCGACCGCCACGAGGAGCACGTCTGCACGGGCAACCGTCCGGACGCGCACCAGGACGTCCGCATCGCGGGCAAGTCAGACGGCTCGCTCACCGCGATTCACGTGCGCTCGCTGGGCACCGCGGGCATCGGCACCGGCGCGGGCGTCGGGCGCAACGCGTTCGCGATCTACACGAAGTGCCCGAACATCCTCGTCGACAGCAGCGACGTCTTCACCAACGCCGGTCCAGGTACGGCCATGCGCGCGCCCGGTCACCCCCAAGGCGCGTTCGCGCTGGAGCTCGCGCTCGACGAGCTCGCGGTGAAGCTGGGTGTCGACCCGCTCGCGATGCGGCTGAAGAACGACGAACACCCGGTGCGGCGCTGGCAGTTCGAAGAGGGCGGCAAGCGCTTCGACTGGGCCGCCAAGCGGGCCGAGTCCAAGAAGATGCGTGAGGGCAACGCTCGCATCCGTCGCGGTGTTGGGGTCGCAGCCTCGATCTGGGGTGACTTCGGGCGGCCCAAAGCCGCGGTTGCGACCTGCGCCGTTCTGCGGGACGGCACGGTCGAGATTCGCAACGGTGTGCAGGACATCGGCGGAGGCATCCCCACGGTGCTTGCGCAGATCGGTGCCGAAGTGTTCGCTCGCTCGCTCGACACGATCAGCGTCAAGCACGGCGACTCGGACTTCGGCAGCTCCGTCGGTAGCGGCGGCTCGCAGACCACCAGCAGCGTGACTCCGGCCGTCCGCAACGCCTGCGAGGCAGCCAAGACGCAGTTCATCGCCCACGTGGCCGACCTGCTGAAAGCCTCCCCTAAGGACGTGGTCTGGGGTGCCGACGGCACGCTGAGTGCCGGTGGCAAGAGCGTCACGTTCGCGCAGGCCTGCAAGAAGATCGATGGAGAGTCGATCACCGCCACGGCCAGCCGCCCGCGTACGTATGGTGCCCACCCGGTCGCGTTCCTCGGCGCAGGTATGCCCGAGATCGCCGGCGTGCAATTCGCCGAGGTCGAGGTCGATACCTGGACTGGCGTCGTGAAGGCCAAGCACATCCTCGCCATGCACGACGCGGGGCGGATCATGAACCGCCTCACCTGCACGAGCCAGGTCAACGGCGGCGTCATCTTGGGCACGAGCTACGCCTTGATGGAACAGCGCGTCATGGACCACGACGTGGGCCGGATGCTCAATCCGAACCTCGAGAGCTACAAGATCTGCGGCGCGGCCGACGTGCCGAAGATCGAGGTCGAGCTGACCGACGTCTTCACGGGCGCCAACAACACGGGCGCCGCAGGCATCGGCGAGCCCTCCACCATTCCCACCGCAGCCGCGCTGGCGTGCGCAGTATTCGACGCCGTCGGCGAACCGGTGCGTCGCCTCCCCATGACCCCCAGTCGCGTGCTCGCGGCGATGGGCCTCGTGCCCACGAAAGGCATCATCGGATGAACCCGTTCACGCTCGTTCGACTTCCCACGCTGGACGCCGCGCAAGACCGCGTCGCGTCCGAGCCTGCCCGCCGCACCTTCCGCGCGGGCGGCATCGACCTCATCGACCGTATGAAGGAGGGCCTGGACGAGCCCGACGAGCTGGTCGAACTCGCCGCAATCGGGGGCGAACACGGTCAACGCATGCGCGGCATCGTGCAGACCGACGATGGGGGCTGGAGGATCGGCGCCCTCGTCACGCTGGGCCAGATCGCCGACTTCGACGACCTGCCCTCCGCCTACGGCGCGGTCAAAGAAGCGGCGGGCCATGCCGCGACGCCGGGCATTCGCAACGCGGCAACCGCCGGCGGCAACCTGCTGCAGCGTCCGCGGTGCTGGTACTTCCGCCACTCCGATCTGCAGTGCCTCAAGAAGGGCGGCTACGAGTGCCTCGCGCTGACCGGGGACCATCGCTACAACGCGATCCTCGGCGGCGGCCCCAGCTTCATCGTGCACCCCTCGAGCCTCGGGTCGGCGCTCGTCGCCCTCGATGCCTCGGTTACCATCGCCGGCAAAGAAGGGCTGCGGACGATGCCGATCGAGCAGCTGTTCGCCCCGCCGACGGTCGACCCGGTCAAGGAGCACACGCTCGCCGATGGTGAGGTGTTGCTCAGCATCGACCTGCCGGCGCCGCTGGCCGGTCAGCGCTCCGCGTACCACTACGCGAAAGAGAAGCAGTCCCACGACTGGCCACTCGCCGAAGCCAGCGTGCGATGCACGGTCGAGGGCGGCACCCTCCGCGAGGTGCGGGTCGCGTTGGGGCACGTCGCGCCGATTCCGTGGCGCAGCAGAGAAGCCGAAGCAGTCCTCGAAGGCGCCAAGCCCTCGGCGGAGCTCTTCGCCAAGGCCACCGAGGCCGCGCTGTCGGTCGCCAAGCCCCTCGAAGGGAACGCGTACAAGGTCCCGCTCGCGCAGGGCGTGCTCCGCTACGCCCTGCACTTCGCCACCTCCACCCCCCTGCCCGCCTGAGGTCTCCCATGCCCATGTTCGACGAACTCGCCCGCCGCAAATCCGAAGAGGACGCGCCGGTCTGCCGACACATTCGCACCAAGGCCCTGCACGTGTACGGGCAGGACACCCCGGACGCGTACCTGACGTCGCACTCCAGCAGCTATCAATGCCTGCGCACACAGTTCATCACCGGACCCGACGCGAGCCCGTGTCTTCCGGAGGACTGCCAGCCCGGGCGAGACTGCTTCGACGCCCGCTGACGGTTCGCGCGCCGACGGGCTGGGATCCGCTCTCTCGCCCGTCGCCTCCCCGGATCCGCCGGATTCACCCACCTCTTCGGGGGATGAGCCCAAACGCGGCCTGGTCACGGCGGCGGGGCGACGCGCCTCAACCCCCTGCATGCGCCGGAGAATTGACGCTGGCGCGTACGTGCGCTGGCGCAGCCCCTCGATCCCTTGTCAGGTCCGGGCCGCAGTGCGATACGTTTCGAACCGATGGCCAGCGACAACGTGACCAACACCACCGACGGTAGCTTCAACTCCGACGTGCTGGAGTCCGACAAGCCTGTGCTCGTGGACTTCTGGGCGACGTGGTGTGGGCCGTGTAAGGCGATCGCGCCGCACGTCGAAGCCGTCGCCGACGAACTCACCGGCAAAGCCAAGGTCGTGAAGATGGATATCGACTCCAATCCTCAGACCCCCGCCAAGTACGGCATCCGCAGCATCCCCACCCTGCTCGTCTTCAAGGGCGGCGAGGTGGTCGACCAGCTCGTCGGCAACCCCGGCAGCAAGTCGAAAATCGCGGACCTGCTCAGCCGCCACGTCTAATCGTTCACTCTCTCAACCGGCCGAGGCCGCCCGAGCAGTCGCTCTGGGCGGCCTTTCGCATTTTCGCGCGAGTGTTCGACCGCTCCGAACACAACCGTCGATTTCGGCCTGTCCGCATTTGTGCCCGGATCGGGACGGACGCCGATGCTACGGACAAAGGGAGGGATGTCGACGCCGGTCGCGAGAGCCGCCGCACCGCTGAGCCTGGCCGACGCCACGGTTGCGGGCACGCTAGGCGAGTCCAGGGGCGGTGAAGGGCCCGCGATTCCCGACCGCGTCGGCCGCTTCGTCGTGCTCGAGCCGCTCGGCGCCGGCGGCATGGGCGTCGTCTACGCCGCCTATGACCCCGACCTCGACCGACGCGTCGCGCTGAAGTTTCTGCTCGCCGACGGCGCCTCTGCGCGCACGCGCGCCCGGCTGCTTCGCGAGGCCAAAGCGCTGGCGAAGCTCAGCGACCCGCACGTGATTCAGGTGTACGACGTCGGCGCTGTCGGAGACCGCGTTTACGTGGCGATGGAGTTCATCGATGGCTTCAGCCTGCGAACGTGGCTGCGGGCGGAAACCCGAACTACAGACGTCCTGCTCGAGACGTTCGCCGCTGCCGGTCGCGGGCTGCTCGCTGCGCACCGTGCCGGGCTGGTCCACCGTGATTTCAAACCCGACAACGTGATGGTCGCCAGAGACGGTCGCGTCGTCGT
Source organism: uncultured Nannocystaceae bacterium (assembly GCA_964432695.1). Lineage (GTDB taxonomy): Bacteria > Myxococcota_A > Polyangia > Nannocystales > Nannocystaceae > CAJXVA01. Next base: position 6,309 of record CAYSPB010000292.1, read on the forward strand.
GCTCGACTTCGGCATCGCGCACGCGGTCGAGGCGCCGTCGGATCCAGACGTGGAGACCCACGCGACAGCAGATGGCGATGCCTCGGGGCTGATTGGAACACCTCGGTACATGGCGCCCGAGCAGTTCGGCGGTCGGCTCACCGACGCACGCACCGACCAGTTTTGCTTCTGCGTCGCGCTGTGGGAAGCCCTGTACGGGCACCACCCCTTTGCTCCGGATGGCGCGACGGCGATGGTGCTGGCCTCCCACGTGCTCGACGGCGAACTTCGGCCCCTTCGCAGCCACCGTCGAGTCACCCACGCGGTGCACCGCGCACTTCGGCGCGGCCTTGCGATGGATCCCGCGGACCGCTTCCCCGACCTGGACGGGCTGCTCGCGACGCTCACCCGCGATGTCCGGGCACGGCGTCGCATGGTCGCGATGGGCGGACTGGTGCTCGCGTCCTTGGCAGCCGCGGCGTGGGCAAGCAGCGGGGACGACAAAGCTCTGTGCACCGACGGAGCCGAGCGCATCGAGCTCGACTGGAACGCCACTCGTGCTGAGGGCCTACGCGCCGCGTTCGAGCGGACGCAGGTCCGCTACGCCGAAGATACGTTCGCCCGCGTTGCGGCACGGCTCGACGCGTACGCCGATGTCTGGGCCATGACGCACGATGCTGCCTGCGCGGCCACCCATATCGACCACGCCCAGTCGGCCACGCTGCTCGACGCCCGCATGCAGTGTCTCGACGACCGACGCGTCGCACTTCGAGCGCGCCTCGACGTGCTCGCCGACACCACGCGCGCCACGCTGCCCAACGCGGTGGCCACGGTCGCCGAGCTTCCAGCCCTCGCTCCGTGTAGCGACCTCGAGCAGCTCGCCTCGCCCGTAGACCCCGTGCCGGTGGGGAAAGAGGCCGCGGCCGCATCGATCCGCATCACCATCGAGGCCGCCGACGCGGCCCGAAGCGCGGGACAGTTCGACCGCGCCGACGCACAGGCGCATCGAGCTCTGGATGCCGCCGAGGTGCTGGGACACCCACCGCTCCTTGCCGCCGCGCAGCTGGCCGTCGCGAGGGCGCTCGGAGAGGCGTCCGAATTCGAGGACGCCCAGCGGCGGGCCGAACAGGCCTTTCACGCCGCACTCGCGAACCGTGACGACGCCCTTGCGCTGGAGGCCGCGACGCACTTGCTCTCGATGCTCGGCAATCGGCAGCGACGCCCCGAAGACGCCTTGGCCTGGGGCCGACTCGCCGACGCGCTGCTGCAGCGGATGGGCACGCCCGCCGACGACGCTGCGACGCTCGCGAGCAGTCGCGGCGTCGTCCTGTGGCGGGCCGAGAGACTGGACGCTGCCCGCGGTTCGCTGGATGAAGCGCTTCGCTACGCGCTCGAAGACGGCGGGGACGAACTTCAGCTCGCTTCGATCCGAACGACGCTGGGGGCGGTGCTCTATTCTTCGGGGGAACTCGACGACGCTCGCACCACGCTGACGTCGGCGGTGCGTGCGTTCGAGTCCGCCTTGGGACCCGAACATCCGCGCATCTGCGACGCGCTCAACAACCTCGGTGCAGTGGCCTTCGCACGCGGCGACTTCGACGACGCGCTCGTGGCCTTCGAGCGGGTCGCCGAGATACGAGCGGCGGCGCACGGCCCCGATCACCCCACGGTCGCAGCCGCCCTGAACAACCTCGCGGTCGCGTATGCGCAGCGCGACGAGTTGACGAAGGCACGCGACACGCACCGCCGCGTGCTCGACATCTACGGCTCGACCGTCGGCGCCGAGCATCCCGAGACCGCCAAGGCCCATGCGAACCTCGGCTGGGTCCTCTTCCGCCTCGACGACGCCGCGGGTGCACGGTCTTCCTTCGAGCGCGCGATCGAGATCCAGACCACCCATGATCTGGACAGCAGCAACGCCCACGAGGGTCTCGGCGAAGCCTTGATCGCACTGGGCAACGCTGACGAGGGCGTGGTCGCGCTCCAGCGGGCCGTCGACCAGCGCCTCGACGCTTTTCCGCCCGAGCACCCCGACCTCGCCGAAGCGATGATGCGACTGGCGACCAGCTACGTGTCCCTGAACCGCGCCGACGAGGCGGTCCCGCTGCTTCGCCGTGCCCGCGACATTCGACAGGTCGCGCTCCCACCGGGCCACCCAGACCACGGATTCACGCTGGCGTACCTGCTGCGAGCCTACGCCGACCTCGGCAACATCGCACTGGGGCACGAGGCGGCGGATGCATTCGACGCCCTGCCGCAAAGTGCCCGCGGCCGGCCCGACCGAGCGCGGCGCGTTCGCTTCGACCGGGCCCGCCTCGACCAAGACAGCGGGCGAGCCCGCGCCACCATGAAGGCACTGCGCGACGAACTCGGCCCTGACGATCGGCTCCGCGCCCAGATCGACGCGTGGCTCGACACGTGAACGAGGTCCGGTGAGACCCAAACCACGAAACGGGCCCGCGCGGTGCGGGCCCTCTCGGCGGTTCGGGTCAGCTCAGTCGCGTAGACCGACGAGCTCGCAGTCGCTGCTGTCCGCGTAGCCACGCACCATCACGTGGATGACCCCCGCCTGAGCCAGGTTGACCGCACAACGCTGTCGGAGCCCGCCGCGTAGGGCCGGCAGTCGAACCCCGAAACCGTGGGAGCCTCGCCGGCGCGCATTCGTGGGCACACAGCCCGCGGAGCGCTGACCACGCTCGTTGCCGGTCCGTGGCGACATCATTGGCCAGCGACCGAAGTCGCTGAATCCCGGGGCGCCTTTTCGACGTTGCAGCTGCAACCAACTGCAGATCGTTCCGTCGCTACTCCACCGCGAGCGTGATGTCATAGTCGTTCGCCGCGCCACCGTAGCCCTGCACCGACACGAAGAACGTGCATGGGTCGCAGCCAGCCTGGGTGATGGTCCGCTCCGCGTGCTCGTTGGACGTGGCGCTCTGGCCCGCGTCCAGGCTGCACAGCTCGGGCGCATCCGGGGTGCACGGCGTGAGGTCCGTGCCATCAGCGTCGTGGAAGTGCAGGTCGAGATCTCCCTCGGCATGCACGAACGTGATGTCTTGAACGAGCGTGTCGCCCGTGGACAGGTCCACGGCGAAGAAGTCCGCATCCTCGCTGCAGATCGCTCGACCACTGGCGCTGAACGACAATGTCACGACTGTGGCCGTCTCGAACGTGTCGTCGTCCTCCGCGTCGTCATCTTCGCAGGTCCCGGCGCAGTTCTCCGCCACAAAGTCGACGAGCAGGTCGTAGGTTCGCGTGCCGCCGGTCGTCGAGAACACGCGCAGGTAGTAGGTGCCTGGCGTCACGCAGGACTCGACGACCTCGTCGCTGCCCGGCTCGCTCGCCACCTGCAGCTCGGTCCCAGAGATGTCGTAGAGCCCCAGACTGAGGTCGGCATCGCCATCGCCCGCGGTGATGAGACCGCCGAGCGTGCCCGCATCCGCAATGGAAAGCTGGAACCAGTCTTCGTCGCCGTCGCATGCGACGAGGCCCTCCACCACGCCAGGATCCAACGCGGCTTGGAGGCCCGCTTGCGCCCGAGTATCGTTCTCTTCGAACGCATCGTCGGTACACGGCGGCGGTGGCTCGTCGACGCAGCGGTTTGGTAGGCACTGCTCGGCCGTGGTGCCGTCGATCGACGTGACCTCCGTACAGGCAAGGCCCTCCGCGCAGCTGCCACACGCCTCGAGGCAGAACCCTTCGTCTCCAAGCGTCACGCACAAGTCGTCGTCACCGCCACACT
>CAYSPB010000293.1:0-310 GCA_964432695.1 uncultured Nannocystaceae bacterium
AGTGGTTCCTCGGCGCGAAGCTGAACGCTTGTTACAACTGTGTCGATCGCCACGTGGAGAACGGTCATGGCGAGGAAGTCGCGTTGATTTGGGAAGGCAACAACCCGGAGGAAAACAAGACTTACACCTACGCCCAGCTGCACGCCGACAACGCCCTGACCTGAAGAAGCGACGTCACGAGTCCGGGCCTCTGTGTTCACGCTGCTCGGCTCGGCGATTCGGTTCCACCCGTGGTGGAGCCCGGCGGCCCGGGCCCAGGCCGACCGGACCGAGCAGGAACGACCGGTCTTCGTCTACAGCCTCATCGTCA
>CAYSPB010000293.1:332-10024 GCA_964432695.1 uncultured Nannocystaceae bacterium
AGGAGCGGATGGGGCGGCTGCAGCGCCACACGCAGCCCTCGCCGAGGGCCTCCTCGCCCAGGGTGAGGAGGCCATCGAGCGCTCGGTCGAGGACGTCGACGTTCGCACCGCTCAGCGACGAGCTGCCCCGGCGAACGGATCAAACGCAGGCGCGTCGGCGATCGCCCCGCCTGCGTGGTCGCCCCAGTTGTAGGTCGAGCCGTCGGCGCTCGATGACGCCATCGGCACGACGCCCTGGCGTACCGCGCCCCAGCAACGGACGAGGCCGACGTCCGTCACCACGCAGCCGTTGGCCGTCCCCGCGGCGATTCCGACGACCGAGCCTCGTTCTTCGAGCGCCACCACGCCGACGTTGGCGGAGTCGGGCATGGCTTCGATGCCACGAACCGAGAAGCCGTCGTCCTCGGGGTGACCGGTCTCCCCGACCGAGTCGCTGCCCCAGCTGCGCACGTCACCCGTGCTGAGCAGCGCGAGGAAGTTGTTGTCGTCGCGCACGAATTGCTCGATGACAACGCCTGCGTCGAGTTCGTCCTGCCGAAGGACGGGGACGCCTGCCTCGGGGGTGTCGGCTGGGAGGTCGAGGTTGGTGTCGACTCCGTATCCCAGCACGCCGAAGGTGTTGGTGCCCCAGCAGCGCAGCCGTTGGTCGTCGAAATGCACGCAGATGGAGAGGTTGGAAGGGTATGCGCCCAGGGGCGTCGCGTCGGCATCGGAGGGATGCAGCGGAATGTCGGGTCCCGCGTCACCATAGGTGTACTCGTACGGCAGCATCGCCGTATCGGAAGACACGGTGTCTCCCCAACAGCGGACGGCGTTGGCGCTGGTGAGTACGCAGGTGACCGAGTCGTCTGCATCCACCCACGTGACCGTCGCACCGCTCTCGTCGTCGGGGGCAAAGACGGGCACCGGACCCACGGAGGCGGGTGTGTCCTCGATGCCCACGCTGTCGAAGTCGCCGAGGCCCAGCTGTCCCCGGTTGTTTCGACCCCAGCAGTGCACCGCACCGTCTTCGAGCACGGCGCACGCGTGATCCGAACCCGCGGCGATGTGCACCGCGGGCGCGTCGAGGGGGACGGTCTGCAGTGACGGAAGCTCGCCGGGGTCGTCCCCGAGGCTCTCGGAACCTTGGCCGTTGCCGAGTTGCCCGTACTGGTTCGCACCCCAGCAACGGACGTCTCCGGTGCTGATGAGCGCGCAGCTGAACCCTTCGCCAAGGGCAAGCTGCTCGATCGTCGCGCCGGCTTCGTCGTTGCCGAGAACCTGGACGGCCGGCCATGTGGCAGGGTCGAAGGTGTCTTCGTCGTTGCCGAGGTCCTCGTCGGTCTCGATGCCGAGCTGTCCGGCGGCGTTGTTGCCCCAGCAGCGCAAAGCCGTGCGAGAGGTCGAGAGTGCACACGCGTGGTCGCGTCCCAGGAAGACCTGCCCTGCGACACCGGCGCTGCCGGGATCGCCACCGCTACTCGACGAGCTCTCGTCGGCGCCAGTCGACGAGTCACCGTGACCCGTGCTGTCCCCCTCGCCCGAGGACGTTGCGTCGGGGAGGGCCGACGTCGAGCCTCCGGGATCGGTTGTCGTTGCCGAGGGTCCGCTCGTCGAGCCCGCCATCGGCGTTGTGTCGTCGTCTTCGGTGGGGCAGCCGGGAAGGGCGAGGAGGAGAGCGGCAAGAGCAAGACTCGGTTTACGGTCACGCACGGTGAGAGGAACCGGGTCGTCGGATCCGTCGCACCGAATTCGAGAAAAAAACGCTATTCGCCGACCTGCGTGGCCAGAAGCGCACCCAGGCTGACGTCGAGCTGACTGCGCATGAGTGCAAAAAGACTGTCGCACTCGGTCTCGGACACCGCGGTTCGGGCTGCGAACTCGCGGCGGGTGCGCTCGAGCAGAACATCGCGCGCCCGCGCGATCCACCGCGCCGCCGTGGAGCGATGGACGCCGTAGATCGCCCCAATTGCGTCGACGCCCAGTCCGTCGACGTACTGATAGCGCAACAGGTTCCGCTCCTTGCTCGACAGCGAGCGCGTGGCGTCACCGAACGCAGCCCCGAACTCGTCCTTGTACTGGGCTTGCAGCGCCGCCATGTCGGGGTGAGCCTCCGCGTCGACGACCATGTCCTGCAGGTCGACGGTGGGCCGCGCTTCGACGCGAGCGCCCCGTCGAGCCCGGCGCCGGTACTCGCGAATGGCGGCGATGCGCAGATACCCCATCAGCTCCCCCGCTCCGCTGTAGCGACTCGCGTTCGGGTCGGGCGCGAGCAAGCGGCGCCAAACCGTCTGCTGAACGTCGGCCACGTCGGCATCGGTCGCGCCGAGTTTGCGCAACGTGGCGACGACCTTGGGCTGGTAGTCGGCGGTGAGCTGTTCGAGCGCAGCCTTGTGGCCTTGGCGGGCTGCCACGGTCAGCGCGAGCTCGGCGGCACGGCAGTCGCGGAGGAAGTCGACCACGGACACCTCTGGGGGAACGCTTTCACCGAGAGCCTTGCAGAGCGTGGCGGCGTCGAGAAGCGTGCCCGCGTCGAGCAATGCCTCGGCGATGAGCGGCGTGACCTCGGACGCCGTCGCCTGCATCGGGCGGCCGAGCCCACGCGAGAACCCTTCCAACCAAGCGGCCTCGCGCTCGTCGCTTCGCGACACCGTCGTAGGATACCGCTCAGGGCACGCGGTCGAGAACCGCGCGGGCACGACTCGCCAGCGGTTCTTCCTCGATGCCCTCGTCCCACGCTAGCTGCAGCAGCGTGCGCGCATGTCGTCCGCGCGCCGTCGGGAGCTCGGCGAGGCCAACGAGCGCACGCATCCGGGCTCTTCGGGCGACGAGCCGCCGGCCCGCTCGCGTTTCGGCGTCGATGTAGGCGGCTTCGGCGTTCTCGACCTCGCCGCGCGCGAGCAGCACCTCAGCCCGGACGACCAGCGCCTCGAGGCTGTGTGGGTGGTCGGGCCCCATCGCATCCTCGTAGATTCGATACGCCTCCTCGGCCTCGCGCGCCGCCGCGTCGAGGCGCCCCTGCGCCATGCGCAGCCGGGCGAGGTTCAGCCGAACGTGTCCGACCTCGGCGTGGTCGGGTCCGAGCAGAGCCTCTCGGATGCGAAGTGCCTCGTCGTGGTCTGCTTCGGACGCGTCGAGGCGCCCCATGGCCCGCAAGACCGAACCGCGGTTGTTGAGTACGCCCGCGACCCGCGAGTTCTCGCGACCAAGGAACGAGATGCGGACCGCGAGCGCTTCGTCGAAGCGTGCGAGGGCGACCTCGTAGTCGCCGAGTTCGTAGGCGACGTTGCCCAGCAGGTTGACGATCGCGACGATCACCTGACTTTTGCGTCCGTAGTGCACCAGCCGCATGCGCAGCGCCGTGGCGTACTGTTGGCGTGCGTCGCGGAGGCGCCCCTGTTGCACGAGCAGGTCCGCCTTGACGAGCGCCAGCTCCGACACGAATCCGGTGTCGTCCTTGCCCTCGGCATACGCCCGCGCCACGTCGATGAAGAACAGTGCGCTCTGGGTGTCTCCCCCGCTCTCGACGATGACGCGCGAGAGTTCCGACCACATGAGCGTGGTGCCGTGTGCATCGCCTGCCTCGATCGCTTGCAGCAGGCCTGCCTTCGCAGAGCGCTGGGCCGCGGCGAACTGGGTGGTGGCCTGGAGGGCCCGAATCTGACCGCGGCGAGCTTCGAGCGCGGTGGGCAGATGAAGCCCTTCGGCCCGCTCGATGTAGCCGGCGTAGTGTTTGAGCGCTTCTTCGTAGTGGCCGAGGGTTTGAATGCCGACGTTTCGCGCAATGTCGTCGCGAAGCACCCGTACACGCGCTCGGTCTTCGGCGGACTCCGGGAGCGCTGGCTGTCCGAGCAGATGCTCGCGATCGTTGCAGCGCTCGACCGAGGGCAGGCTTGCGAGGACGACTTGCACCTTGTCCGCCGCGTCGTCAGCGACTTCGAGTTCGTCGAGCATCCCCTCGAGGCTTGCTCGTGCGTCCCCCAGACACAGCGCGCGCCGGTCGAACATGTCGGCCGACTGCTCGTTGTCTTGCAGCGCTTCGCACGAGGTCTGCTGGATGTCCGACCACAGCCCCGCGTAGTCGTCGAGTCGACGCTCCAGCGAAGCCCAGTCCTTCCGGTCGAGCCGTTCCCCGTCCACCAGTGTCCGTTTCAAGGCCCTGGCGCGGCTCGGCTCCCAGACCCCGGGGATTCGTTCGGTGGCGCGTTCACACTCGGGGCGCGACCAGGTTGCCGCGACGGCGACGAGTCCGACCACGCCGGCGGTGAGTGGAATCCATCGTCGTTGGGGTCGTCGCAGGATGCGGGCGAGCGCAACGTCGAGACTCGGCCAGCGTGCCGCGGGTTCGAGCTGAAGCCCCCGCACGATGACCTCGCGGAGCTGCTTGCCCACGCCGGCCTCCTGCAGCGCCTCGTCGAGCGCCTCGTCTCGGCGCGGGTCGCCAAAGATCCGGCTGGGCCGCTTCGAGGTGAGCGCTTCGAACAACGCGATGAAGAAGGAAAACTGGTCGCTCGCATGCGATGGGTCACTGCCGAGCAGGACCTCGGGCGCCATGTAGGCGGGCGTGCCCCGAACGCCGCGCCGCGCCTCACTCGGCGTCGAGTCGGTCTGCGATGACGACGGCGTGGAGGAAAGGGCGAGGCCGAAGTCGGTCACCCGCACGCGCCCCTCGGCGTCGATCATCGCGTTGTCGGGTTTGAAGTCGCAGTGAACCAGGCCGCTGCGATGGGCGGCCACGAGCCCCCGGCCGGCTTGTACGTAGGCGGACACGATCGCCTCGGGCTCGGACCGCGATACGAACGCACGCAGCGTCTGTCCGTTGACGAACTCCATCGAAATGAAGATCAGGGCGTCGTCGCGGCCGACGTCGTGTACGACGACGACGTTCGGGTGCGTGAGCTTGGCTGCAGCCTGGGCTTCTGCGATCAGCGCGTCGCCCCCCCGCACTCCTTCGAGCAGGACCTTCAGCGCGACCTTGCGATCGAGTCGGTCGTCGTACGCTCGGTAGACCGCCCCCATCGCCCCGGACGCGACGTGATTGAGAACCACGTAGCGATCGCCCACGACGTGGCCCGCTGGCAGGGCTGACGCGCGGTGCTCCTCCTGCACCGCCGAGCGCTCGTCGGCGACGGACACGGGGCTCAGGCACTCGGCGAGCATGCACACCACGTCGCGGCAGGCATCACACGACTCGAGGTGGGCCTCGACTGCACTGGCGACGTCGTCCGCGAGTGCTCCGCTGACGAAGCGGTTGAGCACGTTCTCGTCGGGACACTCCATCTCGACGCAGCCACGCTACCAGGTCACGGCGAGGACTCCGGCGAGAGGCGGCCGCGGAGACTCTCATGCGTGCTTCGTATGTTTCCGCGACGACCTGCGCCCCGATGGTCCTGGCGAGGCACGAGACACGCGTCAGCCGTCCAGCTGGCCCACGGCTCGGTGGGTCCGTCACCTGTCTCGCTTGGTGAATCATAGGAGCGCGAGCGTGTCCCGAGACCCCCCGTGGCTCGCCAGACCGAGCCGCATCCGCAGGATACGAATCGGATCGTCGACAAAGGAGCGTGGCTCGTAGAAGAGCAGATCCACGAAGTGAGCGCCCGCTCCGGGCATTCACATGCCCCAGGACAACCCGACATCCGGAAGGAACGCTTCATCATGTGGACACCGAGTCTACCGGCACGTCGCGTGCGCACCCCTCGACATGGCTTGGATTGATCAACAACACGCGCGCTCGCAACGGCTTCCAGCCGCCCTCGAACCCACTCGACACCGACCACAACGGGACGATCGACGCGAACGACGAACGCTTCGGCGAGCTCGTCCAGTCGTCCGACCACGATCGCGCCAAGCGAGGAACGCTGGCACAGATGCAGCCGCTGCCGGTTCGCAGCGTGCTCTCCATCGAGCTGGACGACGCGGTTCGGTGCTCGTGTGACGACCGAGGCAACTGCGGCGTGGAGCGAAGCGCATTCACGTACGTGGACGCAACCGGCAGCGTCGCCAAAGGCGAGGTGGTCGACGTACACCTCGCTTGTCAGTAGAGGAACCTATGTTCCGGTCTAGCCGTCAGAGGCGCTCGATCGCGTCAGACTCACGTCAGCTGGTTGTAGACGAGCCGTCGTTGCCGGCCGTCCACGGGGTACCACCGAGTCCGCCGTCGACGTCACCTGCGTCGGGTCGGCCGATGCATGAAAGCGGCCGCCAAGCCCCGCGTCGTAACGAAACTCGCACCTTTCCGCGCAATTGCATCAGCAAGGACACCACGACCCGATGTAGCTTCCTGCGATGCAGCCGCAGCAGCCCTCGAATCCCTATGGAACTCCCCCCGGCCCCCCTCAGCCCGATCCCGACGGGCAGCCACAGCCGGGTCCCGACGGGCAGCCACAGCCGGGTGCCTACGGCCAGCCACAGCCAGGTGCCTACGGCCAACCGCAGCCGGGTCCCTACGGCCAACCGAACCCTTACGCCGCAGCTGCATATGCCCCTTACGGGCAGGCGATGGACTTCAACCCGGACCACACCGGGTGGAAGTGGCTGCTGTTCTCGTTCCAGGGCCGCATTCGTCGGTCGCAGTACTGGGGGGCCGCGCTCGCCTCCGCGTTCGTCGGCTACGGTGCGGTGATTGCCATCGCATTGATGGCGAGCGCCGTTGGGGCTGAGGCGCTCGCCATCGCCGCGCTCGTCCCGTACTTCGGCATGATGTGGGCCTTGATCGCACTGCAGGTCAAGCGCTGGCACGACCGCGGGAAGTCCGGCGCGATGATCTTCATCAACTTCATTCCCTTCGTGGGGCCGATCTGGTCGTTCATCGAGGTCGGCTGCCTTCCGGGCACGATGGGGCCGAACCAATACGGGCCCGATCCCAAGGGCGGCATGATGTAGAGCCCACTGGAGTCGTCGGCTAGACCCGCTGAAGCGACGCCAGGTCCTCAGCCTTCTGCTTCGGCGCCAGCCGGACCCCCGGGGCACTCGACCGGTGCGTCAACCGCCCGGGTTTCTCGGAGACTCTGGGCGGTCGGCATTACGTCCTCAAGCCACGCGTCGTTCGTCTTTTTGGGGAGCCCGAGACACGCGTCCCTTGCGTGCAAATCTACACGAATCGACCTCGTATCTCTGGTCCGTCTTCGTTGGACGTCCGCTAGGGAATCGCGTCCCCAGCGCAGACGCTCGATGTCGTCGTCCACGACCCAGTTCTGAACCATCCGTTGAGCCAGCCGAGACCGGCCCCGGCGTACCAGGACTGACATTCGTAAAGCGACACGGTCGTGGTGGTTCCCGAACTCGTGCAGACAGAGTCACGGGTGACATAGGCATCCCCCTCGGTGCACGAGCGTGTCGACGTGACGGCGCCTTCGACTTCGAAGAACATCGAGGCCTCGAGGTACTCGTCCTCGTCGTAGGAGAGGACGACGGTGCGATGGGCGCTGTCGTCGTTCAGACTCGGCGCAAGGTCGTGGCGTTCTACGGCCACGGCAGGCGCCGAGTCGCAGCTTTGGCCGGGCTCGACGACGGCAACGAATACGTCGCCCTCGAGGTTCACCGGTTCGGCGCCAGTGATGCGACCAGCAGGCCGGAAGCGTCGCGTGTCGCCATCGGATTGTAGACACACGTCGAGGCCTTCGAGGTCGACGTCGAGCGCAGCGATGCGGACACGTTCTGCTGGGGCGTCGGCACTATCGCATCCAGAAGCGGCTAGCGAACAGAACAAGAGAAGAGAGGTGCAACGATTCATCTCAGCTGCAAGGTTGGTCAGCGTAGCCCGTTGGCGCCAATCGTTTCATCGTACTGTGAACGGGAACTTCGAGCCGCCCCTCTCCGCGCGTCACTTGGACGATCGGTTTCCCCCTCAAATACCGGCCGCGCGAGGAGTTTCGAGTCCGCCTTCATCTGTTCGGGGACTTCTGGGGAGGCACGGACGAAGGTGAATCACCTCGAAGTGGGCTCAGCGACATATCTACAGGGCTCCACGGCGATCGACATTGCGGAGGCGCCCGGGCAAAGGCGGGTCGCCCGCGAGCCTCGGCGAGTCGCCGTGGGGTGATGCCAGCGGGAGGCCAGCAACGAGCCTCAAGTGCTCGAGCACGACGGCCTTTGCCTCGTCGTCGGTCGCGCGCGAGGTGATTGCTCGCAACTCGGCGGAACTGTGAATCGCGTAGCGAATCACGACGCACACGAACGTGTGCCCACGCAGCCGCATGGACGGACCCCCGAGGCGCTCGAGGTTCTCGAGCAGCGGAGCCAAGGAACCGCGCCAGTTCATCGGTGAGATCGTTCCCGACAGCGAGGTGAGGTACATGCGCGCCCGAAGTTCCTCGCGCCACGTACAGCACAGCTCGAACAACTCCCCGACCAAGGCTTCGTCAACCGTGCCCCGCTCCACGTCGATCGAGCGCGTGAACACGTCCCAGGATGCACTGCGAAACTCGTTCAAAAGCGCCTCGAGCAGGTCGCGAACTGTCGGGAAATAGTAGGTCAGCGTGCCTGGCGAAACGCCGGCCCGCGCGGCGATCGAACGAATGCGGAGTTCGCCAACTCCGCGCGCCCGAAGTTCCGCGCGAGCGGCACTGATGATGCGGTCGACAACGGGTTTGGCGCTCATCGGAGCCCCGCCCTCGACGCGGACTTCTCCGGGGCCGCGGGGCGTTGGGTCACGACTGTGGCGGAAGGTTGTTTCGAGGACACGATGGACACGCCGCGTATCGCCGGTCGGTGTCCGACCGACTGCGTGTGAGCCTGCTCGCACCAGTTCTGCACGGTAGTCACGTTCGAACGCCCGCAGCCCAACGCTCGAAGCTTCGCGTGGTGGCATCGGCAAGCGTGTCGTCGCGCGCCAGTTCTCGGATCTTCCGTGCGAGAGCTGCGCGGGCGGTCGACAGCCGGGTGCGGACCGTCGACGCGGCCACCTCCATCACCTCCCCGACCTCCGCCGAGGTCAGCGCCTGCCAGTAGGCGAGCTCGAGAACGATCTGCTGCTCGAGTGGGATGTTGCGAAGCGCAGCCAGCAGGAGTTGCTTTTGCTCGCGCGCGAGCAGCACATCGTCAGGGCTTTCCCGGAGTTCGGCGAGGCTGGAGCGGGCGGGCTCGAGCGCGGCTGACGCGTCACGCTTGCGGTAGTGCGACAGAAGCTCGTACCGCGCAATGCCCAAGATAAACGCCCGGAACGTGGACTCGTGGCGGAACGTATGCCGTCGCTCGAGGCAGCGCAGGAACGTCTGCTGAACGAGGTCTTCCAGCCCTGCCGAGACCTTGCCGCGAAAGAAGCGGTGAACGCTGGGGGTATAGGCGCGAACGAGCGTCTCGGCGGCGCTCGAGTCGCCCTCGCTCCAGGCATCGAGTAGCGTGCGCTCGTCCAAGCAACCCGTGATACCGCCCGACGACCACGCTGACAACGAGCCGCTCGGCCTGAAAGGGGCGGAGTCGATGCCGACGTCGGTCGAGAGTCGGTGGGTCTTGTCCAGGACGCTCCGCGCGATCGCCCAGACAGAGGACTCCGGCGACCGGATCGGACGCTACGTACTCGAGGCAAAGATCGGCCGCGGCGGGCAGGCCGAGGTGTGGCGAGCATGGGACCCGTCGATGCAACGCGACGTGGCGATCAAGGTCCTCGGGTCGAAGGACGAGGGACGCGTCGCCCGGTTTGCGACCGAGGCCAGGCTACTCTCGGAGTTCAGCCATCCAAACATTGCGACCGTGTTCGACGTCGGCATGGCTCG
>CAYSPB010000294.1:0-10018 GCA_964432695.1 uncultured Nannocystaceae bacterium
TCAAACCCGACAACGTCCTGATGGGCAACGACGGACGTCCGCGCGTTGCCGACTTCGGCCTCGCCCGGCCCACCGAGGGCTGGTCGGCCCGCGACGCGGCCAAAATGCTCGGCGATGGGTCCGACGTGGCGGCCTCGGCCAAAGTGCTCGCGGTGCGCTCCGCCGACGCGCTGGCGAGTACGGGCGAGGTGTGCGGAACGCCGGCCTACATGGCGCCGGAGCAGTTCGCCGGTATCGACGTGGACGCCGGGTCCGACCAGTTTGGCTTCTGCGCCACACTCTTCGAAGCGCTGTTCGGCTACCGCCCCTTCAAGGGGGACTCGGTCACCGAGCTGGCAGTCGCCGTGATCGAGAACGACCGCCAGCCGCTGCCGGAGCAGCACGGCGTGCCCAAGGCCGTGGTCGAAACAGTCCTCCGCGGACTCGAGCCCGAGGCCGCCAACCGGCACCCGTCGATGACCGACCTGGCGAACCGCCTCGATGAGGTGCTGCGCGCCCGGACGCGCAACCGCGTGCTCGCCGGTGGCGCTCTGGTGACGGTGCTGGGCATCGGCTTCGGTGCGCAGGCTGCCGACGCGCTCGACGAGAAGCCCTGCGACGCGGCTCGAACCGACCTCGACGACACCTGGAACGACGACGAGCGGTCGGCGGTCCGAAACCGTCTCGCGGCCGCGTCCCTGCCCGACGACATCGTCGGATCCCTCGACGGCTTCGCGGAGCGCTGGACGGAGCAGCGCGTGTCTGCATGCGAAGCGACCCAGGTGGAGGGCACCCAATCGGACGGTGTCATGCAGCTTCGCATGGCGTGCCTCGACCGCGCGGAGGCCCGCCTGCACCTGACCGCCGAAGCGCTTGTCGAGCGAGCGAACGACGACGTGCTGGCCGCGGTCCCTCGTGCCCTCGGTGACATCGAGGACTGCAGCAAGATCTGGAAGCTCCAGCGCGACCGGACCGCATACGCGACCGAAGGCGAAGACACGCTCGAGCGCGAAGCGGCCCTCGCCGACACGATCGCCGCGACCACGCGGATCCACCTCAACGCCCACGAAGCCCCCGACGTCTGGCGCAACGATGCCCAAACCCTGGTCACCCTCGGCGAAGAGCACTCGCTCGCGCACGCAGCGGCCATCGGACACCTTTGGCTCGGCGCGGCCGCGTTCAAGACCGGCGACATGAAAGGCGCGCGCAGCGAGTACGACGCTGCCCTGCCCTGGGCGACCCGGACCGGCGACCGACGCATCGTGCCCGAGGTCCTCTTGGGGCTCACCGAGACCGCCGACCAGGCCGGCGACCTCGTCGAGGCCGCCGCGCACGTGAAGCTGGCGGCCGCGTTCATGAACACCGTCCCAGAGAAGGAGGCCGTGGAGCTGCGCCAAGACGTCGCCCTCGCCACCGCCCAAATCCAGCTGCACACCGAGAAGGCCGAAGACGCGATGAGCACGCTCGACGCGCTGCAGCCCGATGTCCTCACCAACCGGGGCCGCGAACGTCTGCACGCGCTGCGCGGGACCGCCTGCCGCCAGCTCGGTGACCTCCCCTGCGCCGTCGACGAGCACACCAAGGCCCTCGCCCTCGCCCGCGCGCTGCCCGACATCGATCCCGTCGAGCTCGCCGGACGCATGGCGAACGTCGGCGTGATGCAGATGGACCTGGGCAACCCACCGGCGGCGGTCGAGAAGATGCAAGCCGCAGCCGAGCTGGTCCAGCGAGCGGCCGGACCCGAGCATCCGATGCGAGGGCAGCTCCTCAGCGACATCGGTGGCATCACGGCGCTCGCGCTGGAGAAGCCCGACGAGGGCAAGCCCACGATGCTCGAAGGACTGGCAATCCACGAGAAGGTCCACGGTCCGAAGGCGCCCGAGCTCGTCGAGGTCCTGATGGACCTCGCGAAGACGGAGCTGATGCTCGGTAATCCGGCCACGGCCGAACCGTACGCAACGCGCGCGCTGGCGATCGTCGACGAGGCATTCGAAGGCAAGCACCCCCGGCGCGCGGACCCGCGCATGCCCATGGCAGACATCTACGCGGCGACCGGGCGCTTCGAGGACGCACAGGCATTGTTGCGCGAGGCGCTCGAGATCCTCGACGACCCAAACACGCACCCCATGCATCGCGCAGACGTTCGGTTCGCGCTGGCACGAGCGCTCGCGCCGACCGATGCCGATGCCGCCGAGGCCATGGCAGACACCGCCATCGCGGGCATCGCAGACTTCGAGCCAGGCAAGCCGCTGCGCGACGCGATCGAAGGCTGGCGCGCGGCGGTCCTCGACAGCGGCGAGAACCCACCAACCTGAGCTGTACCGCCGAGATGCACGAAGCCCGCCTACGCGCGTGCCTCGTGGGTGGTTCGGCGGAGTCTATCTCCAACGACCGACGCGACTCAGCCGCCGCGAGCGGCGATGCGGTCACGAACCTGCACGGCCCAGTGCTCGAAGTCGCTGACCGTATTCTCGAGCGTGGAAGCGTTCTCGGCGAGCTTTTCCATCGCCACCTGTAGAGCCACTCGCGCCCGGCGAAGCCGCGATTTGGCGGTGCCCTGCGGGATGTCGAGCACCGTGGCCAACTCCGCCGTCGTCAGGCCTTCCCAGTAGTGCAACTCGATCGCCAGCTGTAGGTCGAGCGGGATCTTGCCGAGCGCGGACAGCAGCAGGCGCTCCTCCTCGCGCCGGACCATCGCCGCGCGCATCGAGCTGCCGAGCTCGGCAATGCTCATGCTGCCCAACGGCTGCGAGCGCGCGTTCGACGTGCGCCGCTTTCGAAAAAACCCGAACAGCTCGTGGCGAGCGACGGTCAGCAGAAACGTCCGGAACGAGGCCTCGCGTCGAAACCTGTCGCGACTCTCGATGCACGCCAGAAAGCTGCGCTGAATCAGGTCGTCGACCTCGAGGTCGTCGCCAATCTTGCTGCTGAAGAAACGATAGAGCGTGTCGAAGTGACGCAGAAGCAGGGTATTCCCCGCTTCGCGGTCGCCCAGACCCCAGCGGTCCAGCAACCCGAAGTCATCGACGTCCACGCTGAAAAACTAGCATACCGAGCGCGGCCGGACGACCGTCCGCGCGGTTGAAATTAGGTCCCTAGGGGCCACCCTGCCAACAAGGCCCGAAGCGCAACCCCGCGGTGAGACCGCGTCGCTTTGTCCTCGCGCGAAAGTTCAGCGACGGTGCTGTCTGTGTCCTTCAGCCAGGCGTGGGGGTCGTAGCCGAAGCCCCCGTCGCCGCGGCTGCTTGTGCGCACAACGACGTCCCAGCGCCCCTCGAACGCATGCAGGTCACCACCACCAAACGAGGCGCCATCGACCCGGCACATCGCGAGCACGCAGGCGTAGTGCGCGTCGCTGGAGGTCCGACCGCGGGCCTTCAGTTCTTCGACCAGCTTCGCGTTGTTCGACGCGTCCGTGGCTCCAGCACCCGAGAACCGCGCGCTGTACACCCCTGGGGCCCCGTCCAGCGCATCGACGGACAACCCCGAGTCGTCCGCGAGCACGAGCGTGTCCCCGGCCTCGCCACGCGCACGTAGGTACGCCGCAATGCCGCGGGCCTTCAGCGCCGCGTTGCCGACGAACGTATCGGCCGTTTCGGGCACCTGTGGTGCATCTGGGAACGCGTCGAGCCCTCGCACCACCACCGCCTGCGGCGCGGCCTCCAGCATCTCGGCCAACTCGACGACCTTGTGTCGGTTGCCCGACGCGACGACCAGGTGCACGCTCACGCGCGTCCCTCCAGCACGCCCGCTTGATGCTCGAACAGCATCGAGATCCCGCCCTCGGCCAGATCCAGCATCGCGTTCAGCTCGGCGCGCGAGAACGTCTGCTTCTCGGCGGTGCCCTGCACTTCGACGATGCCGCCGGAGTGAAGCTGGACGACATTGAGGTCGACCGCCGCGGCGCTGTCTTCGACGTACGGCAGGTCCAGCATCGGCACGAGTCCGCCCTCGTGCGGAATGATCCCGACGCTGACGGCAGCCACGGGCGAGACGATCGGCGACGCCTTCAGTCGCCCCTGCTCGACCAGCCGGTCGACCGCGAGCTGTAGCGCAACGTAAGCCCCGGTGATCGACGCCGTTCGGGTACCGCCGTCCGCGTCGATGACGTCGCAGTCGCACACGATGGACAGCGGTCCGTCGTCATCGACCAGAGCTTCGAGATTGACCGCGGCTCGTAGCGAGCGACCGATGAGCCGCATGATCTCCTTGCCCCGGCCGCCGGGATCGCGCCGCCCACGAGGATGGGTGGCGCCGGGCAGCATCGAGTACTGCGCAGTCACCCAGCCTCCGGACTGAAGCCAGCCGGGCGCCTTCGGGTCCAGGCTCGCGGTGCAGATGACCCGCGTATTGCCGGTTTCGATGAGCGCCGAGCCCAGCGCGTTCCGGGTGAAGCCCGGATGGATCGTGCAGGGTCGCAGTTGGTCGAAGGCCCGTCCGTCGTGCCGCATGTCGCCCGCACCGTAGCGCATCTGACGTCCTCCTCGCGGCGCGATCGAGGCCGCACTCCTGTGGGACGAAGCCTCAAAAGAAAAGGCGCCCTGCCGCAGCAGAGCGCCCGTCTTCGAAGAAAAGACTTCGAAGGGAGAAGACCTACTTGGCTTCTTCCTTTTTCTCTTCTTTCTTCTCGTCTTTCTTGTCGTCCTTCTTCTCGTCTTTCTTGGCGTCTTCCTTCTTGGCGTCTTCCTTCTTGTCATCACAAGCGGGCGCGGTGAAGGCGAAAGCGGTGAGGGACGCGGCGACAATGAGTTTGCTGAGTTTCATCTTGTTGACTCCGTGGTTGTGAACGTTCGTTCGAAAGTTGGGTCTTTGGCAGTGATGCCTGGGGTAGATGCGAGCGGCCCCACAGGGCCGTGCGTCCGTTGGGACGCGTACGATAGTGCATCGAGGTTCAAAAAACGAATCTAGTACCGCGCAGAGGCAGGGGATCTTCCCCAAGATTCGATGCGCTGCGCCGATGTTCTGCGCGCACTTCGCAGGTTCTGGGTTCGCTCAGTCGTAGGTGCAGCCCCAGTTCTTGCTGGTCTTCTTGACCGCGTCCAGGGCCGCGGTGCAGGCCTGCTGCAGCGAGTCTTTCTCCGGGCCTTTGGCCTGGCCCTGCCATCGCTCGACGGTCTTCGCGAGGGCCTCCTCGTAGGGCTTCTTGCGGGCTTCGGGCGCGTGCTCGGCGATGCACTTCGCGTACTTCGCGACGTACTCGTCACAGACGTCGACGCCGATCTTGGCGTCACTGGGCGCAGCGGCGCCATCCGCCGCCGCGGCTTCCGCGCCATCGCCTGGAGCGGCCTCTTTCGCGGCTTCGGGCGCATCCTTGGCGGCTTCGGGCGCCACAGCATCCGCCTTGGCCTCTGCGGCGGGCGCATCCTTGGCAGCCTGTGGTTTGGCGGCGGCCGAGCCGTCTGCGGCCTTGTCGTCACATGCGGTGACGACGAGCAAAGCGGCGGTGAGGGCTCCGAGCAGGGCGGGGGGCATGCGCGTCATCGGGTTCACGATCTCCGGCGGAACGGTACTCAAGCCGTCGGCGAGGTTCAACGTGTCGAGTGGCCTCGACGATCTCGGCGAACCCTCGATCCGACACCGGGGCACGGATCGAGGGTTCCATGGTGCAGCAGCCGTGCCTGCGGGGAAAAGTGGGATTCCTCAATCCTTGCGCGGGTCACCGATCGTGGGCCCTGCCCCTATCCTGCCCGCGATGACCCAGCTTTCCGACGCCCATCTCCGTCCCGTGTTCCAGCCCGAAGATGGCAGCCCCGTTCGCGCGCTCGTCGTCGCCGGCGCCTGTGGAAACGTTGGCTTCGGCAAGCTCGGCCAGTTCGCACGCCTGCTCGCACCGAAGGGCATTCCTGTCGTCGCGCTGGACCTCTCCGACAAGGTGCAAGGTGTCAAGGAGCAGCTCACCAAGGCGTACGGCGGTCGCTTCGACCAAGCCACCGTCGACGCGATCCTCGGCGGCATCACGGTCGTCCAGGGCGGCATCGAGGACCTGCCGGCGGATCTCCGCGTCGGCTTCGTCTTCGAAGCGATCCCCGAACGCCTCGACATCAAGCACGCCTTCTACCGCGCCATTCGAGCCCGCGACCCCGAGGCCTTCATCTTCTCGGCGACCAGCGGCTTTCCGAGCAGGATGTTGTTCGACGGACTCGACGGCGCGGAGCGCTGCGGCGTGATGCACCCGTTCTTCCCGCACCTGACCAACAAGCTGTGGGAAGTGCCCATGAAGGGCGCCGTTTCGGGCAAGGCCGAGCTCAAGACGATCAAGAAGTTCCTCGGCGGCCTGGGCATGAACCTCATCCCCACCGCCGACGTCCCTTCGTTCGCAGCCGACCGCCTCTTCTGCGGGATGATGCTCGAGGCGGTCCGCATTCACGAAGACCTCGGCCTGAGCCCCGCCGAGGTCGACGACGTATGCAAAAAGACGCTCGGCACGTCGCCGTTCTTCGTCCACAACCTGATCCCCGGCGCCAACTACCTCTCAGCCCACTGCATGGAGCTGATGCAGGGCGAAGTGGACAGCACGCTGTTCGCCATTCCGGAGGTATGGAAGCCGTACGTCGAGGATGCGCACAAGCAGTGGCCGTACGAGCGCGGTCAAAAGTGCCCGCCCGAGAAGTTCGAAGCCGCCCGCAACCGCATGCTCGGCATGCTCATCAGCCTCACCGCCTACATGCTCGAGCACGAGATCGCGACACTGGACGCCATCAACTTCCTCTCGGAGAACGCCTTGGCGTTCCGCGAAGGGTTGCCCGCGCTGATCCAAAACCTCGGTTTCGAGCAGTCCAAGACGATTGCCGCGAACTTCCTCGCCGACCAGAAGATCACCAAGGCCGATGAAGTCGCACCGCTGGGCGTGCTCGCCGAAGGGAGCAAGGCAGCGTGGTGGAACGCCTACGTACACACTTCCGTGCATGACGGCGTCGGCCTGCTGTCGATCAAGAAGGCCACCGTCAGCCACACCTTCGTCGCCGAACTCGACCGGGCGATCGATGCCCTCAACGCCGACGACACCGTGAAGGCGATCGTCATCGCTCCCGATGGCAACTTCAGCCGCGAGTTCGGCCACGGCGCAAGCCTGCTGGACTTCGTGCCCGTGCTGGGCAAACAAGACGAAGCGCTGGCCCTCATCGATGGCTGGAAGGCCACGATGAACAAGCTGCGCGCGGGCAAGCCCACGGTCGCGGCCCTCGTCGGCCGTGTGCTCGGCGGGTCGCTGGAGTTCGCGCTGAGCTGCCATGCTCGCATCGCCGGACGTGGTACACGCCTGCAGTTCCCCGAGACCACGGTGGGCGTGATCCCTGGACTGGGTGGCTGCCACAACGCGCACCGCTTCACCACCGCGGAGCACTACGACCGGCTCAACGAAATCCTGCTGACCGGACACGGCTTCAAGGCCGACGAGGCGCTGGCCATGGGCATCGTCTCCGACGTCGTGCCCATCCCCGAGCTGCCGGCTGCCAGCATGAAGCTGGCCGCTGCGCTCGCCGCCGGAGACGTCCCGATGCCGTCCTTCCGCGATGGAGGCGCGACGCTCACGGTCAACCGCGACGTCGCGACCACCAACGAAGCCGGCGTACCTCTGGACGCCGACCTCCGGACGTTGATCGCCGACACCATCGAGCAGGCCAACGCCCTTCCCTACGCCGACGGATCCGCGCTCGAAGGGAAGAACGCTGCCAAGAGCCTCGCGATGAGCAGCAGCGCCATCGGCGTGAAGGCGATGATGCGCGGAAAGCCGGCCCAGTTCGAAAACCCGCTGGGCTGATCCCCTCGGGGCACCGACGGCGGCGGTGGTGCTTCAGCACCCCGCCGCTTTTTCATGTTCCATGTTGGGCGGCGGTTTTTCCAGCGCCGAAGAAACCGCAACGGCCGACCCGGGCTCTGTGTTCCCGAGGTGACCAACTTCTTTCAGTTCTACCAACAAGGTGGGGTGTTCATGCACCTCATCACCCTGTTCACGCTTGCCGCGACGGTCCTCCTGGCCATGCGGGGCATCGGCCTTCGCGACTTTGCCAAGGCCACGCTGCAAGGCTCAAATCCGCCCGCCTCGTCCGGCGACGGACTCACGCGCGGCCTGATGATGTCCGCGGTCCTACTCGGGCTGCTCGGGACGATGTTCGGGCTCATGGAGCTTGCGGCTGCATTGCAAACCGTAGCCGAGCCTGCACGCGCCAACGCCCTGATGCGTGCCTTCCCGGTCGCGCTGACGACGATGACATGGAGCCTGATGTGCATCATTCCGCTCGTCCTCGCCCGCGCCGCGCTGCAGAGCGCCGAGACCCGCCTGCGTCGCCTTCGGCCCGCCTGAGGGTTTTGTCCCGAGCACGAAGAAAGGGCAGGCCCGCAACGGCCTGCCCTTTCTTCGTGCGTCGCGTCGCGAAGACTACGGCGCTTCGGGCGTGACGTACACGCACCACTGGTTGATGGCTCCCCCGTCGCCGCCCACATCGTCGAAGATCGAGAGGGTCCAGGTGCCCATGATGTCTGCGCCGTTGAATGCGTCGAGCGGGGTGGACGGTGCCAGCCAGCCTTCGATGGCGGGGCCCTGAGCTGCGTTGCAGTCCGTGACATCCGTCGATGCGTCATCGAAGAACGCGAACACGTCGTCGTCGTTGCCACAGGTGCCGGTCGGGAACAGCTCCGCCGTGGGACCGAGCGGGTGCTCCACGGTCACGCTGATGTCTGCAACCCAAGTGTGGGTGATGTCGACGAAGACGTCGACGTCGGCGGCAATCGCCGAGTCCGGAACGTCCAGCGTATCCGTGACCGTAACGTCAGCGTCGGTCGGGATCACGGTTCCGGGCTCGGAGCAGTAGGCCAACACTTCGTTGCTGCAGCTGCTGGTGTCGACGGTGCAATCCGCCGCACATGCAACCACGCCACCGGTGAATCCAGCACCTTCACAGGTCGCTCCGCCGATGGTCGTGCCATCGCACTCCTCACCGTCATCGAGCACGCCATCGCCGCACGCATCGATCTCGCACGCCGAAGTGTCGAGGGTGCAGTCGTCAGCGCACGCAAGGCCAGCGCCGGTAAAGCCGTCGATGTCGTCGCACGTGACCATGTTCAGGTCGTCGCCGTCACACTCTTCGGGGCCGTTGACGATGCCGTCGCCACACTCGACCACTTCGCAACCGCTGGTGTCGAAGCTTCCACAGTCGGCCGCGCAGGCGAGGCCCTCACCGGTGAAGCCTTCGAAGTCGTCACAGACGGCGCCGCCGAGGTCGGTGCCATCGCACGTCTCCGTTGCGGCCTCGAGGATGTCGTTGCCACAGCCCGGGGCCGCGCAGTTCGTGGTGTCGAAGTCCGAGCAGTCGGCCATGCAGCCGAGCTCACCGCCGACGAATCCATCGATCGCCGCGCAGCTGTTGCCGTTGAGGTCGGCACCGTCGCAGGCCTCGCCGTAGTGCGCGGTGTCGTCACCACACATGACGGGGTCCATGTCGGAGACCGTGAACTCGAGGCACCACTCGTTGAGCGTACCGTCGTCGGCATCGGCGAAGTTGTCCCACGTCGCCATGGTCCAGTCGCCCATCGTGCTGATGCCAACGAGGTCGCGGAGCTCGGTCAGCGGCAGGATGTCGCCCGCGACGGCCGGCGGGGTGTCAGCACACTCGAGCGCGGCGCCGTCGTCGTCGAACCGCGCGTTGGCATCGGAGAAGCCGATCAGGTTGCAGGCCTGGTTGACGAGGCCGGCGCCCGCAACGGTGCGAGACGACCACGGCCGTCAGGTCGCCGATCCACGGGTGGGTGACGTCGATGGTGACGTTCACGTCGGTGACGAAGAAGTCGTCGGTGACGCTGATCGCATCGACCGCGGGCGCGTCCACGGTTGTCGTTGCATCGAGCGCGGACATCGGCGTGCTGCAAACGGTGACCATGTCCGTGCAAGCGGACAGGTCGGCGGTGCAGTCATCGTTGCACTCGGCGGTCTCGCCACCGTCGTCGCAATCCTCGCCCGCACTGGCGTTGATGATTAAGTCGCCGCAGGCCGCAGCGGTGCAGTCGGCGTTGCACCCGGCCCATTCGCCACCGTCCTCACAAT
>CAYSPB010000295.1:0-9921 GCA_964432695.1 uncultured Nannocystaceae bacterium
CTTCGTTGATGACCGCATTGAAGGCTGAGCGGGTCTGTCGTCCACCGAGGTAGCGGCCGTTGACGAAGAAGGCCGGTGTCCCGCGAACGCCAAACTTGGTGGCGGTATCGATGTCTCGCTGCAGACGGCGGTCGACATCCGCGCTGGCGAGATCGGTGATGTAGCGGCTCATGTCGAGGCCGGCGCCCTCGGCTACCGAGGCGATCTCGTCCGCGTCGAGGCGGTTGCCCCGTTCGAAGAGCGCGTCGTGCATGGCCCAGAACTTGCCTTGGGCGCTGGCGGCCAGAGCACCGCGAGCTGCTGCGCGGGCGGCCGGGTGAATCTTCTCGAGCGGCGTGTGCCGGAAGACCAGCCGAACGTCTCGGCCGTGCTGCGCCAGCACCTCGTCGAGCGTCGGCATGACGGCGCGGCAGTGTGGGCACTCGAAGTCGCCGAACATTACGATGGTGACCAGCGCATCGTCGGGTCCGCGAACGTCGGGCGTAGGGCCCAGTGGCACCGCGTAGTTGACGTCCGGCTGCGGGTTCTCGCTGTCGGGGTCGTCGGCGAGGTGCGGCCAGATGTCCTCGACGTAGGGAACCGTCTTGGGGTCGGGTTGCCCATCTGGCGTCACGTCGTCCGGAGGCGGGGAGTCTTCCGCGGGAGGCTTGGGCGTGTTGGGGTGCTTGGCGTCGCAGACCGCGAGTCCCTGAATCGACTCGGCATCGAGGTAGCACTCGAGGCGCTCGGCCGTCATCTCTGGGCTGTCGCACTGCTCGAGAACCTTCCGTTCCACCTCCCATGCGGTTTCGAGGCCCGCGCCGGCATCCTCGAGGGCCTTGCGGCTGAGCGTGCCGACGTGTTCGGACAAAGTGGCGCAGCGCTTGGCTCGGCCGGCGCGCGCGAGTGACTCCCCCACCGCGTCCCCGGCCTTGGCCATCGCGGCCTGAACCACGCCCGGCAAGCCGACGTCGTCGGCTGTGTGGACCGTGTTCGTCACCACCAGCGTCCGATCCTCACGCTCGAGACGGAGCGTGGTGGTCTCGAACAGATCGACGAGGTCGCGGACTTCGGCGAGGTCTTTTCGCTCCCGGTCGTTGAGCAGGGGCTCGATCGCGGAAATGAAGCCTCGCACGTCGACGAAGCCGCTGGCGTGGTTGCCAGCCTTCAAGCCCTGCTCGATCGACGCGTGGCGCGGGTCGTCGAGGAAGGGCTTCGATGGCCCCTCCACAATCGCGGTTGGGTCGAGCTCTCCGAGCAGCAGCCACAAGAAGCCGCCGGAGACGAAGGCATGCATGGCTGGCTCGTCGCGGTCCGCGTCGCCCGGGCGCGCGTAGACGGTGACGTCGCCAACGCTGCGAGGTGTGATGTCCCCTGCCTGGCCGTCGGCGAAGTTCTTCTCGTACACGCGGCGCATGGCATCCGCAGCCTTGGCGTCGTCGGCGACTCCAATCCAGGCGGCGGCCTGAAGGTCGAAGGCCTCTCGTTCCTTTAAGGGCATGCGGATCAGCGCGGCCCCCATGGCGCCCGAGAGGTTTTGGGTGACGTCGGTCCGCAGGTCGATCCCGATGTCCTGCGCGAACTCTTGCTCGACCATCGACAGGCTGGCACCAACGGCCGACAGTGCGCCTCCGATGGTACGGTCGAGCGTGACGGGGTCGACCTGCACGTCGTACGCGGCCAACACCGGGCTTCCTAGACGCTTCAGCGCCGCGTTGTCCCGGGCAGCCCCATGCAGCAGTTCAAGGTGGCGGCTGCCGTCCCGCACGATGGTCTCGTACGTCATGTGGATGGCATCGTCCTCATGGCCGAAGGCGACCGCGATGCCATCGATGTCGGCGAGCGCGAGGCGAACGGTCATCGCCGAGAACCCGCCGCCGGGCAGGGCGCTGCGCAAGCTGCTGCCATCGACGTACGCCATGGCCAGCGTCGTGCCCGCCGGCGCTACGACTTCGTCGAATGCATCGGTGCCGGCGAGCGAGGACTTCTTGGTCGTCTCGGCGAGCGACTGGGCTTGCTTGCTCACCTCGACCGCGTCGGCGCGATCCGGCGAGAAAACCCAAATGCTACGGCCTTCGCGGTGAAGAACGGCCATGGGCGGCTCTTCGAGCCAGAGGCCGGGGATGTCGCCGAAGTCGCGTGGTGCCCAGTCGAACGCGGTCGTGCCTGGATCGACGAAGGTCGGCAGACGCTCCGAGAGCGCGGTCTCGAGGGCAGCCTTGTCCTTCACCCCGACGCTGACGGCAAATACGGGTTCGTCGACGGCGAGCAAGGCGATGCCGATCGGCGCCGCGGGGTCGATGCCAAGACCCGTCCAGCCCTCTGCACCGAGTGGATCGAAGCCGAGGCCGTCGCTGGCCTGGGCCCGGACGGGCTCGGGGATGTTGTCACCGAACAGGGCAAGGGCGTCGTCGACCGACGCCAACGCGACGAAGCCGACGGTGCTTTGCGGAAGCTCGGTTGCGATGTCCTCGGTGAAGGCAACGCTGCGCCCCGAGAGCATCGTGTACGCGAGGTAGGCGAGCCCGGCGATGGCGGAGACACACAGCGCGGTGATGCCGGCGATGCCGAGCAGGCGAGGCCAACGCGAGGGACGGTGGGGTCCGGTGGCGGTGGGGCGTGGGGCCGGGGTTGCGGGGTTCGCACCGCCACCCTTGATCACGGCGTTGGCGACTGGGGGTCGGAAGACGGCCGCCGATGCGTCGGCCGGAGCGTCTGCGTCGGCGGAGGGGTCGACGGGGCCGTCGGGTTTGGTGGCCGCACCGGTCGACACGGCGGCCGAGGCGACCGGCGGGACGCTGACGGCCGAGGACAGCACGCTCTCTTCGGGTGCGCGCGCGGGCTCGGGCGTGGGCGCGCTCTCGCCGAAGCCCTGCAGCGTGGGCGTGCTGGTGGGTTGCACCGTTGGATGGTGGTGCGGGGACTCCTGCGGCGCGGTCGGAGGGTCGACGCTGCGACCGGGGAGCGTCGACGACACGTTGCCCGGCAGGGTGTTCGATGGTGGGGTGGGGACCGTCGGTGTTGAACCCGCGTTCGCGCCGGGCACGGTCACCGCGGAGGATGGCGCGTGCGGTCCTGGCAGCGTGCTCGCGCTCTGGCCTGACGCGAAGGCGGCACCGGTTTGCGCAGCGACTGGCGATGGGGCGCCCAGTCCCAGCGGCGAGGGGGGCGACCATCCGGGGGGGCGCTCGACCGGAGCCTTGGCACCACCGGTCCCCACGAGCGTGTCGTGCTGCTCGACCTTGGTTCTGCCGACTGCGGTCTGGCCCGGCTTGAGTCCGGCACCATCGCCGTCGACGGACACGAGGCGAATCTCCGTGTTGCCGCAGTAAAACGACTGGCCCTCGTACAGGGCGAACTGGGGCAAGCGATCCCCGTCGCGCCAGGTGCCGTTGCTGCTGCCGAGGTCACGGACGATGACGTGTCCCGCGGTGCTGTCGATCTCCGCGTGAAGCGCGGAAGCCTCGGGGTCGTTGAGCACGATGTCTCCGGACTCCCGACCGATGATGTTCTGCGTCTTGCGCAGGGTGACCGTGTAGGACGGACGGTCGGGGGTGGTGACCTCGAAGAGGAGCTGAGGAGGTGGAGTCTGCGCCACGGTCAGGATTCCATCGGGCGTTGCCCGGTCGCATGGCGGGGGCTGCAGACGGCGGCCGCGCTGCCCGGCGCGCGATCGGCCATTCGAGTATCTCCAGCGCACTGTCAGCGCGCAACCGGACCTAGGCTGCTCCCGGCCGGTGAACGTACGCACCGCGGCCCCGATTCGGTTCCTTTGCTCGACGCCCGGTACACGGCGGCAACGACTGGTTGACGCCGGATATTCCTGTCAAAGACGACGAACGGGGCGCGGGTGGGTTGCAACGTCCGAGCCACTGCTACGGTCCGCCGCATGGTGACGATGCCCATCGATGCGCTTCGGGAGCGGTTCGACGCGCGGTGCGAGCCCGGCGCACGGCTCGTCGTGTCCGCGCCGACCGGCTCGGGCAAGTCCACGCGACTGCCTCTGTGGATGGCCGATGCGCTCAACGGTCTGGTGTTGGTCGTCGAGCCGCGGCGCGTGGCTGCGCGTGCGCTCGCCGGCTTCGTCGCCTCGTCGGACGGCTCTCCGGTCGGGGAGCGGGTGGGCTACCGGGTTCGGTTCGATGCGGCGACCTCCGACGCGACGCAGATCGTCTTCGTCACGCCGGGCATGGCGCTGGCCATGTTGGGCGCAGAGGACGGCCCGAACGTGGCCGGCGTTCTGGTCGACGAGTTCCACGAGCGTAGCTGGGAGATCGACTTGATCACCGCGCTCGCGCACGCGGGTCGCTTCGGCACCGACGCGGCGCTGGTGGTGTGCTCGGCGACGCTGGAGGTCGAGGCGCTCGCCGAGCGACTCGGGGCTGAGCACCTCGAGGGCACGGGACGCAGCTTCGAGGTTGGGGTCGAGTACGTCGGTGGGGGCGGTCCGCGGGCGGAGGACCTCGGGGAGCGCGTCGCGGGAGCGGTCGCTGATGCATGTCGGCGGGACCAGGGCGACGTGCTCGTGTTCGTGCCCGGCAAGCGTGAGATCTCGACCTGTGCCGCGGCGCTCGCGGGGCATGGATTGCGGGTGGTAGCACTTCACGGTGGCCTCCCGCCGGGCGCGATGGCCGAGGCGCTGAAGCCGGCCTCCGATCGGCGGGTGTTCGTCGCCACCAACGTCGCCGAAACCTCGCTGACGATCCCGTCGATCACCGCGGTCGTCGACACCGGCCTGGTCCGGCGGCGCGTCCACCGAGGGGGCAAGGCAGTGCTCGCGATCGTGCCGATCAGCGCGGCGTCGGCCGAGCAGCGGCGCGGTCGGGCGGGACGGGTGCAGGACGGAACGTGCGTGCGCTTGTGGTCGAGCTCGTTCGCGCTCGAGCCCGCTACGCCGCCCGAGCTGGAGCGGTGCGAACTCGACGACGTGCTGCTGCGTGCAGGCATGTGCGGAGTGCAACCCGGAGCGGTCGCAGCGCTGCCGTGGGTCTCGAAACCGCCGGCCTTTGCGGTCGATGATGCCCTCGCGCGACTGCGGCGTGCCGGCGCCGTCGATGCCGAGGGGAGGCTCACGGCGGTCGGGCAGGTTCAGGCGCGATTGCCCGTGTCATCTGTGGGCGCTCGCTTGCTCGCGCACGCTCCGGCTCGCGTACGAGGCTCGATGTGCGAGGTCGTGGCGTTGGTCGAGGTTGGTCGAGACCTGCTCGAGGCTCATCCGACGTCGTCGCAGGTCGAGGCCCGCATCGAGCTGTTCGACGGCGCGCTCGACGAGGTCGATGTCGCGCTACGATGTCTTCGTGACGGCCGCGTGCGCGCCCACGGGCTGCGGGGGCGCACGCTCGAGGAGTGTCGACGACTGACGACGTCGCTTCGCCGGATGCTCGGCGCGAAGGACGAGACCCGCGCGACCCATGACGAGCTCGTATCCGCGGTCCTTCGCGCCGCACCCGATCTCGCGTTCTTGCGTCGGGCTCGTGCGGACAAGGGTACGCGGCGGCGGGCCGAGATGGGCGAGCCGTGGGGCAACGGCTCGGTTGAGCTGATGGTGCGCCCCTACCAGGTCCCGCACGTTACGGACCCACCCAAGCCCGCGCGGGCGGGCGCCGTTCTGGAGCGCGAATGGCTGGGGATGGGGCAGCGGGCGCGGGGCGTGGGTCGGCTCGTGCTGCGCTGCAGGCCCGCCGACTTCGTGGCTGCAGGCCTTGGCGACGTCGAAGTCGAAGCGCCGTCGGTTATCCGGTCGAAAGGCTCCAAGCGGGTTGTGGGGCGCTGCGTTCGGACGTTTGCGGGCGTGGAAATCGACGCTGGCGAGATGGAGCTCGAGGGCGCGGCGCTGCAGGCGGCACTCGTCGCGCTCATCCTTCGTGGCACGCTGATGAAAGGCGTCGCGGCTCCGCTGCTCGATGCCCTGCACGCGTGGCGCCTGCTGCATGAGGCTGCTGCCCGGACGTGCCTGTCCATGCGTGCGCCTCCCGAGGACGCGGCGACGTACCTGCGCGCGCGGCTCGAGGCGCTCGGCGTGGGAGAGCTCGACGACCTTGGCTTGCTCGAAGCCCACGACGTCATCCCCGACCCGGTTGCGTGGGCGGTCGAAGCGGGCCTCGATTCTCGTGAGGCGGTCGCCCTGCCCAAGGAACTGCCACGTCGTATCGAGATCCCTGGCGGGCGTTACGCGTGTACCGTCAACCTCGCGGCTCGCAGCGTGGAGTTGCACCCCGTCGAGGGCACCAAGAAGGAGCCCGCGGTTGGGTTGCTGCCCCGCCTGCGCGGGTTTTCGGTGACCTTCGTGAAGGCCAGTCGCCGTCAGCGGCTTCGCTGATCCGTGCGCCGCCGGCGACGATCACGGCCCGAATCGGGCGAGCGCGAGCAGGGGACCGACGCGACGAAGAGATGGACGTGCTTCGGCCGCCTCCCCATGCTCCGGCGTTGATCGTTCTCGTTGCTTCGACGGGCGGTCCGCGCGTGCTCGGGACGATGCTCCCGCTCTTGCTCGCCGACCTGCTGACGCCCGTGTGCATCGTCCAGCACATGGCGCCGTCGTTCATCGAGCCGTGGACGCGTCGATTGACGTCCCGGATGGGGCGCCTCGTCGAGGTCGCTGCACCCGGACGGGTTCTGCAGCCACGGTCGGTTCTCGTTGCTGGCCCTGGTCGCCACTTCGAGGTGCGCCGCGATGGCTGCCAGCTGCAGGCTGCCCTCGGTTCTGCCCAGCCGCACGCCGGCTGTACGCCGTCTGGGACGGTGTTGCTCGAGTCGGCCGTCGCGGCGACCGGGGGTCGCATATCGACGGCGATCCTGACCGGAATGGGCTGGGACGGTGCGCAGGGAGCGGAGGAGGTGTCCGCTGCCGGTGGCCGGGTCTTCCTACAGAGCGAAGCGAGTTCGACCGTGTACGGCATGCCACGGGCAGCTGCGGAGCGTTTGCCCAACGCGCCTCGGCTAACGCCGCGTGGGCTCGTCGAGGCATTGCGTGCCGACGCTTGGCTGGCTCCCGCCGCAACGACACGCCGCGCACAGTAGGATTCAGGGGACCTGGCGTTGGTCGCATGGATGCACGCGTAAGCCGGGCCACGGCGGACACACGCACGTCGATCGTACGCCGCTAATTCTGGGGAAAACGCGTCAAAGCTCGCGTTCGGTACACATACTGATCCGAAGCCATGAGGAGGGTCAGCATGAATCGTGCAGCGGTGTTGGGGATTGCGCTCGGCGTGGTCGCCTGCGGCGGAGACGAACGAGAGCAGACCAGCGTGGACCCCGGTGGCATCACGATCGGTTCCGAGGACACCGAGGGGGAGATCGACATCGACCCCGAGGAGAAGCTCGACATCGGCGGCGGCGGCGGAGAGACCGACGGGCCGGATCCGTCCGCGGGCGGCGACGAGGGGGGGTCGGATCTCGGCTGCCGTGCCGTCGACCTGCTGTTCGTGATCGACAACTCCGGCAGCATGGAAGACGAGCAGGCGAACCTGATCTCCAGCTTTCCGGGCTTCATCAACGCAATGCAGAGCCAGCTCAGCGAGGACCTGGGCTACAACGTCGGCATCACGACCAGCGACCTCTACGGCGGCGACGGGAGCTGCCCCCAGGAGGGCGCCCTGGTCACGCAGACCGCCGGGATGGGTGCGAGCAACCAGGCTTGCGCGCCCTACTCGTCCGATCTTCGGTTCATGACCGAGGAGGACGACCTGGCTGCAAAGTTCAGTTGCGCGGCGCAGGTCGGGATCGACGGCGACGGCAACGAGCGCCCCATGCAGACGCTGCTCGCGGCCGTAGACGATTCGATGACGGGGCCCGGCGGCTGCAACGAAGGCTTCATTCGGGATGATGCGCTGCTCGTCGTCGTGTTGATCACCGACGAGGAAGATGACCACGAGGCCATGGGGTGCTCGAACGGCACGGTCAACACCGACCCGCAGCCGGGCTCCGACGGTGAGCCGGACCAGTGGTACGACCAGCTCGTCGCGGCCAAGGGAGGAGACGAGCGAAAGATCGTCGTCCTGTCGCTGGTCGGGCCGCAGGGTCTCGCGGCGTGCCCGGAGCTCCAGAAGTGCGACGGTGGCATCGAGGGCGCCGAAGTTGCGAACCGCATCATCGACTTCACCGAGCGCTTCACATACGGCTTCGTCGGTCCAGTGTGCGAGCCCTACGGTCCGTTCTTCAGCCAGGCGATCAGCAGCATCGTCAGCGCGTGCGACGACTTCACCCCCGCGGGGTGAGCGGTTCTCGATGTCTTCTCCAGGCGGGACCGTTCATCGAATCGCCCCCGAACTCGCGCCCGTCCAATCCCCCTTGCGAACGCCGGGACCGATGCGTGTTCCAAAATCATGATCGCAGCCGGTGCTGAACACTCCTGACAATGCCAGCGCAGAGCTGAGCGTGAGCGGGCGAATCGTCATCGGCACTTGCTTGGGCCGCCGACCTCCGCGATGTCGAGCTGGTTCTTCACCTCGTTGCTGAGGCGGGAAAGGATAAACGGGATCCCATTCGCGAGGGTGAGCGGCGCCCAGAAGCAGTTGATGTTATCCCCGCAGACACTCGTCACCTTGCACCCTCGGGAGGCGTCCCAGACGTATTCGTCGATATCGGGTCTTCGGATCACAACCCCGACGATCTTACCCGTCAGCGGGTCGAAGACGCCGCCGCCAGAGTTGCCGCCAAAGACGTCGCCGTCGTGGTGGAAATTCCGGCACTGAGCCTCCTGGGTCACAGAGCCATCCACGAGCTTCTGCGGGAGCCCTGATGGATGACCAATTTGTGTCACGGTGCGATGTAGTCCGATGCCTCCGCCATCTTGAAGCGTGACCGGATACCGCCCGGGGACTGGTCGGTCGAGCTTGATGACCGCGTAGTCGAGCCACGGGCCGAGCCAGGGCGGAAATAGAGAGGTCGGAGCCCTGTCGAACTCACGCGCGAGGACTTTCTTGCACTGAAAAACGTCTTCGTCCGCGAGCCGGGATGGGTCGTCCCCCTCCACATCATAGGCGTAGTCAAACGCGACCTTCATGCTGTTACACGCGGACTGGACCTTCGGGCTCGACAAGGAAAGGCCCTCCTCGTTCGGGATGCAGTGCCCTGCGGTCAGTACGAGGTCTGGGCCGACCAGCGTTCCTGAGCAGTCGGCGCCTGCGGGCTGTTTCGCAAACGCCTCCCCGTTGCAGAGGTTTTTACGCCGCTGAAGATTTCCCCCCGTTACAAGCCAGCCGCCGAAAGACGACCTGGCAAGCCCCCCGTTGAAGAGTGCGGCGGAGGACCGGGCAAGCTCGTAGCGTGGGTCGATGAGTTCAAGTTCATGCCTTTCGATCCGGTCGTCGACGCCGCCGAAGATGTCGCCCTTCTCGTCAGTGGGCGCGTAGTCGTCGTCATGCGCTTCGGTTGGGTCGTCGCAGCCACCCAGGGTGGTGGTGAGAGTGAGAAATGCACCGAGGGGGCTTGCGCTGACAGGTCGCATCTCGGCTTGCACGTTGCGTCCAGCTGGCTTGCGGTTCTCCGGCTCGTTTGTGCTTCCGCGGGCTTCTCTTCGCTCGGCTCGAGTCCAAGCCGAGCGTGCCACTTCTCCCGGACCTGACGCCCGGCACGCTTGAACCTGTCCACTGTGGTGTCGCCGAAGGTTTCGAGGTCGAGGTGGGTCACGGAGTCGCCGCAGTTCGCTTGATTTCGGTGGTCGCGGCTTCGACATGGAGCCGGGAGGTCGTGTCGACGCGGATGGACCTGCCAAGCTCCGCGAGGTCGGCTTGCGCTTC
Source organism: uncultured Nannocystaceae bacterium (assembly GCA_964432695.1). Lineage (GTDB taxonomy): Bacteria > Myxococcota_A > Polyangia > Nannocystales > Nannocystaceae > CAJXVA01. The sequence continues at coordinate 9,723 of CAYSPB010000295.1, forward strand.
CTGCCCCGGGTTTCTCGTCGCTTGCAGTAGGCCTTGCTACCGTCGGAGCCCTCAACGGTGGCGAAGAGGCGGTCCGTGGTGAGGTCGACGCGTCGAGCCGCTGTGCTCATGCACCCGAAGGTGCGGGTGCGGGGGATGCGTGAGCAGAGCTGTACGAATACGAAGAACGTGCCCCAGGGCGGTGCTGGCGATTGATTCG
>CAYSPB010000296.1:0-9894 GCA_964432695.1 uncultured Nannocystaceae bacterium
ACCGCGTCGATGTCGACGGCATCGTTCAACCGGCCGAAGCTGAAGCGCACCGTGCCTTCGGGGACCCCGAGCGTTGCCAACGCCTGCGGCGCGCAGTGACGACCGGCGCGGACCACAACGCCTGCATCGGCGAAGCGCGCCTCCGCTTCGGCCAGCGACAGTGCGTCGAACACCGCGGACACCGCCCCGGTGCTCGACCCCGGACCCCCGAACACGCGACAGCCCTCGCGCTCGGCGAGCGCGGCCCACAGCCGGTTCCGCAGCGCGACGGCATGTTCCCCCCGAGGCGCGTCCTCCTCCAGCCAGCGCAGGCTTCGGGCCATCGCCACGGTCGCGGGCAGATCGACTGAGCCGAGATCGCAATAACCCACGGGCAGCTCGAACCCCTCGCGCAGCCACAGCGCGCCGACGCCCTGCGGCGCCATCGGGCCTTTGTGGCCGGCGACGGTCACCGCATCTGCGCCGAGCCTCTCCAGGTGAAGCCGCAGCAGCCCGGCGGTCTGGGCTGCGTCGACGATGACCCGCACGTCCGCCTCGCGGCAGCGCTGCACCACCGCCTCGATCGGCAGACATTCTCCGGTGACGTTCGACGCCGCCGTCATCACCACCGCGCGAACCGGACACCGCGCCAGGGTGTCGCTCAGCTGCTCGAGGTCGAGCGGACCCTGTGAGGCGCGCCCGATGGCCACGTGCTCCACGCCCGCGTTCGCCTGCAGGCGCCGAATGGGGCTGAGCACCGCCTCGTGCTCGAGCGCGCTCGTCACCACCACGTCGCCACGCGCCCACGGCATCGTCTCGACCGCAACGCTCAGGGCAGACGTGCAGCCCGGCGTCAGCCAGAGTCGCTGCGAATCCGCGGCCCCGAGCGAGCCCGCGATGCTCGCTCGCGCTTCGGTGTACCGCGCTGCGTAGGAGCGCGGATCGGCGGCCAGCACTTCGGCAACCGCCTCCGCCACGCCCGGCGCCTTCGGCCAGCTCGTACCCGCGTTGTTGAGGTAGTGCACGCTCATGCCGGCACCAGCCGGTTGTTCTCGCGACGCACTCGCGTCTTGGGCACGGTCTGCATGGCCTCGTAGCCCCCCACCCGCTTCAGCCACCCGTCGGCGCTGGCCCTCGCGTCGTCGGACAGCGCCGCGTAGGCATCGAGGGCGTGCTGCGCCATCCACTGCGTGAACGACTGCACCCAACGCTCGTGTGAAACACCTTCGATCAAGAACGTGTGCGAGCCGACGAACCGCTTGATCCGCCTCGCGTTCGGATGCGCTTGCACCCAGTCGTGCACCGCCTCGAACGTGTCGGCCACGACCGGCCAGTGCTCGGAGAACAGCCGGCGAAAGATCGGGTCAAGGCTCGCCGGCACGTCATCGCCAAACGGAGCGAGCTCGCCATTCGGCGGGTGGTTCATGCGCTCGACCCAATCGGCGACCCGCGGCGCAATGCGCTTCATCAGCGCGCCGGGGGCCGGGTCTCGATAGAGGTGGGCATACAGCGGGCCCATGAAGCCGAAGTCGCCTTGGCAAGGGCGCGACCCGAGAAGGTACGGATGCTCGGCGAGGTGCGCGTCGAAGTCCGCGAGGAACGCCTCGTATGAAGCCTCGATCGCCGCCCGGTTGCGGCCGCTGATCCCCAGCGCGCGCCCGTAGTTGCCACCGAAATACGCGGCCAGCGGCACGCCCGCCAGCGGCGCGAGCATCGTGGGCAGCGAGGGCGCGACGAGCTGCCCGAACTCGCTGAAGATGAGCGGCCAGTTCCGCTTGTAGTGCCAGCGATAGTGCATCGCGGGCATCACCAGCCACTCGTCGCCGTACAGCTCGAGCAGCAGGCTCGCCACGCCGAGTACGCCCTCGGGCACCACGCTGCGCTGCGGATGCGTCGACTCGATCGCGTGGATGATCGCGGTCGTGTCCTGAACGGCGCGACCGTCGGGCATCAGCAGGACCGGCACCATCGCCAAGCCCGTCTTCGGTCGCACGACCGACTGGATCACCGGGCGCGTCGCCTGCACCTCTTCGAACGGCACGCCCTTGTAGCGGAGGTACGACCGCGCCTTGCCGCTGTAGAGCGAGACCTCGGCGGCGATGAGCTGATGGGAGGCGGCCATGGCGGCAGCCTGCCGCGCAAAACGGGGCCCACTCAAGCGCGCTGGTTTCTTGCCAAGCGAACCTGAACATAGTATCAGCAATTGCAATCATGACGAGTTCCGCCGAATCCGCCGTCCCAGAGCCCATCCGCCAGCTACTCGACGTCTTCGAGACCCACCTCGGCGACGTGCAGTTTCCTGGGATCGACGCGGCCACCCTACGCGCGCAGGCTGACGCGGTCGAGGCCACGGCCACCACGCTCGCGGCAGCCGAAGCCGCCGTGCTCGAGGCCCGGCGTGCGCACGGCGAGGCCTTCACCGCCCTGAAGACCTCGGCCGAGCGCGGCATGGGCTACGCGCGCGTATTCGGAACCGACAACGCCGCGCTGACCGAAGCGCTCGAGCCAATCGCACTCGCGCAAAAGGCGAGCCGCCGCAAGCTGCCGCCCAAGAAACGTGGCCGCAAGCCCAAGGCCAAGCCCGACAACGTGGCCGAGCTTCCCCTGCAGGCCGAGTCTGCCTGAGCGGCCCCCACACGGTCGCGCTCGTGTAGGGTGCGCGTTCATGTCTGCGAGACACGTCGGCATCGACTTCGGCACCTCGAACTCCGCGGTGGCCACCGCCACGCCCTCGGGCGAGGTCGACATCCTCTCGTACGCGCTGCTGGGTAACCGCACGCATAGCTATCGCAGCCTGTTGTTCTTCGATCCCGAGGAGCAGGAGGTCGGAGACCCGGTGGCCTATCACGCCGGCAGCGAAGCGATCGAAGCGTACCTCGAAGCGCTCGGCGAAGGCCGCTTGGTACAGTCGTTCAAGACGCACCTCACCAGCGGATCGATCGGCCGCACGCAGATCGGCCACCACCGCGTATCGCTCGACGACATGCTGCGGCTGTTCTTCGAGCGACTGCGCGAGCATTACGCAAGGGCCTACGGGGCGATCCCTACGCGCGCGGTGCTGGGTCGACCGGTGCGGTTCGCCGGCGCGGCTGACGACGAGGGAAGCGAGGCCGCACAGGCTCGACTCCAGGCGATCGCCGTCGCGTCGGGCTTCGAGCAGGTCGACTTCGTGCTCGAGCCGATCGCGGCCGCCTACCACTACGAGCGGAGCTTGACCGCTCCCGAGCTCGCCCTCGTCGCCGATTTCGGCGGCGGCACCAGCGACTTTTGTCTGATGCAACTGGGTCCCACCGAGCACCGCAGCGCCGACCGGCGCGACGACATCGTCGCCACCGGCGGCGTCGGCGTGGCCGGAGACGATCTCGACGCGGCGCTGGTCGAGCACGTGGTGTGCCCGCGCCTGGGCATGGGCACCACGTATGTGGAGATGGGCCGCGAGAAGCCGGTGCCGCGGAGCTACTACTTCAAGCTCGCGCGCTGGCACCAGCTTTCGTTCCTGCGGGGGTCCAAGACCCGCGCCGAGCTGGAGCGTTTGCATCGCGGCGCGCGCGAGCCCGATGCGCTCGAGGCCCTGATTCACGTCGTCGAGAACAACCAGGGCTTCCATCTGCACAAGGCGGTCGAGCGCACCAAGATCGCACTCTCGCACGAAGCGCAAACGCGTTTCACCTACGTCGACGGGCCGGTCGACATCGATGTCACGGTCGCGCGGAGCGACTTCGAATCGTGGATCGCACCGCAAGTCGAGGCGATCACCGAAGCCCTCGACGCCACCCTGTCGCGGGCGGGCGTGCAGGCGAGTGAGGTCGACCGCGTCTTCATGACCGGCGGTACTGCGTTCGTGCCCGTGGTGCGCCGAGCATTCGAGGCACGCTTCGGCGCCGATGCGCTCACCGGCGGAGACGAGTTGCTCTCCATCGCCTCGGGACTGGCGCTCGCCTCCCCATGAGTTCCTCGGGTCGCGCCGGCGCATGGCTGGTTGCGGCCAAGGTCCTCACGCAGCTCGGCGACCTACTCTGCAGCGCCAAGACCACGCTGCCGTGGCTGGTGCTCTCGGCGGGGGGATCTCCGGGCTTGGTCGCGCTGCTGGTGCCCGTGCGCGAAAGCGGGAGCATGCTGCCCCAACTCGCCCTCGCAGCATGGGTGCAGCGCATCGAACCCCGCACCCGCGCGGCAATTGGAGCCGCCATGGGCCAAGCGGTCCTCTGCCTCGCGATCGCAGCGGCAGCAGTTCTCCTCGATGCAGCGTGGATGGGACCCGCCATCGTGCTGGGCCTCGGCGCGCTTGCCCTCGTTCGAGCCCTCGCGTCACTGGCGAACAAGGACGTGCTCGCCCGCGGCGTGCCCAAGGGAGCCCGCGGTGCGGTCAATGGCCGCAGTACCAGCCTCGCGGGGCTGCTCGGCGTGGGTGGGGCCTCCGCCGCGCTCGCCGTACCCGAGCGACCCGACGCCGCCTGGATGGTGGCACTCGTTGTCGCATCCGCCGCGCTGCCTTTCTTCGCCTCTGGCCTCGCGCTGACCCGCGTCTCTCAAAACGCCGAAGCGAAGGCCCCCAGGTCCGCCGCCGACACCCGTCTTCGCGACACGCTGCGCGACCCTCGACTGCGCCGGTTCTTGCTCGCGCGTGGCCTCCTGCTGGGCTCCGCGCTGGGTAGCCCATTCCTGGTGTCGCTGGGTCGCGACGCCGCGCCAGGCCTGCGTACGCTCAGTGCGTTCGTGCTTGCCAGCGGTGCCGCTTCGTTCCTGACGGCGGGACTGTGGGGACGGCTCGCCGACCGTTCCGGCCGCGCCTGCATGGGGTTGGGGGGCGCGCTCGCCGGTGGGTTTGGCTTGGTCGGCGTGCTCGCAGACGCGCTGCCGGGGTGGGCGTGGCCGGTCCTCTACTTCGCGTTCTCGGTCGGCTACGTCGGCGTGCGCGTCGGCCGAAAGACCTACGTCGTCGACCTGGCCACGGGCGCGACGCGAACGCAGCTCGTCGCCGCGAGCAACACGCTCATCGCCGTGGCGTTGCTGCTCGCCGGCGCAGGCCTCGCCGCAGTCACGCACGACGCCACGACCGGGCTCGCAGTCACCACAGCCGGAACGCTGCTCGGCGTGCTCGCGTGTATCGGCTTGCCCTCCGTGCGAGCCTGAACGCCACCGTGTCATCGCGGCAGGCCTCGGCGTCAACGGGAAGTCGACGCCATGAAAACCCGTACGTTCAACGCCCTTGCCGCCACCCTCGGCGGCCTCCTGTGCACCATGGGTGCTGATTGCCAGCAACAGCCAGGCGCGTCTCCCCCAGATGAAGATCCACCGATCATCGTCGCCAAGCCCTGCACGCTCGAGGACCTTCCCGACTGCGACGCGCACAACGACACGATCATCGGGATTCGGCCCGAATGCACTTGCCTACCGGGTACGATCGAGCCGATCGATCCCTTCGACCCGATCGACCCCTTCGACCCCGAGAACCCCATCGGTAGCGGACAGGTCTCGCTCCAGCTCGCGGACGGCTGGTCGTTCGTCGGCATCTCGAGCACGCTGCCGACGGTCTCCCTGAGCGGTCGCAGCGGACCCGGCGACCTCCCCGTCACCGCGCAGCCGATCGCCCCCATCGATACCGAATACGCCGCGGGCGAGCTCGACTTCAGGTTCGAGGCCCCCGGGCGCGCGTTTCATGCCGTCGCCGACATGGAACAGCTCGCGGCCGTGGTCGAATGGGACGGACCACTCACGGTGACCCTCGAAAACCCGCTGGGCATCGAGATGAGCACCACGCTTGCGGACTGGGCGCTGATCCCCGTCGAGCTCGAGGACGACTGCCTCACGCGAACGTTCCGCGGCGAGATCGGCCAAGGGCCCGTCACCGTGAAGTTCGCGGCGCAGGCGGGCTCCCCCGGCTGCGAGGACTGACTAGTCCACGTTGTGAAAGACCGCTTGGACGTCGTCGTCGTCGTCCAAGCGTGCGATCAGCTTGAGGACCTCGTCCATCTGCTCTTCGCTGAGCTCGGTCGTGGTCTTGGGGATCCACTCGAAGCCCGAGCTGACCGGCTCGATCTTCCGCTCCTCGAGCGCGGACTGAAGCGAGCCGAAGTCCTCGTATTCGCAGCGCAGCAGCACCTGCTCCGAACCATCCTCACCGTGCCCGTCGAGCATTTCGTCGAGTCCGTGGTCGATCAGTTCGAGCTCGAGTTCCTCACGCTCGAGGCCCTCGGGCTTGAGACGAAAGACGCCGCGGCGGTCGAACATGAAGGAGACGGAGCCCTCCGAGCCCAGGTTGCCGCCGCCCTTCTTGAACGCGTTACGCACGTTCGCGACCGTGCGGGTCACGTTGTCGGTCGCCGCGTCCACGATGATCGCCACGCCGTGCGGGCCGTAGCCCTCGTACAGCGCTTCTTCGAAGCTCTCGGTGTCGTTGACCCCCAGCGCCCGCTCGATGGCGCCCTTGATGCGATCCTTGGGCATGTTGACCGCGTTCGCGTTTTGGATCGCGCGACGCAGCGTGGGGTTGGCGTCGGGGTCACCGCCGCCGGCCTTCACCGCCATCGTGATCTGGCGGGTAGCGCGAGTGAACGCCTTGTTGTTGGCGGCGCCTCGCTTGAGGATGGCTTGCTTACGGTTCTCGAAGTTGCGGCCCATCGCGTCGGGACTCCTAATGCGACCTCTCCCGAAGGATTCGTCGCGTCGGGCAGAGTAGCCCCGCCAGGTCGCGCCCGTCGAGGGCCGGCACCCCATCCCATCGGCCCGGGTCGGACCACGTCAGATGGCGCACGGAGCTGCTACGGTGGTGTTCGTGGCCGATACGACGCCTGCGCTCGACCTCGACGCCCTCGCTGGCCTGCTCGGGAAAGTGGCGCCCCACAAGTCCGTGCCGCAACTCATGGGCACCCTCACAGCGCTCGCGTGTGCCCCGAGCGCGCCGCACCCGTCACAGTGGCTGCTGACGCTGACCGACGACGCCCGCTTCGAGGACGAGGACGACGCACGCGCCTTCTTGGCTCAGGTACTCGCGGTCTTCCGGCTGGTGGACGGGCACCTGCAGCTCGGGGAGCCGGTCGGCCCCGACGGAGAAGATCCCACCGCGGTCGCGCAGTGGTGCCGCGGATTCTTCGATACCGCGCGCGCCGATGAGACGTGGTCGGCCGACACGCAGGCGATGCGTCGGCTCATGCCGATGGCCCTGCTCGCAGGCGAGCTCGACCGCGTCGGGAACCCCGACGACGTGATGCACGGCGACGCGATGCGGACCAAGTGGACGCGGGGTCTGCCCGCGCTCGCCTCCGCCTTCTACGAGCACTGGGGAGACGCCCGCGCGGCTGCCCTGCAGGCTCGCGCAAGCACCCCGGACGAGTCGGAGTAGTCGGGAAGCTGGCAACGACGCGCCACGTCTCCTGCGGAGCCTTCGCTCGCCCGACGCACGCCTGCACGCTGCGAAGGATGCACGACGCGCGCCGTTGACGGCACCGACCGGTTCGAATTTCGACATGGTCGAAGACGCCAACCCCGGCACACTTCGGCCATGCGACTGCTGACGTCGGCCCTGCTCGCCATCACCCTCTGCGCCTGCGCCCCCCAAGGCACGGCCGAGCCTCCGCAAGCACCCCCAACCTTCGGCCCCGGCCTCGTCATGGTCTACACCTACCCCACCGAGGGCGCGTCGTTCCGGGTCGAGGTCCTCGAAGGCCAGACCCTTCGCTTCGAGGGCGTCGCCGGACCGCCGCAGGGGTTCAAGGGGTCCACGACGTACCGAGTCGTCGACATCGCGCCCGGCGTCGTGTTGATCAACTGGGGCGAAGACGGCGGTGTCCTGATGACCATGGTCGTGGACCTTGCCGACGGACAGGTTCACGCGCGCGAGGTCCGCGACGGCAAACTCCGTGCGCTCGATGGGACGCTCGAGGTGGAGTCTGCCCCGTGAACCCGCGGACACGGTCCCGATCCCTTGGTACCGTCGCGTCATGAGTGGTGCGGTCCCCCTCAAGTGTCGATGCGGCAAGGTGCGTGGCAGCATCGAACCTGCATCTCCGGACGTCGGACGACGCATGGTTTGCATGTGCATCGACTGTCAGGCCTATGCACACTGGCTGGGGGACTCCGACACCGTTTTGGACGACGCTGGCGGAACCGACGTCTATCAAACGACTCCCGCCCGCGTCCACATCGACCAAGGTGCGGAGCACGTTCGGTGCATGCGCCTGTCTCCCAAAGGCATATTTCGCTTCTACACGGAATGCTGCCGAACGCCGCTGGGCAACACGATGCCACAGGCGGGCGTGCCGTTCGTCGGCCTCGTCCACACCTGCATGGATCACGAGGGTGCTGGCGTCTCCCGTGAAGAGGCCATCGGACCCGTCCAGGGCCGCATTCAAGCCCGGTACGCCTGCGGTCCCACGCCGGACGGAAGTCACCCCAAAGTCCCCGTCAGCTTGCTCTTCAGCTCGATGTTCGGCCTCATGGGAGACCGGATCCGTGGCCAGCACGTCCCCAATCCGTTCCGAAACGCGCAGGGAGAGCCGGTTCATCCCCCGACCGTCCTCAGCCTCGAGGAGCGCAAGGCACTCGAAGCGAAGTCCGGCCCGAAGGGCTGATTCGGGCTCCATGGCCCTGCTGAAGGGCCTCTGGGCAGCTTGGAGGGGCCTCACGCGCTGTCGCCGAGCCCCCCTTCCTTGCCCTGCACGGCAATCCGTGGGACAGGGGCGCCCGTGAACTTCGATGCGCTGGGCCTCTGCGCCCCCATTCTTCGCGCGGTCAAGGACGCGGGCTACTCCAGCCCCACCCCGATCCAGCGCGACGCCATCCCGCCGGCGCTCAAGGGGCGGGACGTCCTGGGTTGCGCCCAGACCGGCACCGGCAAGACCGCGGCCTTCTCGCTTCCCCTGCTGCAGCGCATCGACGCGCTCGCGGGCGACGACCCCTGCGTGCGGGCCCTCGTGGTCACGCCCACGCGGGAGCTCGCCGCGCAGATCGGCGACAGCCTCGAGACGTACGGCAAGCACCTCGACGACCTTTGGCACACCGTCATCTTCGGCGGCGTCAAAGAGAAGCCGCAGATCGCCGAGCTCAAAAAGGGCGTCGACGTCATCGTCGCCACGCCCGGCCGGCTGCTCGACCTCATGAACCGGGGCTTCGTCTCGCTCGACGACATCAACGTCTTCGTGCTCGATGAGGCCGACCGAATGCTGGACATGGGCTTCTTGCCCGACGTGAAGCGCATCGTCGCCAAGCTGCCCAAGAAGCGACAGACGCTGTTCTTCTCGGCCACGATGCCGCCCGAGATCCGGGCGCTGGCCGAAAGCATGCTGCACGACCCCGTGTCGGTCGCCGTCGCGCCCGTGTCCTCGACCGCCGAGCGGATCGAGCAGCACCTCTACTTCGTCGACAAGACCAACAAGCGTTCGCTGCTAGCCGAAGTGCTCGGCGAGACGAGCCCCGACCGGGCCCTCGTATTCAGCCGGACCAAGCACGGTGCGAACCGAATCGCCCAGTTCCTGGAGAAGCGGGGCGTGAGCTCGGCCGCCATTCACGGGAACAAGAGCCAAGGCGCCCGGACCCGGGCCCTCGACGGCTTCAAGTCCGGCTCGATCAAAGTCCTGGTCGCAACCGACATTGCCGCTCGCGGCATCGATGTCGACGGCGTCTCGCACGTGATCAACTTCGACCTGCCAAACGTACCCGAGACCTACGTGCACCGGATCGGCCGGACCGCGCGGGCTGGCGCGTCGGGCATTGCGCTGTCGTTCTGTGACACCGAAGAGCGCGAGTACCTCATCGACATCGAGCGGCTGATCGGACGTCACCTCGCCCGCGTCGACGCCCACGGCTTCGTCGCCAGTGAGGACGCACCACCGATGACCGACCTCGAAAGCCGCAGCCGTCCGCCGAGCGCCAAGAAGAAGAGCAGCGGCGGCGGTCGACGTCGCGGTGGCGGCGGTG
>CAYSPB010000297.1:0-9884 GCA_964432695.1 uncultured Nannocystaceae bacterium
GAACGCGACGTGGGCCTCGGATTCGTCCCCGTCAAAGCGCTCGCCGGACAGCTGTCGGGCGGAGAGCGTGAGGTGGTGGAGTCCGGGCGTTTCCGGGATGCGCAGGCTCGGCATCTCGAGGCCGCCCTCGAGTTCGCCCTCGGTGATCGCGTCGATCAGCATTCCGTCCATGTAGACCTCGATGTAGCCGGCATTGCCGGAGCCCGCGGGGGTCGAGGTGAGGTCCAGGTTGCTCCCGCGAAGCGCCACCGGCATGGCCGTGGTGCCCTGGTCGTAGATCTGCAGCATGGCCGGCTCGAGGATCTCGAGCTGTGGGCCGGTCAGGTCGGCCTGGGACCGGCACAGACCGCCTGCGCAGGTAAAGTCGACGGGGCATTCGAGGTCCGCTTCACACACGAAGACGGACGACACGTCGGTGTCGAGCTCCGCGGTGAAGCACCCGGCCGCGGGCAGGGCGGCGAAGCAGAGGGCGAGAACGTTCGGTCGCATCAGAAGCTCCATTGGGCACGCAAAGAGACGGAGGAAGCACCGAGTGCGGGGCCGAGGGCCTGCAGTCGTGCGTTCCGGGAAGAGGTGGCGCGTCGACGAGCCAAGGCGATCATCGTGACGCCCGCGACCGCGAGCGCGCCGCCGGTCACCATGGCCGCGACCTGAACGGTCTCGAAGTCGCGGCCCCGCGCCTCGAGGTCTTCGGCCTCTTCGAGGGATAGGCGTCCGGGGTTCTCGCCCGACGAGAGGTCGTCGATGCGGTCGCTGCTGCGGCGGGCGGCGAGGCCGAAGCCCAGCCCCCCGCCGACCGCCACCGCACCACCGAGCACGGCAAGGGTGATGCCAGCGGCCCGGAGACGACGCTGCGCCCGCTGTTCGTCTTCGTACGCCTGGTCGGCGAACGGGTCGGCGGCGACGGGCGAGATGCTGGGCGGGGGCGGTTCGGGTTCGGGCTCGGCCACCAGCTTGCGCAACACCTCGATGCGCTCGGCGGCTGCAGCCCGTTCGTTCAGCGGAATCCGCGGCTGCTCGACGAACTCCTCGTAGTGCTCCAGGGCTTGCGGCAGCTGACCCATCTCCTCGTGAATGCGGCCGATATTGAACAGGTCGGTGGGGTGGGGGGAGAGCTTCATCGCCTGCTCGAAGGCCGTCAGTGCGCCGGCAAAATCCTCGGCAAAGTAGAGGTCCTCCGCCTGTCGGCGAAGCTCACGCGCGCGCGCCTCGTCGGTGACGGGTTCGCTCGGACTCGTCGGCTCCACGGGCTCCGGCGTCGTCACCGGGGCGGCGGCCAAGACCGCACAAAGCGCGGCTGCGAGGCTGTTCATGGCACCTCCGTGAGGGATGGGTCCAGCGGTGCACCCTCGAGGGCAACCAGGAACGCCACCAGGGCCTGACGCTCGGCCGCGTCCAGCGACAGCGGGCGCATCAGTTCGTCGCGCACGCCGTCGAACGTTCCATTGGGGGCACCGCCGAGGTCATAGTGTTGAATGACAGATTGGAGATTTGGGAAGTTCCCAGTGTGCATATACGGAGGCGTGAGATTGACGCTTCGCAAGGTCGGCGTCTTGAATGCCCCGAGTTCGCCAAGCTCGATTCGCTCGACGGCGCAATCCTCGGGTGAGGGGTGGTCGCTCCACTCGCTGGCGCAGTTGAAGCCGCTGTTCATGAGCTTGGTGACGCCCGCAGCGCGCCCCTCGTCATTCTCGGGGATGTTCTCGCCGCTTTGCGCGACGCCGATGTTGTGGAACTGGTTGTCGGTGAAGTTCGGACCACTATGGCAGCCCAGGCACCGGCCCTTACCGATGAAGACCCGCAGTCCGTGTCGTTCCTCGGGACTGAGCGCATCGCTATCGAGGTTTCCTTCGGAGAGGTCGTTCCAGAAGGTGTCGAAGCGGGAATCGCGGCTCACCAGCAGGCGTTCGTAGGCCGCGATCGCTTTGCCGAAGTTCACGTAGACCTCGGTAATGTCTCGCTGAAGGTCTTCGGGGACGTCATCCCAGCCCTCAGCGCTGGGCATCATGCTGGGGTCCACGAGCGGCTCACCGCTCTCGTCTCGAAGCACAGGCAGGGGGCCGATCGCGGCCTCGTATTCGTCGGCGTAGTCGTCGGCCACGAGGAGAGCGACGACCGGTCGCGGCCCGCCCATGACGACGGCACTCTCCGGTGGGCCGAGCGCTTGGCCCCATTGGCTGTCCGCCCGGCCATCCCAGAGCTGCCAGTTCGTGTCATCTTCCGCGGCGGCTCCGTAGGCTCCGTTGTACAGGGCAATCGACGCACGCCCCGTGACCGACATACCCTGCGACGTGTTGGCCCGCGAGTCACCGAAGCCGTCGGCCGGTTCGTGGCAGGTGGCGCAGGAGATGCTCCCGTTGCCCGAATAACGAGGGTCGAAGAACAATTTCTTGCCCAGTGCCGCCGCGGCGGGGTCGTCTGCGAACGCATTACTGAGGTCGGCCGGCGGCTGCGCGGGCAGTGGGCCCAGCCACGCGAGGATGATCTCGACTTCTTTGTCGGTAAAGACGCTGGGGTCCTCGACCCCGCCGGTGGAGTCCTCGCCCTCCGTATCCGAAGAACCGTCCGTCTCTCCTGGAGGGGGGAGATCGCCGGACGCATCCTCCTCGCAGCCAGCCAGAGCGAGGAGCCCGGCGGAGACCATGACGAGGAACGGGGTGCGTCGGTGGCACTGTGCAGAACGCGAGAGACCGATCGATTTCATCGTGCGTAACCCTGGCTCGACTCGCGATATTCAACCGATCGCGAATCTTCACGTCTCCGGATTGCGGCTACTACGTGCAATGCAGGAGGCGGACGTTCGAAGAGGCACCAGGGTATAAGAGGAAACCCGAGTGTGAGCAATCTGAAGTCGCGTCCGCATCTGGGACATCGGTGTCTTCTCCGCGCGAATCCGAAAAATAATCGTAATATCATCACGTTAGAGTGGCCCCGAACGAATATTCGGTACGGCTACGAGGGGAGATGTGCGCGACGCATGACACTGTCACGAACGGTCCGTGCTGTCACGATATGTTGATTCAATTCTTCGATGGCGTGATTCGGTCGCCCCGGTTGGTGTCGATGTGCACGGATCAATGTTCCGTTGCTTGCAGGAAAATCTCTTGCCGTATGTGAAGGTCCGTCGGGGCACGGCCATGGCACCGATGGTGCCGGCGTGAGCCATGCACGGTCTCCATCGTCAACAGAACAGGCCAGCTCGTTGCGCATGCAACCAGCCGGACTGAAAACGGCGGCGGGGTCGAAAGGCGACCGCTCAGCCACTTCGCTGCCAGGAAGCCGTCATCCGTCTGCATGGCCTTGGGCATGCCGTGACGGCGCGTTCTCGAACGTCATCCGAATGACGTTCACGGCTCAGAACTTGGATTTCTCGCGTGCGCGTGCGCCTGCGTGCAGAATGGGGCGGGACGCGCAAGGGCGCCTCGTGCTTCTCCGCGCTCTGAACGCGTGAGCGGCCGTACGAGAAAACGTCGTTCCGTCAAAGCGCCGACCGCGAGTGCCAAATCCCAAGGTGGGGATGCTCGAAACAACGCATCCGGTCAACCTGCTCGCGTCCGAATCCCCGGTCCGGAGACATCCACATGGTCGAGTGACGCGCGTCCGGTGTTGTGAAAACTCCGAGCCGCCGAAGATCGCGGATCAGGACTTCAGCGAGCTGTGGAAGCCGAGGATTCGCGAATGGGAGATGTCGGGTCGAAAACGCAGAGTGTTGTCTTCCCTACATATATGATTCAGACAGTCCGGCCGAACCGCCGCCTGCGCTCAGGAATCTTTCGCCGGATGCACAGGTTGGCACCGGTTCTTGCACAGGGGGGCAGTGCTCCTCGCGGCCGACCTGCTCGGCTGACCAACCGACGGGGAGCCCCTCGATCATGCACGCACCCTCCCGACTCCAATCGATTCCTGCGCTCCCCCTGATGCTCACGGTCGCCGCCGTCGTCATGCCCGTTGCCGGCTGCGACGGAGACGAAGTCGCGCACAACGACGCCGTCTACTTGACGCATCCGCCACCGCCGGTCGACGACGCGAACGAGCTGTCGAAATACGTCGCCCAGTGCGAAGCGGTGCTCGGCGAGATTCCCGAGATCAGCTGCGACCCGGCCAACCCCGCGCCGGGGACCCACGTCACCCGGATTCCGGTCTTCGTCGACGGCTACCTGCTTGGCTTCGGAGGGGAACGGGACGACGCGTTGTTGGCGGAGCGAGCCGCCAACGGCGAATATAGCTGTGACTTTCCAAGCATCGGCGGCGACTTCCCGTGCTCGGTGGGTTCGACGCTGGTGCAGTACCAAAGCGAAGAGAACCCGAACGTGCAATGGGTCGGTCTTTGCCGCGGAGCGCCAGGGGACCACCCCGAGTACAACCGCTTCATCGGCAACGGCCTCATCGGCGCAAACAAGAAGACGGGCGAAATGTGCTTCTTCTTTGGCGGCAACGAGGACGTCGAAGCCGACTACACCCTGCCGAAGCTGACCAGCGACGTCCGGTCTGAAGAGGAACTCGGGTCGTGGCTCCCCCCCAAGGAGATGCCGGGCTCCTGCTTGTCGTGCCACCCGAACAACGACCCGTGGGTGATGACACCTTGGCTGCAGCCCAGCTACATGATGGGCCGTCTCACCGCCGACGACTACCCGCTGCAGCTGCCCGAGGGCGTCGAGCTCGAAGACGTGCTCGCGGCCCGCTATATCGAGCAGACCGATACGCAGACGAAGTCGATGCTGCCCGAGCCGCTTCCCGAAGGACGCACCGCCTGGACCGAAGAGGAAATTTTTGACGATGATGGCGTGCTGCTTCGCCGGCAGTATCGCGCCGTGGGTTCCTCGTACGTCGCCAACGAAGCTGCCGGCACCGTCAAGAATCGGTCGGGCATCAAGGACCCCGCGTGGGAGATCGACTTCCGGGAGCGGCTGAAGCTGCACTCGGAGGAGTCCAGCTGCGCGACGGGCTGCCACGCCACGGCCAACGCCCACTTCGACGTCATGGCACGCGACTCCCTCGGCGAGCGCTTCGCGGCCCCGTACCTCACCGAAACCGGACGAGCGCACGGCACCAACGGGTCGTGGATGCCGCCTGGCGGTGGAGAGACCGAGCACTGGCGGACACTCTATCTGGCCGGGGAGTCCACCATTCCCGCGATTACCGAGTGTCCGATTCCCAAGCGGCTCGAAGAGGACGTCACGGTGTCTCTTCGATGTGATCCGGACGAGGGCGGCGGCGTTCTCGACGTATCTTGGTCGTACGACAACGACTACGGCGACGTGCCCGGACGCGCCGACGTCTACTTCGACGTGGCGGTCACCATCGATCCGCAGCTGCGCTTCTTGGGCCAGGCCGCGAACGGTCCCGAAGGCGTTCGGATGGAGGAAGACGGGCAGGGCACCACCATCGTGCGCGATGTCGGTGCGAGCCAGCGCGGCGGATCTGACTACCGCATGCAGGTGCCCGTCGAGGGAGGCGACGTCGTGCGGGTGGAGGTGCAACCGAAGCGCTACTGCTTCGAGGAGCCCGACCGTCGTCCGTTCGCCTACGCGCAGCCTTCCGTCATGGAACTCGACGCCGCGTGCGGGTGATGTAACCAACGGAGGCGTCGCGTCTCTACCGTGGGAACCCTCGAGGAACCCATGTCGGACTTCTTCCGAACCGCCATCTACTTCAAGAACGTCCCGCTTCCCGAGCGCGCCCTCCGCGTTGCCCTTGCAGCGGGCGTTGCCGTGGTCCCGATCCCGTTCGCGATGCCGAGCTGGATCGGGGCCGTTCTCGTCGCCAATGGAGCCTTCATCGCCCTGACCGGGTTCGTCGGCTTCTGCCCGGCCTGCTACTTTGCCGGGCGCAAGCTCGTCCCCCGACGAGAGGACGCCGCATGAGCCCGGAACTCGAGACGCTGGCCTTGCGCGCCCGCGAAGGCGAGCGCATCGCCCTGGAAGAGCTGCTCCGTCGAACCGACGCCGACCTCCGCCGCGTGGCGCAAAGGGCCTGCCGCATCGAGGATGCCGAGGACGCCGTGCAGCACGCGATGCTGACGGCGGCCTCGCAGATCGGCACGCTTCGCGCCGCGCGACGCTTCACCGGCTGGATGTTCACGATCATCCGCAACGAGTGCGCGCGCTACCTGCGGCGCGCGGCGTCGGTCGTGCAACGCGATGCCGAGCCTGTCTCGCGCGA
The DNA here is from genome assembly GCA_964432695.1 of uncultured Nannocystaceae bacterium. GTDB lineage: Bacteria > Myxococcota_A > Polyangia > Nannocystales > Nannocystaceae > CAJXVA01. The sequence continues at coordinate 6,163 of CAYSPB010000297.1, forward strand.
GGCCGACGGCCCTCACGCTCAGGTTCGGGACGCGGAGATCGGGCGCCGCCTCTCTGATGCCGTCACCTCGCTGACGCCCAGCCTTCGCCGCGTCTACGTCATGCGCGACGTCGAAGGGCGCTCCACCCGAGAGGTTGCCACGCTGCTGGACATCCGCGAGGGCGCGGTGAAGGTCCGGCTTCATCGCGCCCGCGTCGAGCGTCGCGACCATCTGGCCGACCTCGTCGAATGACCGCGCAGTCGAGGGAGTGCTCGCAGCAGGATTCGAACCTGCGGCCTACGGTTTAGGAAACCGTTGCTCTATCCGGCTGAGCTATGCAAGCGGCGCCTCGCCGGGGCGAGGGCGGGGTGGAACCTAGCTCTTGGACGGGCGGCTGTCCAACCCGCTTTCAGGGTCTCGACCGAGCGTCGCGCGGTACTCGGCCGCGTCGGCCTCGCTGAAGCAGCAAAAGACCACGCGGGCGGGCAGGGGCCCCTCGCGCAGCGCATCCCGCACGGTATCGACGTCGATGCGGGTCGCGAGTCGGAGTGGAAAGCGGTACGCGCCGGTGGAAATCGCGGGGAAGGCGACCGTGCCGATCTCATGCGTCCGGCACAGAGCGAGCGCCCCCGCGTAGCAGGACCGGAGCAGGTCAGGTTCGCCTCGCGTACCGTCGGACCACACGGGACCGACGGCGTGGAGGATCCAAGCGGCCGACAAGGCAAGCCCGGGGTGGCCGTGACGTGGCCGGGCTTGGACGAACCCAGCGTGCGGCAGTGGGCGAGCAGCTCGAAGACCTCGATGGGATCGACGTCGTCGACGAGGCGACCGACGGCCTCGACGCGCGGCGCAAGCTGGGCCAGCACGCGCCCGACGTGGTGTTTCTCGACGTGGAGATGCCGCGGCTCGATGGCATCGGCCTGGCGGGCCTGCTCAACGACTGCGCCGTGGTGTTCGTGAGCGCGCACGAGCGGTATGCCGTGGACGCGTTCTCGGTGGATGCCGCGGACTACGTGCTCAAGCCCGTCTCGCATCGCAGCGTGCTCGCCTCGGTCGAGCGGGTGCGGGCGCGCCGACGTCCCCGTCCAGAGCCCGCGCGTGCACTCCGACTTCGGGCCAGCGCGGGCCGCAGCCTGTATTTCTTCGCGTCGACCTCGCTGCAGCGGGTGTACGGAGCCGGCAAGTACGCGGCGGTCCTGCGCGAGGGCGAGGAACACCTGCTCGAGCAGGGGCTGGGGGACGTGGAGCGGCTGCTCGAAGCCCACGAGCCCGGCGCGTTCGTTCGCTGTCACCGCAGCGAGCTCGTCCGCCTGTCGTCGATCGTCGCGCTGCACCAGGGGCCCCGGGGCACCGTGGTCGAGCTGGAGGACGGGCAGCGGGCGTCGGTGAGCCGCAGAGCCGCGCCCGCGCTGCGCGAGGCACTGTGCAGCGACCCGGCGTATCCAACCGACGCGCGCTGAGCCACACTGTCTGCAGCATGCGGGACCTGTTCGACGCGCGCGTGACGTGTTCGGTGGCGCCGATCGGTGAGCCCGACGTCGACGCGCTGCCCGAAGCGGAGCGCGCGCTGGTGGCGAAGGCCGTGCCCAAGCGCATCCGAGAGTTCTGCGCAGGACGGACCCTGGCGCGCCGGATGCTCGGCGAGCTGGGCCGTCCGACGCAGGCGCTGCTTCGCGGCGCGGAGGGCTCGGTGCGGTGGCCGCAAGGAGTCCAGGGAACGATCAGCCACAGCGGGCCTTGGGTCGGTGTGGCGCTCTCGCTCGACCCGAGCATCGCGGGGCTCGGGCTGGACATCGAAGACGCGACCGGGCTGACCGAAAAACACTGGCGGATCATCCTGACCGAAGAGGACAAATGTCATCTGCAGTCATGGCCAGAAGAGGCACGTCCGCGGATCGCCAAGAAGATGTTCGGGGCGAAGGAGGCGGCCTACAAAGCGCAGTTTCCTCAGTCGCAGATGTACCTGCCGTTCTCCGCCATGTGGATTGCGGTCAGCCGCGATGAAACCTCGTTCGAGGCCACGTTTCGGCAGGATGCGGCGCCGTATCGCACCGGCGACGTGCTCCGCGGCGGGTTCGCCACGCTGCAGGCGCACCTGATCTCGACCGTGATCGCCGAGGCGCGGACGCGCTGACCTTGTCACCGTTCGGTGTCACGGTTGAGCGCTTGTGAAGCCTGGGCGGAGATCGATTGCACGGTTTGGTGCCAGCGTCCCGTCGGCGTGACGCCCATCACCCGCGAAAGTGGCCGTAGAGCCCCGCGCGGCTCGGAATCGGTTGTTCGGCCACCGTCGATGCCGTACGACCGAAGCCGCCTCATGACCGTGCACGCACACTCCCGAGGTCCCCTGGGAACGTGGCGCGGCGAACCGGACGTCCTGCACACGGACCCCGCCGCCATCGCCGACCTGCTCGACCGCGTCCATCGCCCGCTGTACGCGGTGCAGACTGCGGACGGCGTTGCGGTCACCGACGCCGGGCAGGCCCAGTTCGGGGACGCGCCGGGCGGGCAGGGGCTTCGCGGCGTGGTGCCGGCGGTGGCGCTCGAGCACCTGGGCGATCCCAGCTTTGCCCGGGACCACGGCGCTCGCTTCACGGTCGTGGGTGGAGCCATGGCCGGCGGCATCGCCTCGGTGGAGATGGTCGAAGCCATGGCCAAGGCCGGCATGCTCGCGTTCTACGGCGCGGCGGGGCTCGACCTCGCCACCGTCGAGGGCGCGCTCGTCCGCCTGTCGACGAACCTGCTCGACCGCCCGTGGGGCAGCAACCTGATCCACAGCCCCTACGAGCCGGCGCTCGAGCAGGCGGTGGTCGACCTCTACCTGCGGCACGGCGTCCGGACCGTCTCGGCGTCGGCCTACCTCGACCTCACGCTGCCGCTGCTGCGCTACCGCTACGCGGGCATTCACCGGGACGGGTCGGGGACGGTGGTGGCGCCGAACCGCGTCGTCGCGAAGATCAGCCGCGCCGAGGTGGCGCAGAAGTTCCTGCAGCCGCCCTCGGCCACGTGGCTGCGCAAGCTGGTCGAATCCGGAGGGCTGAGCGCGGCGGAGGCGGAGCTTGCCGCGACGCTGCCCGTGGCGACCGACATGACGGTCGAGGCGGATTCGGGCGGGCACACCGACAACCGCCCCGCGCTGACGCTGCTGCCCTCGATGCTGGCCCTGCGCAGTCGCATCGCCCAGAGCGTACCGGCCGCGGCGAAGATTCGCATGGGTGCAGCCGGAGGCATCGGCACGCCGCACGCCGCCGCCGCCGCATATGCGATGGGCGCCGCGTACATCGTCACGGGCACGATCAACCAGGCGTGCGTCGAGTCGGGCACCTCCGATGTGGTGCGCGCCCGGCTCGCAGAAGCCTCCGACGCCGACGTCACGATGGCGCCCGCGGCCGACATGTTCGAGATGGGCGTGGAGCTTCAGGTGCTGCGCCGCGGCACGCTGTTCCCGATGCGGGCCCGCAAGCTCTGGGAGCTGTACCGCGCCCATGACCGCCTCGAAGACATCGGCGCGAAGGACCGCACGATGCTCGAGCGCACGGTGTTTCAGAAGCCGCTGACGCAGGTCTGGGCCGACACCGAGGCGTTCTGGGCCGATCGCGACCCGTCGCAGGTCACCCGCGCGCAGGCCGACGCCAAGCACAAGATGGCGCTGTGCTTTCGGGCCTACCTGGGCCAGGCGTCCCGCTGGGCCAACGCCGGCCTCGCCGGGCGTGAACCCGACTATCAGGTCTGGTGCGGCCCC
>CAYSPB010000298.1:0-9882 GCA_964432695.1 uncultured Nannocystaceae bacterium
CGGCCCACGACCCCGTGCCGACGATGGACCCAACACGATGAGTACACGGGAGAAGCCGAACCCTTCGACCGCAGGCCACGGAGACGCACATGCTGACGCTGACGCGAAAGATCGGACAGAAGATATTGATCGGCAACGGGATCGAGATCGTCGTCCGGGAAGTCCGCGGGCGTCAGGTGCGCCTGGGGATCTCGGCACCGCACGGCCTTCCGGTCTATCGGGAGGAGCTTTACCAGGGGATCGCGGAGGAGAACATCAAAGCCGCAGTGACGCCGAGTCCGGACGAGCTGGAGCGCCTCTACGCGCAGTGGAAAGCACTCGCTTCGGCCGGATCGAAGTCCCCGGAGATCGACTAATCACGCTTCCGATGGGTCTGCCCGGGTTTCCCGAGGCGCAGACCTTCGTGTTGATCGACCACAAGCCTGGCTCGCCGTTTCGGTGGCTGCAGGCGTTTGAACGCCCCGATCTCGCGTTCATCGTGCTGGACCCGCTCGAGGTGGCGCCAGACTTCCCGCTCGACCTGGTTCGTCGCTCGGCGTCGTTCGCCGGCATCGATCCCGACGAAGAACTCGTCGTGCTCGTCATCTGTACGGTCACGCAGACCGAAGAACCCACCGCGAACTTCCTGTCGCCGATCGGCATTGGCAAGAACTCGCGACGAGGTGCGCAAGTCGTCATGCACGAGTCCGGTTTTGGGCCGACAGAGACGTTCTTGCACCTGCTGAACGACACGTCCGGCTCGCGCTGAGCCGCGTGGCCGCCGACCGTCCCGCCGCGAACCTTCGCGGAGGCCGTTTATTTTAACGTAGGGGTCGGATTCCCGACGATCGACGTTTCTCCGACGGTGCCGTCGACGTCGATCGCCAGGACGCCGGCGATCGTCGAAGGCTTGGCATCGGGGTTTGAAGGCCGTCTCCCGACGCCTCGAGACATCGCCCCACGTGTGCTCCAATCGGAGCCGCGCCGAACGTTCATGGTCCGGACCGCGTCGGGCCAAACGTCGTACCGAACCGTGCAGCACCAGGTGCGTCTGCATGGACGGAGAGCCGGTCTCGGGGAAATACGGCTCGAGTCAACGCGGCCGACGAAATTCCGACCCGCCGACGTTGAAACCGGCATGACCTGGCACGCATCCCGCATTGCTTGGGGGAGCCACCGCGCCACCCCCGAGGACTGTCATGCACCTGCTTCCCCAAGTCACCACCAAGCCCGCTCCCTCTGTCCTTCCGCTGCACGGCCGATCCCCCGCCGGCGCCGCCAACGACTCGGGCATCACCGACCGCACGCAGACCACCCGCCAGGTCAACACGCTCGTCGCGAGCGTCGTCGGCCAGGTCGCGGCGCGGGTCCAGTCCGAGAGCGTGAACATCCAGCTTCGACTCGCACCCGGCGAGCCGACCGTCAGCAGCGACCCTGCCGAGCTCGCATTCGTCGTCGGCGCGATGCTGGGCGCCGCGCTCCGCGTCGTGGATGAAGAGAACGGCGAGTACGTCGGTGTGCAGGTCTCGGCTGCGCGCAGCAAGGTCCGGGTCTCGGTGACCTCGGACGGCGTCCCCCCACTTCGTTTCGTTCGTGCGCTCGACCCCAGCGGCAGCAGCGAGGACGTCGATCCTACGCTCGCGCACTGCCGTCGCCTCGTCGAAGCGCGTGGCGGTGCGCTGACCCTGACCGAGCAAGATGGCCGCATCGGCTTCGCGGTCGAGCTTCCCCGCGCGGTGCTCTCGCCTCGCCTTCGCCTCCTCACCAGCGCCGTAGCCGAGTTCGGCATGCAGCGCGCCGCCTGAGTCGACGGTGATTCCCGCGCTCCAACGTCCGCCCGCGCCCGCGCACGTTCTCGTCGTCGACGATGAGCCTGCCGTCGCGGCCCACATCAGCTCGATCGTCGAAGACTGTGGCCATCGCGTATCCGCCTGTCACACCTGGACGGAAGCCCTTCGCGCGTTCGGCCGCGGAGACATCGACCTCGTGCTCATGGACGCGGTGATGCCCACCGTCGACGGATTCAAGCTCACTCGGATCCTCCGCAGCCGCGCGAGCACGTACGTCCCCATCGTGTTCCTGACCGGCCTGGCCGACGTCAACGCGCGCGTCAGTGGCATCGACGCTGGCGGCGACGATTTTCTGACCAAGCCGATCGATGCGCTCGAGCTTCGCGTCCGCATGACCGCGATGCTCCGCATTCGTTCGCTGACCAAGGCCCTCGAAGAGAAAACCCGAACGCTCAGCCGCATCGCCTCGATGGACGCCCTGACCGGCATCGGCAACCGCCGCTCTTTCGACGAGCGCATCCGGTCCGAGCTCGAGCAAGCCAGCAGCAGCGGCGAGTCCTTGGCCGTGCTGCTGCTCGACATCGACCACTTCAAATCGGTGAACGACACCTTCGGCCACCAAGTCGGCGACGACTTGCTCCGCGCCTTTGGCCGACTGCTCGCCGAGTCGACTCGCGCGTGCGACTTGCCCTACCGATACGGTGGTGAGGAGTTCGCCATCTTGTGTCCGAACTCCACCGCGTCCTCCGCCTGCCACCTCGCCGAACGGGTTCGGTCCGCCTTCGAGCTCCGCAGCAAAGACGCCAGCGCGGCCGGCTCACGAACATGCTCGATCGGCGTCGCGGGCACCGACGTCCTCGGCAGCCAGAGCACCCCCGAAGACCTCCTCGGAGCCGCCGACGCCTCGCTCTACCGCGCCAAAGACAGCGGCCGAAACTGCGTCTGCGTCTACGACCCCCACTTCGACACCCAAGCGGCCTGACCGAAAACGCTCCAAAACGAACGAGGCCCACTTGGAAGGGTGAGCAAAGGGAGCTCTGTCCCCGCAGCGAGGGGAACCGAGAGGTTCGCCCTACGCGGAACAACGCTCCTAGAACGGATGCCGAGTCCAGCCCGCGGCATCCGCCGCGAACCAGAGCAGGTTGTGCGCGTCGAGCCACGCTTCGGCACGCGCGGTCGCATCGGTCCCCAGCAGAATTCTTCGCGCGCCCGGAGCCGTGCGGGCCCGGGTCTGCACCACGATGCGGGCGCCCTCCTCGAGACGTCGGAGGATCCAGCCCAAACACAGGCTGGGGTCGTCCACGGACACGAAGAAGCGACCGCCCGGATCGAACTCCGCCGCCGCACGCAGGACGCCGCTGGGGTCGGTATCGTCGATCAAGGCGTAGTCCCCACCATCGAGCGCCATCGCGAGCACTTCGCCTGCGCCCTCGCCCTGCACCAAGCACAGCGTCCCAGGCTGTACGGTCGACGCGAACGACTCGAGCGGACCAGCGGTGCCCGGGGGCGTTGCCGCTTCCCGGGTACCGGACGAGCGGCGCTGGCTCGGTGGCGGAACCGAGACGGTTTCGACCTCGTCGTCCCAGTCCTGCTCGGACGGTGGAGGCGCGAGCAGCTCGGGCAACTCATCGCCGCCTGCGTCAGCGTCGGTCGGCGGGTCGTGGGCGTCGACCAGGTTTGCCGGCTGTTCGCCCGTGGGCGTGCGGATCTCGAAGTCGCTTTCTTCAGGCGCCTCGAGTCGGCGAGACCAACTCGGCGTCGACGGGGGCGCTGAGCGAGCGCCGGGGTCGGGCGCCGCGGGCACGCCGATGTCCCACTGTGTGCGTCGCTTGGTGGTGGTCCCCAACGACGGACTCGTCGCCGGCACCGGCTTCTGCCGCTCGAGTTCGACGGGGTCGAGCTTGGGCAGGTCGAGCGCCCGGCCAGCGCCACCCGACTCCGCGACGTCACCGCCCGAGGATTTGCCGCGCACCACGATGCCATCAGCCGACGGCTCGGTCACGAGGCTCCAGGTGCCGTTCTCCACCTCGAGCTCGAACGACACCACGTTGCCGACCGCAAGCTCGGCCTGCTGATCGGGACCGAGCACCTGCGCGAGCGCGTCGAACAGCTCGGACTCGCTGAGCAGATCACCGATCGACACCGACCCCGCTTCGGTCTTCACCATCGGCGCCTGACCGGACTCGATGATGATCTCGGTCGCACTCCTGCGCGCGGCTTCGTGCAGCACTTGCGGCAGCGACGGCATCGGCGTCGAGCGTAGCAGGCACGAGCACTCCTCGTCGCCCTAGCGCCGCCTTCGCGCATCGAGCGCGATCCGAGTGCGAACCGGTCCACCTTCTTCGGCGTGCGTCCTCAACTTTGGTGGCGCAGGGCCCGATGGTTCGGGGGAGACCCCCACAAGGACAGCGCCATGACGAAACGGATCAGCACCCTCGCCTTCTGCCTCTTCGCCCTCGCAGGTTGTGATGCCGAACCACTCGCGCTGGGCGACGGAGAACTCCCTGCGGACCCGTTCACCGGGAGTTCGGACGACATCGCAGACCCGACGGCGTGCGAAGTGCACTGCGCCGAGTACCGAGCCACCTGCGGATCCGACTCGCACTACGCGTCCATGGACGAGTGCGAAACCCTGTGCGGCTATGCGGAGACCGAGGACGGCAACCTCTCGGTGAAGTGCCGCGATGATGTTCTCTTGGACTACGAGGCCTCGAACGCCGAAGACATCTGCCGCGATGCGGGTCCCGACTCCGAGACCTGCGGCACCGCGTTCATCATCACCTGCGAGCGCTACTGCGATGAGTACCAGGAGACCTGTTCTCATGCGGGCGACGGATTCGAAAGCCGGACCAAGTGCATGACCTGGTGCGAGGACATGCCACTGGCCGCCGAAACACCCGGCGACGACTCGATCGAGTGCCGGCTGGACCGACTCGGTGCCTCGCTGTTCGGACCCACGTGTGACGATGCAGGCCCCAAGACCGACGTCTGCGGCTGATTCCGCGTCGAGGCTGCCGTGGCGGGTATAGTCGCCACGGCCGGTGGAGTTTCTCGACTCGATCCCCCGCTGGGTGCTCGAACTCGGGTTCGTCCTGTACGCGGGTTCCGTTTCCGTCCTCGTTCTGCTCGAGCGCCGACGGCCGACGACGACCCTCGCGCTGATCCTGAGCATGGTGTTCCTGCCGGTGCTGGGCTTGGTCACCTATCTGGTGTTCAGCCGTCGCAGGGTCCGGCGCTCTCGGCAGCGGCGTCGCCGTCGTGAGATCGACCCCCTCGCCGGGACCGAGTCGTTCGCCAACATCGAGGCACTACCCAACGATCTGGCACCCGGACCTCGCGGTCTGGTTCGCCTCGCGATGAAGAGCACGTCCGCGCCGTTGCGGCGCGCCTCGGCGGTCCGACTCCTCACCACCGCGGACGATGCCCGCACGGCCGTGCTCGACGCCATTGCGTCCGCGACACGGTCGGTGCACGCCGAGTTCTACATCTGGCGCGATGACGCGGCCGGGCGCGCGATCACGGCGGCCCTCGCCGAGCGGGCCGCCGCGGGCGTGGAGGTTCGGGTCCTCGTAGACCAGCTCGGCAGCTGGGGTCTGGCGCGCAGCCACTTCGCCGCCGTGCTCGATGCCGGTGGCGACGTTGCGGTGTTCGGTCCGGTGCGCATCCCGATCCGCCTCGGCCGCAGCCGAGTCAACTTTCGAAATCACCGAAAAATCCTGACGGTCGATGGCGCCATCGGATTCGTCGGCGGACTCAACGTCGGCGACGAGTACTTCGGCAGCAAGGCGGAGACCGAAGGCTGGCGCGACCTGTTCGTTCGGCTCGAAGGCGACGCAGTCGTCGGCCTCGAAGCGACCTTTCTCGACGACTGGCTCGTGACGACCGGACACGTCGTCGACCTCGAGGGCAAGCGCCCCGAAGCAACCCGCTCGCTCGACGCCCGGGTGCAGCGACTGCAGCAGCGCCCTCGAGCGGCGCTGCTGCAAGCCAACCCCTTCCGCGAACGCATGGACACGCCGATGCGATCGCAGGGCCCGCTCACCCAGGTCATTCCCAGTGGCCCCGATCTGCCGGTCGCCGGCGCGATCGCGGCGCAGTTCTCGGCTGCGATCGCGGCGGCCAGCACGCGGGCGTACATCGCCACCCCCTACTTCGTCCCCGACGAGCCCCTGATGCTGATCCTGCGTACGGCCGCGCTCCGGGGGGTCGAGGTCCGGCTCTTGGTGCCCGCCGCCCGACACAACGACAGCCGCATCGTCGCCTACGCCTCGCGAAGCTACTACGACGAACTGCTCGACGTCGGATGCCGCATCTTCGAGTACGACGCGGGCATGCTGCACGCGAAGTACCTCATCGCCGACGACGTCGCTGCCATCGGGTCAGCCAACATGGACGTCCGCAGCTTTCACATCAACTACGAAATCACGGCGATGTTCTACGATCCCGAAGTTACCCGCGCGCTGATCGAGGTCTACGAGGTCGACCTGCGCAATGCGACCGAAGTCCATCGCGAGCAACGCGGGGACCTCCCCATCTCCCAGCGCCTGCTCGAGAACTCGGCGCGCGTCCTGTCCCCCCTTCTGTGAGCCGCTTTCCCTACTACGCCCGCCTCGGCAAGAAGCGCCAGGCCATCTATCGACGCAGTGACGCCATCGTCGAAGTGCCGCTCGAGGAGCCCGAAGGGACCGCCCCCGCGCTCGAGGCGATCGAAGCAGGGCTGGCCGGGGATGACCGCCGCGGGGTCCAGACGGCCACAGCCGCCCTCGTTCGACAGCTCTGCGACACGCTCGAGGTCCCACGGGTCACGATGAGAGTGCTCGCCCGGCGTCCCTCCGACGCCACCGCCGAGCTGCATGGGCTGTACGAGCGCGAAGAGGGCAAGACGCCGATCATCCGGGTGTGGATGCGGACCGCGGCACACGAGCGGCCTGTCGCCTTTCGAACGTTCGTCCGCGTCGTGATGCACGAGCTGTGTCACCACCTCGACTATGACAAGTACGAGCTGGGGGACTCGATGCACACCAAAGGTTTCTTTCGGCGCGAGTCTTCACTGGTCAAGCAGCTGCTCGGCGCGCCCGAGATCATCGACGAGGAGCCCAGCCCTCAGCTGGACCTGTTCGGCGTCGAATCCGATTGACGGACCAACGCGACCGCGACGATCGACGCCACCAGCATCATCGCACCCGCTGGCACCATCAGCACCAGCGGCCCTGGGTCGGTCGGGCCGTGCCACAGGCCGCCTCCGACGAAGCCTAGGCCCACGAGCACGCTGCCCAACCAGGCGGCGAGACGAACCCGCGTCGCCCAAACCGCTGGAGTCTGCAGCGTAAACAGTGTCCACGCGAGTCCAAGGTTCGTCAACGCGAGCAGCCCCCCGTGCGCGTGGCCCAGGCGAAGGAACTCCCGGCGCAGCGGGTCGTCCACGATGCCCTCGACCCGCAGCCCGAACATCGCTTCGAGCCACATACCCATCGCGAGGAACGCAGCCAGCGTCCACAGCGAGGCTCGGATGTGCGTTTGCGGCTGCAACGCGCGGAGTCTAGCAGGCGCGCCGCCCCTCACTCCCCGATCGCAATGGCGACGTCGTCGCGCTGGGCGGCGAGCGCGTCCCAGATGGTCGGGCTCGCATGCAGCGAACTTTCGCCAACGGCGCCGCGCAGCGCATCGACGAGAACGATGCGATCAGCGGCGTCCGCCATGAAGTCGAACCGCTGCGCCAGCGCGCGCACCGTGGGGTCCTCCGCAAGCGCGAGCAAGCCTCGCTGCGCGAACCAACGCACGGCGGGGTAGTCGTCTTCGAGTCCATCGACGAGCGCACGCAGGCGACGCGTCCGGTCACCGACCGCCTCGGGGCGTGCGAGCGCGTGCGCGGCCAGTGCCCGCTGCACCGGGTCGCCGCCGAGCAGGTCTCGTTCGACGCGAGAGCCCACCGTCAGTCGACTTGGCGCGGTGGCGGACTCGAACCCCAACGCGTGCATGCGCCCCGCCGCCCACTCCCGCGTTTGGTCAACGTGACACTGTGTACACGCATCCGGCTGGTCGTCGCGCCCGAGCCAGGCACCCGGATCCGGCGTGGTGATCCGGTGGCTGATCATCCCCCGCAGCAACCCGTAGGTCGTACGCGGCATGTGACAGCCCTGGCAGGTCACGGCGTCGTGTCCACCGTGGTCCGCATAGTCCCCCGAAGCGTGACACGATCCCAAACACGACGCGTCGGATGCCCCGCCTGGACGCAGCTGCATCGCCGGGGTCCGCCCGTGCATGGTGTGGCAGTCCCCACAGGTCATGCCGCGCCCCTCATCGTAGCACGCAGAGAGCAGCAGACCTTGGTATTCGTACGCCGACAGCCGCGGCGTACCGTCTGGCCAGAAGCGGGCGGCAAACGGTCGCGCGCCCTCGGGGTCGGAGGCGAGCCTCGAATCGGCGAGGATCGGGCGCGACCGTGCACCCAGGTCCTGCCCGGGAACGAAGCCGTCTCCGTGCGCGAGGATCGACGCGACGTCTCGGCCAATGCGCTGGCCGTGACAACGGCCGCACACCTGGGCGTGTCGCTCGGGCGTCAGCGTGCCCGGATGCGTCACCGCGGGGTCCCCCTGCCCGCCCAGCATTCGGCGCAGCGGATTCGACTGTCGAAGCACGTGGGCCTGGCCCGGTGCGTGGCACGCCTCGCACCCGATTCCCAACTCGGCGACCTCGGTGTCGAACGTGCCGGCCTCGGTGCGTCCAGGGTTGGGCTCGGTGTTGTGGCAAAAGACGCAGTTGTCGTTCCAGCGACTGAAGTGCCGGAAGTAGCCATCCTCATCGCCATCGGGCACGTCGGGAAATAGAAACGCGCCGCCGAGGTGAATCCAGCGCTCCGCGTCCGGATGCCACGCAAACGGCAGCCGCCAGCGGTCCAACGCGCCGCCGCCACGATCGATCCGAGCAACGTACTGTTGGTAGCGGTGCGATCCGACGGTGAGCTCCACGACGGCCTCGAACGCGACGGAACCGTCCCGCTCGCGCCGGACGGTGATCCGCGGCTGGCCAGTCTCCGCGCGGTCCATCGTCGCAACGAAGCCTGCCGTGCGCAGCGTTTCGCCTGCAAACGGTGCGAGGACGACGGCGCCCTCCGCAACCGACTGGGTCATCGTGCGGTGATAGCTCGCATGCCAGCTCTCGTGCTGTTCGGCGTGACAGCGCGCGCAGTCCCGGCTGCCGACGGCGGCACCCCGCCGCGCGACGGGTCCCCACGCGTCTGGCCGGTTCGACGTCCACACGAGTCCGGCGGTCGCTGCGAGCCCCCACGCCACCGCAGGCACGAACAGCACCGCGCTCGCGCGCGCCTGCGGGGTCATCCCGGCAGCGTCCGGACCGAGATCTCTTGGTCGTACAAGCGCATCGTAGCTGCACCCATGTCGGTTCGCAGCGGCACCGGCACGCCGGGCGTCAGCTGCCGCCCTTGGTACTGCGTACCGTTCTGGCTCTTGAGGTCCGCGATCCAGATGCGCCCGCGGTGCGGATAGATGCACGCGTGAAGTCGGCTCATCCGCGGCGACGGAATGATGAACTGACAAGCTTCATGGCGGCCCATCACGATGGGACCCTGTCGAATGTCGAACGTCATCGGCGGCTGCCCCGACAGACACAGCTCGACCCGCGGCTGAACGAGCGGATCGAACAGAGGCGCCGCCGCACCGGGGACGTTCCAGATCCGGTCCCGCTGGGCTGCCGTCGCAAAGGCGTGCGCCATCTCGGCCCCGCTGCTAAAGCGCTCCGCAGGGTTCTTTGCCATGGCCCGTCGCATGAACCCATCGAGCGAACGCGTCTCGTGATAACCCCGTGCCGTCGACCCCGCGCTCTCGACCGTCGACCCCCGACGCGGCTGCCGAATCGGCACGCGAATCGAAGGGATGTCGGCCTCCATGTGTTGATGCAGCAGGTCCGGCAGGCTGCGGCCGTCATAGGGGAGCTGACCCGAGAGCAGCTCGAACGCGATGACGGCAAGCGCGTAGCGGTCGGTGGCGGGTCCGACGTGCTTGGTGTCGCGAAACTGCTCGGGGCTCATGTAGTGCGGCGTGCCAAACACCGAGCCCGTAGCCGTCGCGGCTTCGTGCGCGAGCCACTTCGCAAT
>CAYSPB010000299.1:0-5728 GCA_964432695.1 uncultured Nannocystaceae bacterium
TGCTCGGCGTCGAAGCCTCGATCGCGCTCATCGGTGGCGGCGGCGTGCCGACGCTCGCGGGCGACGGGACTGGCGGTGCCGGCCTCGAGCTGCAGGCGGGCCGCGCCTACCTCGATGGCGTTCGGGTTTCGAACAATCCGGCCGGCGAAGGGGTGCTGTGCGCCAATGCCAGCATGTGGATGGAGCGCAGCGAGATCGGCGAGAATGCCGACTACGGCATCTTCACCGAGGGCCCCTGCGAGCTGCGCGTCGAGACCACCACCGTGTTCAACAACGGCGGCGGCGGCATTCGAGCGTTGGGCGGCTCGCTGAAGCTGGACAACGCGGCGGTCGGCAACAACGGCGACGGCAATCGCGGTCCGGGCATCAACGCGCAGTTCACCGAAATCGACGTCTTGTACTCGACCATCGCCGGCAATGACGGCGTTGGCGTCGACAGCCTCCAGTGCCTGGAGGTCACGGGTACGGTCCGGAACTCCATCGTGGTCGGCGTTGCGGCCAACTCGGCGTCGCTCGACTGCTTCTCGCTCGACTGGGCGACCACCGCGGTCGACTCGGGCAGCTTTGCGGGGAACGGGGGCCTGAACGTCACCGAGACCTACAACCCGCTCTGGTTCAACGATGAAGACGGCGGCGACTTCCGCCTCGGTGCGCCTCCACTGACGCCGTTCGGCGACGTCGCGCTCTGGCTCGAGGGCGACCCCGAGACGGATGCCGACGGCACGACGCGCCCCATGGAGGGCACGCTCGGCTACGCGGGCGTGGATGAGCCCGGATGACCCGGCTGCGCTTCGCGTACGACATCGCTTGCCCGTTCGCGTATCTGGCGTTTCGTCAGCTGCACCGCGTTCGGATGCATGCCGACGTCGAGCTGATGCCGGTGCTGCTGGGCGGGCTGCTGCGCCACGTGGGCGCGCCCGACGATCCCAACACCGTGATGGCACCGGCCCGCGCGGCGATCAATCGGCGGGACATCGCGTTGTGGGCCTCGTTGCACGCGGTCCCGCTGCGCATTCCGCCCGAGCACCCTCGGCGCACGGTCGACGCGATGCGGGTGCTCGTCGCGGCGCCGGTGGAGCATCGCGAAGCGCTCACCGCCGCGCTGTACACCGCGTACTGGGAGCAGGGCGCCGACGTGACCGACCGTGCGGTCCTGGCTGAAATCGTCGCGCCGTTCGGGCTCGATTGTCCCGCGTTGATCGAAGCCGGCCGTGGGTCGCTGCGTCGCGCGACACGAGCTGCGTTCGAGGCGGGTGCGTTCGGCGTGCCCACGTTCCTGGACGGCCCGCGCCTGCTGTGGGGGCAAGACCGCATTGGGCTGCTGCTGCAGGACCTCGGGCACGACGTTGCGCCCGAGACCTGGGTCGACCCCGCCGAGGTCTCGGCGCCCGCGGTCGCGTCACTTCGCTTCTTCCACGACGTATCGTCCCCATTCTCGTACCTCGCCTCGACGCAGGTCGAGCGCATCGCGTCGGGGTACGGGCACCGGGTCGAGTGGACGCCGATCCTGCTCGGGGCGTTGTTCCGCACCATTGGCACCCCCGACGTACCGCTGCACGCGATGAACGAGACGCGGCAAGCCTACGCCCGTCGCGACATGCAGGACTGGGCCCAAGCGTGGGGGGTGCCGCTGCGGTTCCCATCGCACTTCCCGCTGCGCTCGGTGCTCCCGCTGCGCGCGATGTTGGTCGAGCCGGCGACGACCGCGACGATCTACGCGGCTGCGTGGGGCGAGGACCGACGTGTCGATACGCCGGAGTTGCTCTCGGCCGTGCTCGGCGAGGCCGGCTTCGATGGCGCGTCGATCGTCGCGAGCGCGTCCGATCCCGGGATCAAGGCTGCGCTCCGGGAGAACACCGAGCACGCCGTCGCGTCGGGGGTGTGCGGCGTCCCCACGGTCGAAGTCACCTGGAACGACGGTGGGCGGTTGCTGCTGTGGGGGCAGGACCGCCTCGTGATGCTCCGGGCTGTCCTCGAGGGCTGGGTGCCGCCCCTGCGCGACGGCCTTTGACGCCGCACCGCGTTCGCGCGAGGGTGTGCGGACCGTGGCGGACGCCGAGGAGGAGCTGACCTGTACCGTCGAGCGCGTCGTCTACCACGACGCACGCTCTCGCTACACGGTGCTGCGGGTTCTCGCGCCCGGCCATGACACGCTCGTGACCGCCGTGGGTCGCATGGTTAGCGTCGAGCCGGGTGCCGAACTCACGCTCCGCGGGCGTTGGGACCAACATCCGCAGCATGGTCGCCAGTTCGCGATCGTCGGCATGAAGGTCGCTGTGCCCACCACGAAGCTGGGCATTGAACGTCGGCTGATGCGGTATCCGGGCGTGAAGGCTGTGATGGCTTCGCGCATCGTCGCCAAGTTCGGCCTGGAGACGCTCGCCATCATCGAGCAGCAGCCGCGGCGCCTGCTCGAGGTCGATGGGATCGGCGCCCGCACGCTCGAACGCATCGTCGACCATCACGCCACGCATTCGGGACCGATGGCGCAGATTGAGGCGCAGCTGCTCGAGCTCGACCTGCCGGTGCATCTGGCCGGCGCAATTCATGCCCGCTACGGCGACGACGGCATCAACGTGCTTCGCAAGCATCCGTATCGTCTCGCACGCGAGGTGCGAGGCATTGGCTTCGCCACCGCGGACCGCGTTGCGCGGGCGCTTGGCATCGAGCCCGACAGCGCAGAGCGCCTCGACGCGGGGCTCGTCCACGTACTCGAACAGGCGGAGATGGACGGCCATTGCGCGCTGCCCATCGAGCAGCTGGTCGAACAGGCGATGCGCAACCTCGGCGCGCCCGAGTACGCGGTGCGCGACGCGGGTGAGCGGCTCGTCGTGAGCGGGGAAGTGGTGCTCGAGCACGGCAACGACGGCACGCCCTTGGCGTTTCCCGCTCGCATGCTGGAGGCCGAGCGGGATGTGGCGATCGGGCTGGCGTCGCTGGCTCGCGGCACATCCCCAACGTGGTCGGTGCCCGAGCTGCCCTCGCACCTGAGCGCAGGCCAGGCCGACGCCGTCCGGGCGATCGCGGAGCACGGTGTGGTGGTACTGACCGGCGGTCCGGGCACGGGCAAGAGCACGGTCGTCGTGCACCGCATGGTGGGGCGCGCGCTGCTGCTCGAGCCCGGTCGTCGCGCAGGTGCTCGAGTTGGCGCAGGCGAACGCGGTACCTGTGATGCTCGCCGCACCCACCGGGCGCGCTGCGAAGCGGCTCGAGCAAACCACCGGCCATGCTGCGAGCACGCTGCACCGGCTGCTCGAGTTTCAGCCCGAGACCGGGGCCTTTTCGCACGGCCCGGCCGATCCGCTCCCGCCAGGACTGCTGGTGGTCGACGAGAGCTCGATGGTCGATGTGCACCTTGGCGCAGCGCTGGTCGGCGCGCTCACGTCGGCGCACCGTCTTCTGCTGGTCGGCGACGCGGACCAGCTACCCTCGGTCGGTCCGGGCAACGTCCTTCGCGACGTGATGGCGGTGGCAGAAGACGAGGACACACCGCTGGCGCTGGTGCGGTTGACCGAGGTGTTCCGCCAGGGCGCGGGCAGCAGCATCATTGCGAACGCCAACCGGGTGCTTCACGGCGAGCCGCTGGCGCCCGATCCTTCGGGGGCTGAGGGCGGCGAGTTCTTCGTGGTGGCCACGCGCACGGCCCAGCGGGTGCACGACTTGGCCGTCCGCATGGCCACCGAGCGCATCCCCGCGGCGTATGGGCTCGACGGACGAACCGACGTGCAGGTGCTCGTTCCGATGCACAAAGGCATCGCCGGCACGGAGAATCTCAATCGCTCGCTCCAGGCGCACTTCACCGCCGGCGAAAAGGAATGGACGCTGGGTGGCAAGACAGCCCAGCGTCGGACCTTCCGTCGAACCGATCGCGTGATGCAGACGCGCAACGACTACGAAAAGTCGGTCTTCAACGGCGATATTGGGGAGGTCGTGCTCGTGGATCCCGAGGAGGGCAAGCTCGTCGTGGACTTCGATGGTCAGCGCGTCACCTACGAAGGACGCGAGACCAATGCGCTGCAGCTGGCGTACGCGCTCTCGATTCACAAGAGCCAGGGCAGCGAGTTCCCCGCCGTGATCGTTTGTTTGCTGCCCGAGCACCACGTCATGCTGCGGCGCAACCTGCTGTACACCGCCGTGACGCGGGCCAAGACCTTGTGTGTGGTGGTCGGTGACTCTCGGGCGATCGACCGCGCCATTGGCAGCGCCGCCGACAACAGCCGCTTCACGGCGCTCGCGCGTCGGATCCGAGAGAGTTTGACAGCCGGGCCCACGCTGTTCGACGAGGCCATCGAGGAGCCCTCCGAAGATGCGTTCGACGACGGTGATCCCGGCGTCGAAGACGAACTCGACCCGGTCGACGACGACGGGGCCTAGCAGCCTGCGGTGGAACTCAGCGCGGCGACGCGCGACGCATTCTTCGCAATCCACCGCGAGATTCTCCTAAAAAAAAGAGCCCGAACGCCGAGGCGTCCGGGCTCCGCGACCGAACCAAAGTCGCTACGGGCCGCCCGAAGACGAGCCGTACTCGAGAAGGGTGAACGAAACTACTGGGGCGGCATCATGACCGTGTCGACGATGTGGATCACACCGTTGCTGGTCTCGATGTCCGCTTGCGTTACGGTGGCGCCGGCAACCTTGACGCCTGCACTCGCGTCGACGGGAATGGTTGCGCCCGAAACGGCCTTGGCTTCGCTGAGGCCGACGACGTCGGTGGACATCACTTTGCCTTCGACGACGTGGTACAGCAGGACGGCCTTGAGCTGCTCGGGGTTGGCGATCAGTGCATCGAGGGCGCCGGCGGGCAGCTTGGCAAACGCCTCGTCGGTGGGCGCGAACACGGTGAAGGGGCCTTCGCCTTTGAGCGTGTCGATGAGGCCAGCAGCCTCCAGCGCAGTGGCGAGGGTCGTGAACGAACCGGCCGCGACTGCGGTGCCGACGATGTCCTTCATGTCAGTTGCCTCGGCAGACTCATCGGCCGGCGCCGCGTCGTCCATGGCAGCCGGGGCGTCGGCCGCCGGAGGGGCAGTGGTCTTGTCCTGGCTGGCGCAGCCGGTGGCGGCGAGAAGGACGGGAAGTGCGAGGGCGAAGACTTTGTTGCTCATCGAAACAGCCTCGGCATCGTGTCTAGGGTATGTGCAAGGAAGCGCAAGCCCTTGGGCGGAAAACGCCCGGAGCGGCCGAAAACAGGGCCGTCTGGACGTGTCCAGGGCTGCGCAGACCTTGTACGCAGCCGTATCAACGTGACATCAGCACCGAGAGCGTGCGCCGCACGAGCGCGTCGAGCGAGTCGGGCGCCGGATCGCTGCCCCGTACTTTTTTGAGCGCCGCGTCGACGACCTTGGGCTTCCAGCCCAGGTTCACGAGGACGGCCCGCGCTTCGTCATCGAGCGCGTCGTCGGCGTCGACGGGGACCGCATCCTCGCCAGTCGCGTCGCCGTCTTCGATGCCCAGCGCCGCCGCGAGCGGTTCGACCTTTTCCTTGAGGTCGAGAATGATGCGCTCGGCGGAACGCTTGCCCACGCCGGGAATGCGCTCGAGCGTCGATCGTTGGCCCTCAGCGATCGCTTCGAGCAGCTCGGCGAGCGGAAAGCCGCCGAGGACCGCGACCGCGTTCTTGGGTCCGACCTGCGGCACCGACGTCAGCAGCTGGAACATGCGCCGCTCCTCGGGCTGCAGAAAACCGTACAGCGCGAGCACGTCTTCGCGAACGTGCGTGTGCACCCAGAGG
>CAYSPB010000299.1:5738-9835 GCA_964432695.1 uncultured Nannocystaceae bacterium
TGCACGACTCGCCTTCCTCGGGGACCTCGGCAAAGGTTTGCCAAGACACGGTGAGCTGGTAGCCGACGCCGGAGACGTCGAGAACGACGGTCCCGGTCAGGGCGTCGCGAACGAGGACGGAGCCGCGGAGGTGGCCGATCATGTGCAGGGGGGAGGGCGAGTCAGGGCGCAGTCGCAGGCGGCCGCGCAGTCGAAGCACTGTGCCCGTGACAGAGCGCGATGGCCAGCGCGTCCGCAGCATCGGTGCTCGGCGTCGTTTGCAGACCGAAGAGCAGCTGCACCCGCGCTTGGACCTGGGCCTTCGTGGCGCGACCGTGTCCGACGACCTGCTGTTTGATCGTCGAGGGTGCGTACTCGGCCGTCGTCAGCCCGTGCTGCGATGCGAGCAGCATGACCGCACCGCGGGCTTGGCCGAGCTTTAGAGCCGATGCCGCGTTCTTGCCGTGAAAGGCCTTCTCGAGCGCGAGACAGGCCGGGTCGAACTCGGTGATCAGCTCGGTCAGCGACGATGCGATCTCGGCGATGCGCTCGCCAACATCGAGGTTCTTGGCGGGTCGCAGGACACCGCACTCGAGGTAGGTGAACGCACCACCGCGGCGTGAGGAGGCCTCGATCACGCCGTACCCGACGCATAGCGTGCCCGGATCGATGCCGAGGATGCGCAGGCCTGCCACCCCTTCGGCATATCACGGCCTCGGCGGGCCGATCAGGATACGCGCTGACCGTGGCGGACGCCGGCGGCGGCCTCGAGCAGATCTCCGACCGTCATCGACTGCGGGATCCCCTGCTGCATCATCGCGTTCCACAGGGGGCCCAGCCCGTCCTCGGGGGAGCCGGCTGCAAGTGCGTCGCGCAGGGCGAGCACGGCGGCGCGACGGCGCCCGCGATCGAGCGCTTCGCTCAGGGCAGCCGCGACTGGGCTGTCCGGTGGTGGGGCTTCGGGCAGGCGGAACACCAGGCCCGAGGCGTCGTTGCTGCCCGGCTCGGGTGCGGACGGTCGGACCTCGGCTGCGGCGGGGCGCGCTTCGAACGGCGCATCGGCGGCTGACGTGCTGGACGACGACGGGCGGAGTCTCTTTTTGCCACCGTCGGCGCGGTGCCTCGAACCGGTCTCGCTCGCCAGGGCGAACTTGGACTTCGCCCGAGGCGACGCGCTGCTCCATCGCCTGGCCTCGATGCAGGATCTCCTCGCCGTGGCCTTTGGGAAGCACGGTGACGACCGTGTCCTCCTTGATGATCGCGTAGAGCGTTTCGCCGAACTCTTGAACCGGGATCAGCGTCTGCGGCTCGCCGAGCATGGCGTCGAGCGTTCGAATGGCCCGGCCCCCGTCTTCTGCGTCACCGAGCGCCTTGTCGAGGCGGTCGCGCAGGGTCTCGTCATCCTCCTCCTCGCGGGTCTGCACCAGCTCGCGAAGCCGCTGTACGGCGCGGTGCGTGATGCTGTATCGGCGGTGGCCGACGAAGGGGGGGCGCATGGGCTGGCGGTGTAGCCCAGCGGGTTCGAGCTGACCAGCCCTAACTTGCCAACGTGCGCGTGGACGTCCCACACTGCATCCATGGTCTCCGGGCACTCGCGCCTTCGACGCTCGCTCGCCGCTTTCTCACTTGGCGCGTTCGCATTCCTCGGGGCCGCACCGAGGGCCTCTGCGGCCGGCGTGCGGGCGGCCGGCTCGGCCGCGACGTCGGAATGGAAGACCGGGGGAACCGCGTCCAAAGCCCGAACGCGGGCGATTCGGCGGGCCCGCGTTGCTGCACTTCAGGCCGCGCTGGCCGGCCTCGAGGGGACTGTCGACGACGATGCAAAGCGGGTCGCGCTCAAGGCTGGCGAGCGGTGGACGGGCGCTTATCGCATCGTTTCGGAGCACGTGGATGCGGAGGGGGTGCGCGTGGAGCTCGACGTCGACATCGACCTGGCACGCCTGGCCAAGTTCGTCGCACCGACGGCTTTGCCGACGCCCGCGACAGCGCGCTACCACGTCGCTGCGATCGATGCCGGTCGAGGGTGCGACGTCGAAGCTGCGCAGCTCGAAGATGATCTCGCTCGCGTTGGCGTTCCGCGCTCGAAAGTCGGTCGTTCCGAAGGCGTCACCATTCACCTCGCATGTGAAGCGCTCGGCCCCGTGCCGAACACGCTGCTGCGGGCGGTCCGGATCCGCGCCGAGGCGAAGCTCGATCGCACGACATTGGTCGCGCCCACGGCTGCTGCGTTCGGCGTCGACGACGACAGCGCAAGGGCGCGGGGCGCGGTGGAGGTGGCCGACGCGCTGGCCTCGGCGCTGGTCGGCATCGACCCGGCGGTGGAGCTTCGCATCGAGGCACCCCATCCCGCCGCGCGCGTCCGCCGGCTCGAGCGGGCCATGATCGACTCCATCCGCGGCGTTCGGGGGGCTTCGGTCGGTGCAATCGACTCGGACGGCGCGGTCCGGCTGCGCATCACCGGCACCGCCAGCCCCGACGCCATCGCGCGGGGACTGAAAGCGTTGAGCCTTCCCGATTTTTCCATCACCATCGTCGGCGTCGATGCGCATGCGCTCACGATTCGTCTTCGCTAGCCTGCTGGTCATGCTCACGGCCTGCCGCCCCGCGGTTGGGACCGGCGCGCCTTTGCTGATCGAGGTCGCGCCCGAAGACGTCGACGCGGACGTATACGTCGACGGCAACTATATCGGTCAGGTCGGGTCGCTGACCGCTGCCGGCGCGGAGCCCCTCGTCCTCGCACCGGGCGTGCATCGCCTCGAAGTCCGCAAGCCGGGCCGCTTCCCGGTCCAAAAGACGCTTCGCGTCGAGGGGGGCACCGACAGCCCACCGGTGACCGTGCAGGCCGAACTGCTCGAAGACCCGGGCTGAGGTCACCAGCGAAACGTGTAGCCCACGTCCGCGCGCATCAGCAGCGGCGTCGGGTCGATCGCGTACTCGGTGAAGGGATCCGTCGAATCCACGCAGTCCGAGCCCTTGGTTCCGTTGCTGAGGACGCCGACGCCGGGCCCCACGCGCAGGATGATGCCGTGCTGCTTGCGTGACCCCAGGAGCGTG
The DNA here is from genome assembly GCA_964432695.1 of uncultured Nannocystaceae bacterium. Lineage (GTDB taxonomy): Bacteria > Myxococcota_A > Polyangia > Nannocystales > Nannocystaceae > CAJXVA01. The sequence goes on from CAYSPB010000299.1 coordinate 8,772, forward strand.
CCAACGAGCATCCGCACGCCGGTGCTGATGCCCGCCCGCCGGCTCACGGCGCCGCCGCCGATCGGACAGGCCGCTGGGGTTGTCCCGGCGTGCCGAAGCGACTGCCCGGCGATGCCCAGCGTTCCGCCGACACCCAGCTCGAACCGCTCGGCGTGACCCAGGGCCGCCGACCACTCGGCAAAGGCGAGGACCTGCACCGAGGTGAGTCGGTGCTCGCTGCGTGCGGGCGTGGGCTGGACGGCGAACGCCAGCTCGCCGCCCACGCTCCACCGTCGCGGGGCGCCGATGTAGCCGCCCATGCGCAGCGCCGGACCGACGACCGGCAGGGACGCGACCTGATTCGTATCGCGGATCGAGGCGGGGGCGTGGGCGTCGACGGAGAGGGCGACGTTGAGGAAGCCATGCGGGAACCCGCCGCGAACCGGGCGGTTCAGCGGCGCCGTGGGCTGCATGTCCAGCGGCTCGGTGGGCTGAACGGGGCTCTCAGGCTGCGCGAAGACCTCCGGCTCGGGCGCCTCGGTGTCGGCCGGCGGTGCGGACGAGGTCAGCTCGCCCAGGTCATCGCGGAACTCCAGCGGAGCCGTTTCGGGTTTTCCACCATCGATTCGCCACTCGTCGATCACGCTCGGACGGCCGCCGAGTTCGGCGACCGTCGCTGCGACCGCGTACCGGTCTGCAGCGGAGGGGTCCGCGTCGAGGTAGGCGTTGTACGAGGCCACCGCGGCGAGTCGGTGCGTCTCGTGCTCGGGCGCCGTTTCGGTGGCCGCCATCATCAGCCGGTGATGGCAGACCGCGATGTTGTAGTGCAGCCCGGGCGATGGGCGCAGCGTCAACGCTTCTTCGAAGCCGGTGATCGCTTCTTCGTAGCGCTGCGCGGCGGCATGTTCCCGCGCACGCACGAACGCCGCCCGTGCCTGCGCTCGGTCCTCTTCGGAGGGCGCTTCGGCGGGCGCGGTCGAGCCTTCGGGTGCCGCGAGAGCGGCCACCAGCGTCGCGGCGAGCAGCACGCTTGGACCCTACAGCATCCAGCCGGAGACCGCCGCGTCAGGCGGGGGGCAGGGGAC
>CAYSPB010000300.1:0-9801 GCA_964432695.1 uncultured Nannocystaceae bacterium
ATGAGATGGCCCGCGCCGTCCCACGCGTCGACCGCAGTGACGACCCCTCGCGCCAGATCCGTGAATCGGCCCATATAGCCTCCCCTGACGAGGTCCGGCGCACCAAAATCGATCCGGGGAAGTCCCAGCGCGGTCTGGACCGTGACCGCACACGACGCCTCTCCGCTCGGGCACGCGAGACTCGAGATCATGCGCGCGAGGTTCTCCCCGTGCTCGGAGTTCGGCTGCCCCGGACGAAGCTCCGGAATCGTATCGACGACTGCAACCGTGACGGGGCTACGGAATGGCTCTGTCGAGTTTCCGTTCATCTCGAGTTCCATCGCGCTGAGAAAGCCCACCCGGCTCGCGAACGCGTCGCGTGCCTGCATCCCAACGACGGGTTCCAATGCGCTGCCTCGCTGTGGACGTACGGCCAGACAATCCTCCGTGACCTTGCCGAAGCGAGGGTCCGTGCTCGGGTCGTCCAGCGGCGCGACCGAGAGCGCTCGATAGCCGCAAAAGCCCCCGAGCGAGAGACCCGTTGCCCACCCCTGGAGGTCCGGACACGTCGTTCCGTCGACGAGTTCGGCCACCAAGCGATCGCCTGAACACCCTGAGGTCACCCCAGCGATGAGGTCTGCAGGAAGCGCCTCGATGTCCACGACGTCGTAGTCGGGAGCCCAGTCCGCGGCATTGCGAAGCGCGGACGCCATCGGTTCAGGCGAGCTGCCAGCGTCCGTTCCACAGGCAACCGCGCTGCTCGCCGTTGCCACGATCATCAGAGTTCTACAGGTGTCCATTCCAAGCCTCGTCCCGCGTTGCGTCCATCCGATGCGCACTCGGGATGCCCCCCACCCTTGCCGACATCCAGACCACGTGCAACCGCCCTCGCCGCTCGTCGATGCATGCGGACCGAGCGAATCGGATGCACCCGAGGCCATCGATGCCTTGCGCACGACCCATGGGAGAGGATTTGAAGGTCTCATATCCCTCCCATGGACCGGCGCCACCGCTTCGATGACGCGAGCCAGGAAAAAAATCTTCGCGGACCGAACGCGCACCCGTGTCCGGGTCGGCCTTGCGGCGTGGGTTGGCGCAGAACGCGACGCGTTCAGTCGTCGAGCAGGTCCGCGGTGTGGACGACCTCGGCGAACTCACCATGCAGGTTCGCGGCCGTCATCGCTGCGATCGCCTCGGCCGAGAACACCGTGCCATCGGGGCCCGTGCGGTCGAAGGTGTACGTCGCGTCGAGCACGAAACGGACTCGGTAGCCGAGGTTCGCCGCCATGCGGGCGGTCGTCTCACAGCAGTGGTTCGTGGTGATGCCGCAAACGACGACGGCATCGATGGCGTTCGAGCGAAGCCACGCGTGAAGGTCGGGCGTCCCGATGAACGCGGAGTTCACCGTCTTCCGAACGCGCAGCGATGCCGGACCCTCGACCCAGGGCTGCAGCGCGTTGCCCCGGTGTCCGGGGCGGAGCGGTGAGTCCGGTTCGACCGAATCGTGTTGCACGAGCACAACCGGCGCTCCGCGATCGCGCCACGCCTGCAGCAGCGCGCGAATGTTCGCCTCGGCCTGGGGATTGTTCCGCGAACCCCAATGGTCCGTCTCGTCGAAGCCAACCTGAACGTCGACCACCACCAGGGCTGCAGCTTTCATGGGCGCAGGGTACCTCCAGCCGCGATCTTGGGGCGATCGGAAGCGGCCGCCTCCACCCTGTGCAACTGTAACGGCGCGGGGCGCCCCGCCGTACTTCGTGGCGCCGCACGGCCCGGAGCTTCCGCCATGTCCATCACCGAACTTCCCAAGCGCTGGCCCGCCCAGCACCCCGATCGCATCCAGCTGTACTCCCTGCCCACGCCGAACGGTCAGAAGGCCGGCATCGTGCTGGAGGAACTCGAGCTTCCCTACGAGGCCCACAGCATCGACATCATGGCGGGCGACCAATTCGATCCTGACTTCGTCGCGGTCAACCCCAACTCGAAGATCCCCGCGCTCATCGACCCCAACGGGCCCGAGGGCAAGCCCATCGCGCTGATGGAGTCCGGTGCGATCTTGATGTACCTGGCCGAGAAGACCGGTAAGCTTTTGCCCGACGGTCCCCGTGGCCGATGGGAGGCTATGCAGTGGCTCTTCTTCCAGGTTGGCGGCGTCGGGCCGTTCTTCGGACAGTTCGGCCACTTCTTCAAGTTCGCCAAAGGCAAGACCGACACGTACGGCGAAGAGCGCTACGCCAAAGAGACGAACCGCCTGCTCGGCGTTCTCGACGGACGTCTGTCCGACCAGGACTACCTTGCCGGCAACGAGTACAGCATCGCCGACATCGCGACGTTCCCATGGATCAACGCGCTCGACTTCTACGAGGGAAAGCCCAAGGTCGAGTACGACACGTTCAGGAACGTGCAGGCATGGGTCGCACGCTGCATGGATCGTCCCGCCGTCCAGCGCGGGGTGAAGGTCGCGGGCGCCTGAGCGCCGCTACTCTCGTCGGTACGTCGACTTGACGCGAACCGGGCGCGGCAACATCTCGTGCTCGATCGTCGTCCGAATGACGATCCGCTCCTGCGCATCATCGAGCGCGTAGCGGATCGTCGTTTTTTGATCACCGCCGGTGATCAGCACCGTGAGCGTGTCGTTGCGCCACTTGAAGCGCCCCGTGTACTTGCCGTCGACGTCGAAGGTTCCGCGGTTCGCGGTCCCGGAGAAGTCGGGACCCTGCGCGCGCGTGACCGATAGACGGTCGCCATCGATCCGAATCCGCAGCGACGACGCCGGCGCAACCGACTCGTTGATCTTTCGCCGCGCGATCGGGCGGAGCAACATGTTGAGGTCTTCGGTCGCGTCATCCACCTCCTGCTCGATGGCCCGGCGCTGCGACGCCCCCCCGGCGTACCGATACGTGCCACCGTAGTCGTCGAGCGCCATGCCCTCGTCCTCGGCCGCGTTTGCATGGGCGTCGCCGGGAGAACCGGCCACCGGGACCGTGAGAAGCGCGGCAAGAACGACGGCCCAACGTGACATCCCCTTTGGCGTAGCACCCGACGGTCCGGCCGCCTCGATTCAGGCGCTGGCTCGAGCGTGGCCGTGGTCGTCGCGCCCTGTTTTTATCGAGGATGCGGCGCGCCGTGGCTCGCGCTGTACGTCGCCGTCCCACGTGTCCCGGCGAGTGCGGGACCAACCCCTCAGTTCGGAAGCCAAGGGTTCCCGCATCCCGAACGCCGTCGGGCGCTTTGGGCCCGGACGCCTTGGCAATGCCGAGATGTCGAGCGACGGACCGGTCGACAACCCATCAACGCGCACCGTGGCTGCGGCGTCAGGTCGTCCGCGGCCCGGCTGGAAGGGCAACGCATCCGCCTGATACGGTCCGTGCATGCGTTGCGTTCCCGTTTGGCTGCCTGCACTCGCCCTTCTGCTCGTCCCCGCGTGTGACGATTCGGGCGACGGATCCGACACCGGAGCAGGGACCGAAGCGAGCAGCACGACGACGGGGGTCGACGACGCAACCAGCGCCAACCCGACGGCAGAGACTGCCGACTCCATCCCTCCGAACCCGAGCACGACCACGGAAAGCTCGGCGGGCAGCAGCGCGACCACAACCGGTGCAACCACCATCGCAGACACCGGGTTCGCCGAGGAAGGCAGCTCTGGCGGCAGCACCAGCACGACGGGCGCGAGCGGCTTCGTCGTGATGGAGACGTCGATGGGCACCATGACCATCGAGTTGTTCCCCAAGCAGGCGCCGATCACGGTCGAGAACTTCGTCTCCTACATCGACGCGGGCTTCTACGACGGCACCGACGGCGAGGGCTCCACCATCTTCCACCGCGTCATTCCAGGGTTCGTCATTCAAGGCGGCGGACTGCGTGACGACATGACCGGAAAAACGACGATGGCTCCCATCGTGAACGAACACGAGATCAGCGGCCTCACCAACGACCGGGGCACGCTCTCGATGGCTCGCACGAACGACCCGAACTCGGCGACCTCGCAGTTCTTCATGAACCTCGTCGATAACGATGGCCTCGACATGCCGCCGGGCTACGCGGTGTTTGGCCAGATCGTTGAAGGCCTCGACGTCATGGATGCCATTGCCGGCGTCGAGACCACGACCATGGGCCAGTTCGCCGACGTGCCGGTCGACGCGATCATGATCACCAGCGTCACGCTCGAGTAGGCATGATTCGCGTCGAGCCGGCTCCACCGATCGTCACGGTCGTGCTCGACCGACCGCAGGCTCGCAACGCGGTCGACCGCGCCACGGCCGAGGCCCTGGCAGACGCGTTCCGAGCCTTCGACGAGGACGACGCGCTGAAGGTCGCGGTCCTGCATGGCGACCACGGCACGTTTTGTGCGGGCGCCGACCTCAAGGCTGTGGCCGCCGGGTCACCCAACCGGGTCGAGCCCGAGGGCGACGGTCCGATGGGGCCTTCGCGCATGATGCTGCACAAGCCGGTGATCGCCTCCATCGCCGGGCATGCGGTCGCCGGCGGACTTGAACTCGCGCTGTGGTGCGACCTTCGAGTCGTCGAACAAACGGCGGTCCTAGGGGTGTTCTGCCGTCGGTTCGGCGTGCCGCTCATCGACGGGGGTACGGTGCGCCTGCCCGCAATCGTCGGCCTCGGGCGCGCGCTCGACCTCATCCTCACCGGTCGAACCGTCGATGCGGCCGAGGCCGAGCGCATCGGGTTGGCGAACCGCATCGTCGCACCTGGCACCGCACGCGCCGAGGCCGAAGACCTGGCGCGCACCCTGGCCGCCTTTCCGCAGGACTGCCTCCGCTCGGACCGACAGTCGACCTACGCAGCCCTGGGGCAGCCGCTCCCCGAAGCGCTCGCCATCGAGTTCGAACACGGGCAGCGGGCCCTGGCCTCGCGCGAGCTGCTCGACGGCGCCCGCGGCTTTGCTGCAGGACAAGGTCGCAGCGGACGGTTCGAGGAGCCCTAGCAGGGGCAGCTCGCACCACACAACGGTCGTTTTCCCCGGTTCGGACGGCGCCTGCGGCGGTCCCGTGGTAGGCAAGCGGGATGCGCGAGCCCAACGCGGCTGAGCTGTTCTTCGTGCCGCTGGGCGGCTCGGGGGAGATCGGCATGAACCTCAACCTCTACGGCCACGACGGCCGGTGGTTGATGATCGACTGCGGCATCTCGTTCACGCAAGAGAACGGGCCGACCGAGGTCATCATGCCCAACGTTCGCTTCGCGGCGAACCGCAGCGACAGGCTCGAGGGGCTGGTCATCACGCACGCGCACGAGGACCACCTCGGCGCCGTGGTGCACACGTGGCAGAAGCTCCGCTGCCCGGTCTACGCCACGCCCTTTGCGGCGGCCGTACTGGTCCGAAAGGTCGCCGAAGCGGACCTCACGGACGACCTGGAGCTCGTCATCATCGACCGCGACGCGCCGCTTCAGCTCGGGCCCTTCACCCTGCGGTTCGTCGACGTGACCCACTCCACCGTCGAGTCGCAGGCGATCCTCGTCGGCACGCCGGTGGGAACCGTCCTGCACACCGGCGATTTCAAGCTCGACGACGACCCGCTGCTCGGGCGCACCACGGACTTCGACGCCATCGCCGCCGCCGCGCAGGGCGGCATCATCGCGGCGGTCTCCGACTCCACCAACGCCACCAAGGAGACCTCGTCTCGATCCGAGGCCGAGCTTCGCGACGCCCTCGTGCAGCGGCTCGACCAGGCTGGCAAGGGCCGTATCGCCGTTGCCTGCTTCAGCAGCAACCTCGCGCGCATCAATGCCCTCGTGCGCATGGCTGAGCAGCTCGACCGTCACCCCGTGCTCATGGGGCGCTCGCTGCATCGCATGGTCGCCGCCGGCCGAAGCTCGGGCTACCTCGACGTCTTCGAGACCGAGGTGACGCCGCGCGACTTCGGCTATCTGCCGCCCAGCAAGCTGCTCCTGATCTGCACCGGCACGCAGGGCGAGCCCGGCTCCGCGATGGACCGGATCTCCCGCGAAGACCATCGCGACATCAGCCTCGACCCCGGGGACCTCGTGGTCTTCTCGTCGAAGATCATCCCAGGCAACGAAGAAAACTGCGAGCGTATGCACGCTCAGCTCCGCGGTCGCGGCATCGAGGTCGTCAGCGAGCGCGAGGGCTTCGTCCACGTCTCCGGTCACCCCGGCCGGCCCGAGCTGCGTCGCGTCTACGAGACCGCGAAGCCCGGCACCGTCATCCCCGTGCACGGCGAAGAGCGCCACATGAAGGCCCACGCCGAGCTCGCGCGCGACATGAAGATCCCCGCCGTGGTCCCGTTCAACGGCGCCGTCGTGCAGCTGGCCCCGGGCCCGGCCAAAATCATCGACAAAGTCGAGCACGGTCGCGTGAAGGTTCCGCAGCGCGACCGTGGCCGCCGCGGCAGCCGCCGACGCCGGTAGCAGCCGTCCTCCCGTTGGGCTGCTAGGCTGCCGGCGGCTCATGGAGATCGTTCAAGGACGCAATCGAACAAGCCCGCCGCGGTGGCTGATCGCCGTCACGGTCGGGATGGCGCTGCTCGGCGCGAGCGTCGCGGCGGGCTCCGTCGGCTATGGCAACCACCACACCCCCGCCGGGCACCAGGGCTACATCCGCACGAACCCGTTCGTGACCGCGGCCGAGTTCGTCGGCGTACAAACCGGGCCCACGTCCACCGGGCTCGTGTGGCGGCAGCAGGTTGTCAACGTCGACATGCGGGCGCGCACCTTCTCCGAGGACATGAAGATCCTGACCGCGGAGCGGCTCGAGCTCCACTTCACCGCGCACGCCCGCATCCGGCTGCGCGCAGACTCGGTGAAGTCGCTCGTCGAGGAGTACGGCGGCGAGAACTGGTACGAGGCCAACGTCCAGCAGCAGTTCCGCTCCATCGTGCGCAGCGAAGTGCAGTCGCTCGAAGCGTTCGACGTGAAGAGCAAGATGGCGTCCATCGCCGCCGATACGCTCGAAGAGCTGAAGACCCGCTACGCCGACACGCCCGTCGAGTTTCTCTCGGTCAACATCGGCAACATTCAGTACCCGCAGGTCGTCGTGCAGTCGGTCGTGCGCAAGTTCGTCACCAACGAGGACAACGAGCGCAAGGACATCGAACTCGAGATCGCCCAGCGTCAGATCGACATCGGCATCGCCGAGGCCCAAGGCGTCGCGGACGCGCAGCGCGTGATTCGAACCAGCCTCGACCCCATGTTCTTGCAGTACGAGGCGCTCAAGGCGGTCGAAGAGCTCGCCGAGTCGCCCAACACCACCTTCGTCATCATGCCCACCGGAGAGAGCGGCGCCCCGCTCATCCTCGACCTCAAGGAGTGACCGCGATGTTCCACCTCAAGCGACTCCTCCTGCTCGCCGCGCTCACGATGGGCGCCTGCACCAACCCGCAAACGCCCGCTGGCTTCGAAGGCTACGTCTATCACGTACCCATGGCCTTCGGCGCCTCCGAGTACCGGGACACCCTCGTGGGCCCCTCCTCGACCGGCCTGTCGTGGCGCCTGTTCGTCGAGAACGTCGACATGCGCGCCAAGAGTCAGAGCGAGCAGTTCAACCTGCTCACCTCCGACAACCTCAGCGTCGCCTTCGAGGTGAACACCCGCCTTCGCGTCCGCCCCGGCGGCTCCAAGGAGATCGTCGAGGAGTGGGGCACCGACTGGTACGAACGCAACGTTCGCGAGCCGCTGCGTACCGTGGTCCGCCAGGAGATCACGCAGGTCAGCGCCACCGACATTCAGCTTCGCACCGACGAAGTCCGCGCCCGCATCTTCGACGCTTCCGAAGCCCTCTACGCCGACACGCCGATCGAGCTGCTCTCGGTCGATATCGGCAACATCCAGTTCCCCGGCGAGGTCACCCAGGCCATCGAGCGCAAAATCGCCACCGAGCAGGAGCTGCAGCGCCAGGAATTCCTGCGCGCCAAGACCCGCAAGGAGGCCGGCATCAAGGTCCTCGAAGCGCTCAAGGTCGCCAAGCAGCAGGAGATCATCAGCTCCACGCTCGACCCCATCTACGTCCAGCGCATGGCCGTCCAGGCCTACCGCCGCCTCGCCGGCTCCTCCAACAAGACCGTCATGGTCCTGCCGAACACCGCCACCGGCACCGGCCTGCCCCAAGTCCTCGCCGCCGGCGAGAGCCGCGAACTCTCCCCCGAAGACCGCGCCCTGCTCGACGCGATGGAGAAGCGCTACATGGAGATGGCCAGCGAAACCATCGACCCCGACGCCGCGGTGCCGGCGAGGCCGGGCGCGCCAACCGACCCAGCGCCCGAACAGGAAGCACCGAAGCCAACGCCTTCACCCGAGCCGACCGCGCCGAAGCTTGCCCCTGCAGCGGGCGGGACCCCGACTCCAGCCGAATAGCCCGACACCCAACACCGGGGTTTCAAGGTTCTCAAACAGAGGGATTTGGAGGGCACGCTCGCTCGACGAGCGACCGAGCCGCGCACCAGGCTTAGTCGCCCGGAGGCGGTATGAGCCCCATGTTGATCTGCTCGCATGCATCGAAGTAGCCCGGAGCCGCAAGCGGGCATCCATCTGCTGGCGCAGCAAGACAGAATCCCCGTTGGTCAGCCACACCGAGCTCCCGCACACATGACTCGAAGGCCTCGCCCTCTCGACTCCCAGCGAGTTCTGCGCAAGCATCTGCACCCGGATCTTGGTGCGTTGCATGCCGCTGCGGAGCCCAGTCCGTTCGCCCCGCGAGCAGGTCTGCCCCGACGACGGGCCGCCACACTCCGTCAGTGTCTTCAATGCAGTCTTCAGGCTGAAGCTCCTGCGTCTGGCAGCAGCTCATGCCTACACCACAGACCTGGTTGGCCTCTTCGATGCCCCATGTCGGGTTGCAAGCAACGGGACATCCTGCAGGCATTTCGAGGCCCATGCCCGAAGAGAAGTCGCCTGTTCTCACGCAAAGTCCCCAACTTCCCTCGTCGTTGTTCGCCCCCGCGAAATATGGCGCCCCCGCCTCAACTGGCAAGCCAGGCTCGTAGTTCGGGGTCCCTCCCCCGACCGACGCCGGATCGTCGGAGCAGCAGAAAAAGTCACCGCTACCGCTGCGTCGCGGGCTACAAGCCATCTCGGGAAACCCAGAGGGTCCGACCGGTTCGGGAGCGATCGTGTTCTCTGCGTCGACTCGAGCGCAATCGATAAACCCCTCGGCGTCCGGAACCGGTACCTCATCGGGTTCAGAGGGCGACAGTTCGCACGCATCGACCGGCGTCCCGACCGATGCCAACATCTGCGCGATTTCTTCGGTCCGGCTTCGACAGATCTGCTCGCACCCCTCCTCCGACCGTTCGTCGAAGCAAGACCCGGACGAACCATAGTTCGCGCTCGCCGCTTCGACCTGCTCCACGGCGGCATCCGATGCTTCAAGGCACCGGATGTACGCAGAGCACACCGAGTCGCCCGAGGCCTCCGACTGGCATCCACCACCAAGAAGAAATACGAGCCCCCACCTCCAAGAGAACATCGACACGGTTACGGTCTTCCTTTGTCGCCAGGAGTCTCTCACAAGCCGTCAAGGATGGAGGAGCCTGCGACCTCGAATGGACAGTTACCTGATGACGGCCTGCGATTGTTCTGCAATGACAGGAGGTAGCGTCAACCAGCTGGTGCAACTTCAAGCGGCTTAGCAGGCAGTCCTCCGAGTTCGATTGCGTTGCTTGAAGCCTCTGACAGTCTGGTTCCTGGCCTCGTCGTTGAGGCGAATGGCGACGAGAACAGCGGTCCGCGTGGTCGCTGGAGACGCTTCGGTCTTGCGGGCTTCCTGATGAGCACCGATGGCACGGAAGCAGGCGCGGAACTCTCGGTTCGTCCGCTCGAGGACATTCGTCGACCGCATGGTTTGCCAGA
>CAYSPB010000301.1:0-9784 GCA_964432695.1 uncultured Nannocystaceae bacterium
CAAGGACACCGAAGTCGAGCGCTGCGTCGCCATCTCGACCCAGGCGTCGATCAAGCGCATGGTCATGCCCGGCCTCCTGGCCCTGGCTGCACCCGTCCTCGTCGGCTTCTGGTCGACGGCGGCGCTCGGTGGCCTTCTCGCCGGCACCCTGGTCGCTGGCGTGATGCTGGCCATCTTCATGTCCAACGCGGGTGGTGCGTGGGATAACGCGAAGAAGCAGGTCGAGGACCAAAAGCGCGACTACGACGCAAACGTGAACACCGGCAAGGGGTCGGATCGCCACAAGGCTTCGGTCATCGGCGACACCGTTGGCGACCCGTTCAAGGACACCGCGGGCCCGGCGCTCAACATCCTCATCAAGGTGATGACGATCGTCGCCGTCGTCATCGCGCCGTTCCTCATCTAACGATCGAAACGACGCGCTGCGGCCGGGCTGCTCCTCGCGAGCGCCCGGCCGTTTTCGTTGGTTGGGGTTCGAGGTCGCGGCGCCCTTTCCCGAGTTTTCCCTGCGCGGGACCCAAGGCGGCTGCGTCGACCAAGTATGAAAACGATTTTTCTTGGCAGCGCGTTCCTTCTGGCCGTCTCCGCTGTGAGTGCGTGCGATGACGGTTCCGCCGAGGCGCCCGCGGTTCAGCGCCGCGGTGATGGGTTCGTCGTGTTGCTGGACACCGAGGACGCAGACGTCTCCCATCGCGACGCGAGCGTCTTCGTCGACCTTCCCAACGCCGGAACTCAGCCGTGGGAGCCCGGAAACGGGTACTTCGAGCGCGACGATGATGACCCCGAGACGCAGGTCTACTACGACTCCTGCGATACCTCCTCGGCCTCCCCCGCATCATCCGAGGCCGTCGACCGCGTGCTGGTCGACGCCGAGACGCAGACGCTGCAGTGGTCGACCCTCGTCACCTTCGTTCCGGAGATCGAAGGCGTCACCATCATCAATGCCGCGACGGGTGAACCGCTGGCGGTGGGGGACGCGTTGGATCCCAAGGACTGCGACTTCACCAGCTCCTACGCGTACTGCGAAACACGGAACGTCGCGTTCGACTTCACGGCGGTTCCCTTCCCTGGGCCGCCGATCGACGCACGCTTGGTCAACTCGGTCGAGTCGCAGCTCTACTGGGACTACGGCCAGGAGCGCTTTCGCGTCATTCGATACGCACGGACGGGTTGCGAGGGAACGAGCTGCGCGACGCACCCGTTCGTCGTCAACTTCCTCAACAACATCGGTGCGACGGAGCCGTGTGAGTCATGGGGGATGACGGTCTACAATCGTGTGCCGACGCCTGTCGTGGAGTAGGCTGAGCCTCACGGATGGCTCGTGTCTCGAGGCGTCGGATCGTTGGCGGCGAGCACCGAGAAGCTGATATCGTAGTGAGCGAAGGCTCGACGGCCACCGAAATGGGGCATTTCGGCATCGCGTTAAACGCACCTCGTCGGTCCGTCGGATTTCTTGCGCGGGTTCGACTCGTCGCTCGTCTTACCCTCGAGCATTCCTGCTGGGTTGCACCGCAGGCCGCTAGAGCGCCAGCGATTCCCAAAGCCACTGACCGCCCAGCCCGAGCGTGGCGCGTCGACGGCGGGCGACGAACAGGGGGACGGTCGAGCGGCGGACGACGCCTGGCGCGGGGGTGAACTCGGCCAGCGTCCCGGCTTCGATCTCGGCGTTGGCTTCGTGGCGTGGCAGCCTCGACCAGCCCAGGCCGCGTCGCAGAAGCTCATGTCGTGCGGACGAGGACTGCAGATACCAACGCTGGGTGCTTTGGAAACCTTGGGCAGGTCCTTTCGGCTCTGCCTCGTCTCCGGCTCCGAGCACCAGGTGAATGTGCCGATCGAGGACTTCGGCAGTGACCGGTGCATCCTGGGTGCACAGGGGATGACTGCACGCGGCGACGGGGACCATGTCGACGCCGGCGAGAAATCGCGTCTCGCAGTCTTCGGGAAACTGTGGCCCGATCGCCAGCTCGACGCCGCCTTCCATCAATGCCGTGCTCGCGAATCCCACGACGCCGGAGCGAACCACGAGAGGGACCGATGGGAACCGCTCGAAGAATGCGCGGCCGAAATCCGCGAGTCGGTTGGCCGGAAACAGCACGTCCACCGCGAGGTGCAGCTTGGACTCGAGCCCGACCGACCACGACCATGCTTCCCGCCGCAGCTCGTCGACGCTGCCAAGCACCGCTTGGACTCGCTGCGCGATGCGTCGACCTTCCTGCGTCAGCCGTGGGCGTCGCTGCGATCGGTCGAACAGCGTCGCGGACAGCTGCTCCTCCAGCCGCTCGATCTGATAGGAGACGGTCCCCTGCGCGCGGCCGAGGTCTCGGGCAGCAGCCGAGAACGATCCGCACCGAACCACCGCGCCGAACACCACGAGCTGCTCCAGCGTCAGCGCACCCGCAAAGTGCTTCTCCATACCGAAGTATTGAACGAATCAATGGATCATATCTAGTTTTGTCGGGTTTTTTCGATGGGTCGATGGCGTCACGCTGGGATTCATGACTTCGAGCTCCATCCGGATTCTCTTGGCCAGCTTCGCTCTGGGACTCACTGCATGCGGTGATGACGCCGGCGGGGCCGGAAGTGCCGACGCCACGACCTCGACGGGCGGCACGACCTCCGGCGACCCAGCCCCGACCTCCGAGGCCCAGAGTGAGGCATCGACGGCGGGCGAGCCAACGGCCGGCGAGACGAGCTCGAGTTCGACCGGTGCCGAGACCACCGAGGACTCGAGCGAAGGCGACACCGGTTCGACGAGTGCGGGCGGAGCGTCCGACGGCGACGTGCTCGGCCTCGTGATCCGCCGGCTCGGCCCCAAGACGGACGTTGCTGCGTTCGAAGCGGCACGCGACGCATACCGCGTTGCGCTCTCGATGCAGGACGGAGCGGTGATCGACCGCGAATACGAGGCCACCGTGGATTTCTCGACCGGCATGCCTGCCACGCCGGCCGTGTTCATCGGCGCGACCCAGTTCAACTCCGCGGAGTCTTTCCAAGCCGGCGCGATGGCGCTCAACGGCACGGACGAGGAGGGCGCCTACTTCCCCCTGTTCGACGTCGAGTTCTTCGGCCTTCTGCGCCCCCTGGATGGCGGCGCCATCGACCTGCCGGCGCTCGCCGAAGAGGGCCAGGTGCTGGAGGTCGCACCACGAGACCTCTCCGCCTACGAAGACTTCGACCCCGACGCGTACGCCGAGGCGCGAGATGCCTTCATCGAGCTTCTTTCGGCACGAGAGGGCGTCGTCGCGGAGTTCCAGTGGGTCTCGCCGTTCGACCCCAACGTCGCGGTCGGCATGACCGTCTACGAGAGCCAAGACGCGTGGCAAGCGATCTGGACCGACCCGGCGTTCCTGGAGTCCGAGCCGTTCGTCGACTTCATCGGAGGATTTCCACCCAATGGCGGCTACCTCAATGCGCCTGTCGACACGTTGATCCCGTGAGTCCTGGCCTGGCTCGGCGACGCTCTCGCGCGCTAGCATGGCCAAGTGCGATGGGCTGGGTTGGCATGCATGGCGCTGGCGTGTGCCGGATGCGTCGCGGCCAATCCAGCCTTTGGGGATTCGGGAACCTCGGGCGCGAGCGGGGGCGCCACGGCGACCATTGCCACGACGCGCGCGGAGACCTCCACCGAGACGCAAAGTAGTGACGGCCGGGGTGGGACGTCCAGCTCGACCATGAGCTCCGCGGATACGGGCGTGGGGTCCACTGCCGAGCACTCGACGTCGATCACCATCGGTGACACCGAGCCGGCGGGGGACTGGTGGGACGAAGGCTACGGCTTTCGGCTGCGCATCAAGTTCAACGCTCGGGATGCGCCGCTGGAGGGATTCGTCACGCCCGTGACGCTGGAGTTCGGCGAGAGCACGTTGGTGGATGTCGCGCCCGAGCAGCTGCAGTTCGTCGATGTGCTCACCGGAGAACCGCTGGCGGTCGAACTCGTGCTGTTTCAGGCGGAGAAGGGAACGGTCGTGGCGTGGCTTCGGCTGCCGGTGTGGGCGGCGGAGGAGCCGACGCTCGTCGACGCTTACTTCGATTCGGATGTCGACCTCGTTCCGCACGTTTCTCCGTGGCACGACTACGCTGCGGTCTGGCACATGGACGTTCTTGCCGGCAATGCCACGCCCGACGCCGCACAGGGGAACGACGCAGCGATGCTGGTGAACCCGGCCGCGACGCCGATGAACACGGGGGCGGGGGTCGTCGGTCTCGCGCTCGAGTTCGACGGTGCCAACCATCGCCTGGGCGCCACGCTCGATGCGCCTCCCGACGTCCCGACCTTCTTGGTCACCGCGTGGTCTCGGCCCGATGCCGTCCCCGCCGAAGGCACCCCGATCCTCGCACGAGGGCAGCGGTGGGGCGATGCGGCCAGCGACACGGAGTGGATGATGGGCTTTGGTCCCGGTGTTCTGCGTGGGCGTGTTCACGACGTCTTTCCTCCCGTGGTCACGCTTCAGGTCTCGTCCCCGCCTCTTGGGGATTGGATCCACCACGCGTTTTTGGTCAGCGAGACTTCGGTTCGCCTCTACCGAAACGGGCAGCCGTCGGCGATGACCGGTCTCGACGGGGGCTTCGAACACGTCCTCGAACAGGTCTCGATCGGCGGCTACGCGAGCGATGCTTCCGGATGGGAAGGGCGCGTATTCGGAGGCCACATCGACGAGGTTTGGTGGCGGGTCGGTGACGACGTCGACGACCTCTGGGTGTCCACGCTCTACCAGTCCCAGCTCCAGCCCGAGACCACGTACGACTACGGCGGCGTCGAGGCGCTGTAGCCGGCTCGACAGCGTGCGAGACCGCGCGAACACCCGGGTGGCACGCTGAGCACCAAGGGAGTCCGTACGGAACGGCATCGAGCTGCGGGACGCCGAAGCCAACGTCGCCCGCGAAGTGACGACGCGAACGATGATCAGCGGGTTGCGGCGTCTTCGAGGAGTCCGTCGAGCTCTTCGTGGAATTGTGGCTCGATGTCGGCGGAGTGCTGCTCTCGGATCGTGCTTGCCTCTCGCAATACCGTACGGGCACGTTCGAGTTCATCGGCGGCTAGTAGCGCACGCGCCTGCATGTGGAGGGTTGGCAGCACTCGAGGTCCAGGTGCTTCGAGCTCTTGGACGATGAAGTCCTCGGATTTGCGGTGGTGCCCGAACGCCTCCATCGGGCGTCCTTCGGCCAGCGCGACGACACCGAGGAGATCGTGTGCCCAGGGCAACATACGCCGGCTGGCGGGGCGGCTCCCGACGACCGACAGCGCGTGCTCGGCCAGTGCCCCGGCCTCTTGCGTCTCTCCGAGTCGGTAGAGTGTCCACCCCAGAGCGAGTTCGGCGGATGCCGTCACGGGATCGTCGGGGCCGTGTTGCTGCCGAAGCAAGCCGACCGCTCGCTCGCGCAAGGCGCGGGCGTCGTCGAATTCGTCGCGAAGCTGTGCGACCTGGCTGAGGTTGAGCAACGCGTTGGAGAGCAAGCTGCGATCGGTTTGCGTCGCTGGGTTCGCTTCGGCCAGCGCGACGGCTTCGGTGAGGAGAGACGCCGCGAGATCGAAGTTGCCCAAGCGGGTTTGCACGTCCCCGGCGGTGAGCAGCACGTCGGCCAAGATTGCGGGCGGATGAGCGTTGTCTTTGCCCCGAGCCGCGACGCCATCGAGCTCGGCAGCGGCTTCTTGGTGGCGGGTCTCGTGAACCAGGAAGTCGACGAGCGACAGCAGGGTTTGCGCGGTCTTCGGATGTTCGGCTCCGTACTGCCGCGTGTCCTCAGCGACGGCGCGGCGAAATGAACGCTCCGCCGCGGGCATCTGACCAGCGGCTTCATACATGTGTCCGAGCAGCCGGTGGAGATCCGATTCGTGCAGGCTCCTCGGCGCGGTGCGAAGTGCTTCTCGAAACCGATCGATCGCAGCATCGAGGCGACCGCTGGTGTAGGCCGCCAAGCCCGAGGCTTCGAGCGCGAGGCGCAGGGTCTGTGGGTCCCCTGCCTCCCGGGCGCCCTCGAGTGCGAGATTGGCCCAGATCTGCTTGTCGCCGGGTTTGGAGAGCAGCGAGAGCCTCGCGGCAACCCGTGCCGCGCTGACCGAATCGTCCAAGCCCCGGTACAGCTGTAGTGCTTGAAACAACGATGAACGGGCGGCCGCCTCGCTGGTGGTCGTCTTTTCGAGGATGCCTCGCTCTTCGAGCGCCTGTGCTTCGAGTGCCTGAAGGTCTGCCTGGTGAGCAATCGTGACAGCGCGGTCGACGGCCGAGCGCGCCTCCTCGAGGGCACCCGCGACCTCGAGCGAGCGCGCCGCCCACACCTGGTCTTCGGCGAGCGCGGACGCGAACGCGTCGGCAGGGTTCCGTCGCAAGGGCTCCCGCGAAGCATTGTTGCATGCCGCAGGGGAGGGAAGCCGAGACGCGAGTTCGGTCAGATCTTCGGGGCCCGCGACGTCGGAGCGGGCCGTACGGGTCACGGCTCGCAGCGCGCTCAGCGAGTGCTCGAGACATGCGAGCTTCGTGGTCCGGTCACGGGAGCCTCGGTCCGTATCGTTGCAGACGCCGATGCGAGTCTCTGCCCATGCGCGCGCGAAGCCGTCGACCGTGACGACGAAGCGGGGGACAGCTCGGGCCGCGAGCGGCGTTCCTCCTTCGGCCCTTGCGGCGATGGCTCGTCGCTCCGCTGGAGACCAGATCGCATGAACCGCTTCCCCAGCACCTTCGCAGGGCGCGGGGGGGTTCTGAAGCGCCGCCAGGGCGAGCGTGCAGCCAATCGTGAGTCCGAGCGCGAGACCGACCCGTCCACGGCGCTCGACTGACCTGGAAAGCGCCGCACAGAGCTCCTCCATCGAGGGCCATCGATCTCGCGGGTCGTTGGAGAGGCCTCGGCGCAGCGCTGGCCAAAGTTCATGGCCCGGCCGCCCTTCGGGCGGTGGGATGGGTCCGTCGTGGAAGACGGAACCATCGGTGTTTCGTGGTCGCCGGGCCCCGAACGGATGCGTTCCCCACAGTGCCTGATACGCGGAGATACAGAACGCAAACTGGTCGGACCTCGGGCTGATCCGGGCGCCGCGGAACAGCTCCGGGGCCAAGTAGCTCGGCGTTCCCCGTGGCCCGCGATGATGCTCCGCACCGGTCTCCGACTCGGGCGGATCCGTCGATGCCAAGGGGCGCCGTCGCGCGGCGGACAGGCCGAAGTCTGCAACGAGGGCCGTCGGGTGAAGCGCATCCGGATCGCGAATGAGCACGTTGAGGGGCTTGAAGTCCCCGTGAACGACGCCACAGGCGTGGGCATCGGACAGGCCACGCCCAGCCTGCAGAAGCAGCTCGAGCGTGTCCTTCCATGGTCGCGCGCTCGTTTTCCAATCGTGCAAGTTCGTTCCGTCGACGAACTCCATGAGCAAGAACACCCCGTCCTCGTCGCTGATGACCTCGTACACGTCGACCACGTGGGGGCTCTGGACCTGTGCGAGCGCGCGGGCTTCTCGGACGAGCTCCTCGTGGTAGGCGCCTCGATCGACGGCGAAGTGCAACGTCTTGACGGCCACGGTGCGTCGAAGCGTAGGGTCGAATGCAGCAAAGACGGTGCCCATGCCGCCACGCCCCACGACGCGTTCGAGTCGGTATCGCCCCACCCGAGTACCGACGCGGGACGTCTTTGCCTGTCTTGCAGGGGCAGGCTCGAGCGTGCCCTGGCGGAAGACTTCGGCGAGCACCTCGCGGCACAGCGAACACGTGGCGAGGTGGAGGTCTTGGCGAGCGATCTCCTCCGCGGTTGCGCGTCCTTCGAACCTCGCGAGGAGCTGCTCTTCGCTCAGGCACGTCACCGCGGCAGCATAGGGGATTGCGTCCGGCGCTCGACTGCGCCGAGCGATGGAGGTGCGAACCGGAAATATCCATTCCTCGGTCATGCCCAGAGGGCTTCATGCGCCTGGTCGGATCAACGGGCTCCGGCGTGGACGAGGTCGTCACACGCGAGCACGGAGAAGCTCATCTCGAGGTCTGCGACGATCGCGTCGACGAGCGAGCGTGCAGAATCGGGACGGAGGTCGAGCTGTGCTTGAACCGCTCGTCGTGTTGCCGCGAGCACGCTCTCGCGAACCCGGACGATCCATCGGTCGACGGTTGCTCGATGTACGCCGTACATCGATGCGAGCTCCTCGCTGCTGAGTCGATCGATGAACCGGTGGCGCAGAAGGTTCTGGAACTTGGCCGGAAGCTGGCCGAGCACGTCGTTGAGCGCCGTGCGTACCAGAGGAGCCGCTTCGGCGCGTGCGAGCGCTGCTTCGAGGTCGAAGGAGGTCGACACGAACTCTGCGGTCATGTCGCGCAGCGGTTCGAACCGCCGGTGCTGGCGGCGTGCGTTGACGGCCTCTCGCGCGGCACAGACCCGAAGCCATCCCGCGAGCGGTCCGTGACCCGCGTACCTGGCCAGCCGCGGAGCACGTCCAGGGTCGTTCGCGGTCAGCAGCTTCGTCCAGAGGGTTTGGGTGGCATCCGCGAGATCTGCCTCGCTGAGTCCCGCGCGGCCCATGGCGGCGTTGACCCTCGCCTTGTGCACCATCTCCAGCTCGCGGCATGCTCGTGGGTCTCCGGTCATTGCCGCGTACGCGAAGCAGAAGTCCACGAGGTACTCCGGGTGCGGTTGCATCGACGTCGCGTGCGAACGGAGACCGGCGTCGTTGATGGAAACGCCGGGAATCGCTGCACGGACGAAAGCCAGGGCGGAATCGAGATCGTCCTGATTCGTCATCAAGTAACTAGCCTTGCCAAGTGAAGCCGCGCGAGGCTGCTCCTCCATCAGCCTAGGGACGCGCGGGTGGGATGCGCCACCCAAAGCGGGTGTCGTGACACCGTCTGCAACGCACGGACATCGAATGCGCTTTGGGTGCGCGGAGGGCCGGCGCGCTCCGTCTTCCTTGGGGAGGCTCCGCCCACGACGCCGACGGGGCGGCGGGCCGCGTCACGGCTGGTCGGCCCCAGGTGGGGGCTCAGAGGGTGACGCCCAGAACCGAAAGCAGGGCGAACGTGCCGGCCAGCGATGCGAGTGGGACCGACAGGTTGTCGTCGACGCTGCGGCTGAAGAGCTCGGCGAGCGCTCCGCACAACCCACCGACGAACGCGGTGCCGAGGATGAGCCCTGCGCCCAGCTCGGGGCGTACGAGCCAGAGCGCGATGCTGGCCGCAGACGTTGCCGCGACCACGAAGGCACCCGTGCCTTCGAGCGAGCGACCGTTGACCAGGCGTGTGCGGCCGTACTTGCGGCCGATGAGTCCTGCAACCGGGTCTCCGAAGCCGAGCACCGCGACGCTGACGACCATGAGCGTCGGCGAACCGGTCAACGCCAGCAGAGCGAGCGCGGTGACGTACCAAGTTGCAGAGTTGATGCGGTTCCGCTCGGAGGGGTGCGCGACCGGGCGGAAGAACCGCATCATGAGAACGTTGGCGCGCGGTGAGATGCGGCGCGCGATCTCGGCGGACCAACCCCAGAGGGCAAAGCCGCCTGCTACGTAGAGAAGCTGCGTCGGCGTGAGCAGGACGATCGCAAGCACCAGCGAGAACACCGCGGACCCGACGTGAAAGATCGAGCGGGTGTAGTTCACCGGGCGTGCCGGCTTGTCCGGGTCGTCGGCAGTGAGAATCGAGGTGAGCGATTCGTACGCCTCATCGAGGTCGGACCGAAGCGCTTCCCAGGTATCGGCGTCGGGCGTGTACTCGGCGAGCGTGTGCTTGAGCTGGTCGATCAGCTCGCTCATCGCCTCATCGCTGGCCGCGCGACGGGTGAGCGTCTTGACGATCTGGAAGATCCATTCAGATTGTATCGATGC
>CAYSPB010000302.1:0-9719 GCA_964432695.1 uncultured Nannocystaceae bacterium
GTGCTTGTCCCCCGAAGCGTTGTTCTGGTTGGCCATCGCCCCGAGCAGCAGATGCCGGAACGGCGCGTCGGCGCCCGCAGTCCGGGCAAGGGCGTGGTCGATGCTCTCGCCCTGCCCGCCGTCGACCCCGGTCAGCAGCTTCACCGCGCCACCAGGATGGCTGCCGTTGTCCGCGGGGCCCATCGTCAGACCGTTCACGAACACGCAGTCGTCCACAGCCTCCGCGAGCGGCTCGAGCTGGGGCGTCAACCCGACCGAGCCGCCCTGATTCGTCGCGTGCCACAGCGAAGCTTCGCCGTCTTGACTCGGGCCCACGACGCCGTCGGGAAAATAGAAGACGATCAGCCGCTGTGCGAACCCCTCGGCCGCCCGAGAGCGTCCGGGCGTGAGCAGCTCGAAGAACGGAAGCGCGAGCGCGCCGGCTGCAGTGCCCGACAGCAGGCGGCGGCGAGAGAGACGTCGTTGAAACGCGTTCATTGGCGGTACCGAAACTCCGGCGCGGTGATGGTGGAGACGAAGAGCTCGAGGATGTCGAAGTCGACCTCGGCAAAGCGCTCGCCGAGCTGCTCAACGGCGCACGTGTCCTCTTCGGTCTCCAGACGGCCGTGCGTGAACCGATACACCTGGTGGGCAAAGCACTGGGGCGCTTCGTCGCTTTGGGCCAGCAGCGCGCCGAGCTCGGCCACCCCGGTGAACGGTGCATCTTCCTCCAGCCCGCCCACGCCTGCGAGGGTGCCGCTCGCGTCGACCGGCTTGCCCGCGTCCTGCTCGCGGTAGCCCCCGACCGCGTCGAAGTGCTCAAAGCCGAAGCCGACCGGGTCGATGAACACGTGGCACCCGGCGCAGGCGGGGTCACTGCTGTGCTGGTCGAAGCGCTCGCGCGTCGTCGCGGTGGGGTCGACCTCGGGGACCCCGCCCGCGTCCGGCGGTGGATCGGGCAGCTCTTGGCACAGCAGCGCGCGCCGAACGAACAGGCCGCGGCGCACCGGTGAGCTCTGGTCGGAGTACGCGTAGCTCCCCAGCACGCTGGCGTGACCCAGGAGACCCGCCCGCGTCTCGGGAAGCGCAGCGGGCGCATCGGCCGTGCCCGCG
Organism: uncultured Nannocystaceae bacterium; assembly: GCA_964432695.1. Lineage (GTDB taxonomy): Bacteria > Myxococcota_A > Polyangia > Nannocystales > Nannocystaceae > CAJXVA01. The sequence continues at coordinate 1,093 of CAYSPB010000302.1, forward strand.
TCGTCGAGGCCGTAAAGCGCGGCGAGTCGCGCGTCCACGAACGAGTAGTCCGCGGTCAGTAGCTCCTCGAATCGCCCCGAGCCGTCGAAGGCCACGTGCTCGAACAGCCGCGTCGTCTCGGCGAGCATCGCCGCGCGCAGGCTCGCGTCGATCGGGCCGTAGAGCCCCTCGTTCTTGTCCACGGTCTCGATCTGCTCGACCCCCAACCACGCGGCCGCGAATCGCCCCATCGCCACGCGTGCCCGCGGGTCGTCGAGCAAACGCCGGGCGTGCTCTTCGAGCGCTTGGGCATCGAGCGCGCCGGCGTCGGCGTCGGCCAGCAGCGCGTCGTCGGGCGTGCTGCCGAGGAGCGTGTACGACAGGGCGGCCGCCATCTCGTGATCGGTCAGGCGGAAGCGGTCTCCATCGGGCGTACCGATCTCGGACCGGTACAAGAACGCGGACGACACCAGCATCGCTTCGACCGCGATCTCGGCGCCATCGTCGGCGGCGATCTCCGCAAAGCGGCTTCGCTCGGCATCCGAGAGCGGCCGACGCAACACGCGGCGCCCCACGTCTTCGGCGAAGGTCTCCGCACAACCGGCGTTCCCCTGCGGCGCACAAGGCATCCAGGCATCCGCGGTGTCGGTGGCCAGGCGCGCAACGTCGTGGGCCGCCCGCATGTAGGCCTCCACGTGCGTTGCCGTGATCACGCCCGAGGCCGCGTTGTTGTCGAACGGATATCCAGGCGGGCGACTCTCCGGCGGCAGCTCGTCACCGAGTCCGAACGCAAGCGGCGGCCGCTCCTCCACGTCCCCGATGACGGTGAGCACCGAGTTGCTGCCACCGAATCCATCGTCGGCGGTCTGCGGGTTCTCGGGGTCGGGAATCCAATCTGCAGCGTCGATGACGAACTTGTACGTGTACTCGCCCGGCGCAAGCACGATATCGCCGCTCCATCGATCCGAGGTCGCGTCGTAGCTCAGCGACCAGGCTCCATCGTCGGCGTCGGGCGTCCAGTCGTTGAACGACCCGGCCAGCTGTACGCTCTGCCAGCGCTCGCCTGCCGCCGCGAGAGAGAACGACGAGGGTGCAACGATGGTCACCTCGCAGGCGCCCTCGCGGCACTGCGCGCCAGAGGGACAGTGCGCATCCGACTCGCACGTGGTCCGGGGCTCCAGAGCGAATAGGTCTCGTACCGACGCCTCGTACTCGTCCCGCGTCAGCAGACGAAGCTGGCGGGGAGGCAGCGACGTGCAGGAGGGCTCCGGATCCTCCCCCGTCTCGTCGGCACCACCGCCGCTGATCCCGGTGGTGGACGGACCGGTGAACGTCGGCAGCGTCGTCGCTCCATCGTCGCCATCGGTGCCAGCACCGTCCGCGCCGGGTCCCCCACCGCATGCGACGACGAAGCCAGCGCACAGCGCCAAGCCTCGTACCCGAACACTCGAACCCATGGGTTGGCGGTACCACGTTCGACCCGCGTTCGGCCTGATGTCGAACCGAGTATTCCCCCTGCCGCCTAGAGCGTTCCCGTGACTACAACATCGAGGTCGCCCAATCTTCAGGCGGTTCACTGGCCGAACTGCCGGGCCTGCTTTAACCTCCGCGACGCATGACGTCCGCGCACATCGACAAAGTCGCGTCCGTATTCGACGACTGGGCCGACGCAGGCCGAGCCGAGGGCATGGAAAAGGGCCACGGCCCGACCGCGCGCCCGGCCTTCGACCGACTGCGGGTCGGCACGGGCACCCGTTACCTCGACGTGGGGTGCGGCAATGGCTACACGGTTCGGTGGGCGGCCGCCGCAGGTGCCACCGCGATGGGCATCGACGCGGCCCCCCGCATGATCGCACGCGCGACCGAGCAGACCGACGCACCCGCGACGTTCAAGGTCGCCCGCTTCCCTGACCACGGGCTCGACGCGCTGCAACCGGGCTCCCTCGACGCCGTGTTCTCCATGGAGGTGTTCTACTACCTGCCCGATGTCCCGGCCGCGGTTGCCGAGGTCGCGCGCCTGCTCGCGCCGGGGGGTCGCTTCGCGTGCATCGTCGACTTCTACGCCGAGAACGAAGCCAGCCACGGATGGCCGGGCGAACTTGGCGTGTCGATGCATCTGCTCAGCGCGCCCGGGTGGGCACGAACCTTCGAAGACGCCGGCCTGCGGGTGGTCGAGCAAACCCGCATTCGCAACGCACAGCCCGGCGACCCGGCCTGGAAGCACGAGCACGGCTCGCTGCTCACGCTGGGTCAGCGCGCCTGACGGGCACCGTGCCATGCTCGGGTCGTGCGCACGTTCGACCCGCCCGAAGAGCCGCCCGTCGACCCGGGTCCGATAACCATCGAGATCCCCGGAAAGACCGCGCTGTTGATGGTGAAGCTGGCGCAGGACGTCGGCGCCAAAACCCCCGGCGACGTGGTCCTGCAGGCGCTGGGGCTGCTGCAGACCCTCCGCGTCGCGGCGCGGGGCGGCAAGCGCATCATCCTTCGCGACCCGCAGACCGGCCACGAGACGGATCTCGCGATTTAGCCGCCGTCCCCAACGACCGCGTGCGAGGCTGAGGGGCCATGACCGAGTCGCTCACCAACATGGAGGCGGTCAAACCCAAGGGCCCCAAGCTCTTCATCGGCGCACTCGCGCTGGCCGCAGCCGGGGGCGTGGCCTGGTTCTTCCTCGGGCGCGAACCGGGTCCGATCGGTGAGCCGGAGGACCCGGGCAAGCTGTTGTTGGTCGGGGAAAACGATCCAGCCTTCGCCGTGCTTGCGCAGCTGGGCTTCACCCTCGAGGCCGACAGCCTCGCCAACTTCGCCGCAGCGGGACGCTCCGCCGGCGCCCCAGAGGGCGCCTCGGACGTGGATGCGGTGCTGCATCATGCCGACGTCCTCGGCTACGGCTACGTCGCCTTCGCGTCCCCGAGCGACATCGAGTTTGGCAGCCGCGCAGTCTCGTCCGACTCGGCAGACATCGCCGATCACCACGGCTACGCCGTCTTCAGCGTGGGAGACTTCGCAAAGCCGACCAAGGTCACCGTCGACCCCAATCCCAAGCGCTACGACGTCCCGCCCTACGCGGAGCTTCTGCGGGCGCTGTTCGAACAAGACGAGCTGGCCGCCACGCTCGTCGGAGAAAACAACCTCTCGATCAAGGCCAAGCCGCTGTACGAACGCATCGAGCACGCCGTCGAGCTCAAAGGTGCGTACGGACTGATCGAAAACCGGGCGGCCTCGGCCCAAAAGCGACTGCAGGAGTACGTCATCGACAGCGAAGAGGCCGAGCCCAAGCCGGCGGTTCTCGTCGAGGGTATCGAGCGTGGTCGCGCGGTCCCGCTGGCCAACGGCAGCGTGCTGGTCTTCGTCGACGCGGCGGTGCTGCAAAACCCAACCGAGTCCAGCGCTACGCTGGCCTGGACTGGAGACACACGCGCCTACGTGCTCGACCCAAAAACCGGAACGCGGACGCGCTGCGAGGCGCAAGACCGGTGGTCCGCGACCCAGCTCGAGCTCAACGCAGATGCATCCGCCATTCTCACGCCGCGCGGAAGCGGTGCGCTCGAGGTGTTCACGGTCGACCCAAAATCCCCCGGGTGTGCGTTCACCTCGAAGGGCACCATCGACCGGGGCATCGGCGCCTGGGGCATCGTCAATCGCGAAGGGACGGTCGTGCGCGCCAACGAGGTCGACGGCACGCTCGTCGCCGAGATTCACGTGCCCGACGAGACCCACGCGCAAAGCTGGCCGCTCGTTGGCTGCTCTCGCGCGAGCCGCCCGGTGTGGATCGACGCCACGCACGTTGCGGCGGCCTGCACCTTCGATCCGCCAGAGCCGGCTGAGTCGCCGGAGCCCTCTCACCCCGTCGACGCACACAGTGAGCCGCCTCCCCTACCTCAACCGGAGCACTGGCTCTACCTGCTCAGCCTCGAAGACGGCTCCGCACTCGCCACTCCCCTGCCCGACGCGTTCGACGACACGCCGACGGTGTGGGCGCACCCCGGCGGTGCGGGCCCACGCGTGTTGCTGCGCCAGGGGCCGGCCGATACCTACGGCATGGCCTTCAGGCCCGACGTTCTCGGCGCGCCACCGCTCGACCCCGAGCGTCCCGCACCTGGCTTCGTCACCGATGCGGCAGCCGGCGTACGCGCGCTGAAGGCCGACGCGGCCACGGTCACCCGCTACACGCTCGACGAAACGGCGTACGACTTCGTGGTGTCCCCCACTGGAACCCACCTCGCGTACACGGTCGACCGCGGCGACAGCTGGGATCAGAACGTCGCCGTCTTCGACCTCGCCACCCAGAAGACCACGCGGATCGGCATCAACGAATGGGCCGAGCACGACCGACCGCGCTTCACCGCCGACGGTACGGCGGTGATCTTCGACACCGCGTTCAGCATGAGCGGCGGCGGCACGGCCACCGTCCCGCGCTCCACCCTGGTCCCCTGAGCTCGCGTGCTACCGTCTCGGCGCCGATGTCGAACAACGACGCCTTGTCCTCGCTCGCCTTCCTCTATCTCACCTTCAGCCACGCGACCGACGGCACCTTGTCGATGGACGAGATGCGTACGCTCGGCACGAAGATCCAGGGCTGGGCACCACAGGAGAGCCTCGAGACCGTCGGGGCGGTGATCAAAGGCGCGGTCGAGGCCTACAAGGCCGTGCCAGCCGGAGAGCGACTTTCCACCGCCAAGGCCAAAGCCCAATCGCTCGCCTCTTTTGCCGACGCGGGCGCGCGCGCGAAGATCGTCGAAGACCTCGAGTCCCTGGCGAGCGCCGACGGCACCGTGTCCGACGGCGAGCGGATGTTCATCGACGACCTCAAGTCGGCGCTGGGCGTCTGACGAGTGCGTCGAGCCCATCGCGCCGATGGACGCCGGCTGAGCGTTGCCGCCGACGAAGCGATCGGCCGTCGGCTCGGCCGATGCGGTGTGCACACCGCGTCCGGCACCGCCGCGTGCTCGGATTAAGCAGCCTGATCGAAGTCGCGGATGCGGTAGAGGTCCGCGAACGCGTCTGCGTTTCGTTCCAAACCATCGAGGCGGCGCGTGAAGAGGCTCTCCTCCAGCGAGGTGAACGGCGCAAGCGCGGTGCTCGGCGTCTGCTCGGACACGACAGTCAGCCGTCGATGCGTGGGATGCCGCGAGGTCATCTCTACTGTCATCGCGCCCATCGGCCCGCCCCCAAGGATCGAATGCGGCCAGCCCTCACGCCACCGGCCCATTCGCGGACGGAGTCTCTCAGGGGGCGCCGAAGGTCTGGGTCCAATAAATCGGGAACGGCGCTCCGCTCGCGTCGTAGACCCCGATGCCGAACTCGGTGAACGAAGGATTCATGATGTTGCTGCAGTGGCCTGGGCTTTCCATCCAGCCCTGCATCACCGTTTGCGGCGAGGTCTGCCCGGCCGCAATGTTCTCGCCCGCCGTGGAGAAGCTGTAGCCGGCCCGTTCCATCCGGACGAACGGATCTTCGCCGTCGGGGTTGTTGTGGTCGAAGTACGCGCGCTCGCCCATATCCTTGGAGTGCACCCGCGCCGCGCAGCGAAGCGCAGCATTCATCGTCAATGGAGCGGTGGCACCAAAGCTCTGACCACCACAGTTCGCGCCCGCGGCACGAGCCTCGTTCACCAGGACCAAGACGTCCTCCTCGAACGACTCTAGGTTGCTGTCCCAGGAGGACACAGGATCACAGTAGGTATTGACCGGGACTCCGTCCTCGCCACCGTCGTCCCCAGCCGCGGATGCAGCCGAATCCCCGGCCATGCCCTCCGTGTCGGCGGCGTCGGTGTCCGCTTCCTCGCCGGCGTCACACGCCGTGAGCGCCAACGACATCACCACCATCAATCCAAGCCGGGTCTGCATGCAGCAAGCGTAGCAAGCCCCGGCCCCGGAGATCTCACCCGAGCGCGCCCGGAAAACACCCGAGCCGGTCCATAGCGGCCCTGCTGCGGTTGAAAGCAGGTGCGACACCCGGCACGGTTCTCCTTCGTCTTCGCCCATGCGAGTACACCGCAGCAACCGCGTCGAGCGCCTCTTCGACGCGCTCGTGGACGTGGTCTCCAGCCCCCTGCCCGACCCGCTCCAGCCGGAGTGCATCGTCGTGAACAGCCGCGGCATGAACACGTGGCTGTCGATGCAGCTCGCGAACCGCCTCGGCGTGTGGGCCGGCGGTCAGTTCCCGTTCCCGCGCCGGTTCATCGACGACCTCTTTGCAACCGTCAACCCCCAAGGTCCGGCGTGGCGAGACCCCGACCAGCTGCTTTGGCCGCTGCTCGCGGAGCTGCCCCAACACCTCGGCGATCCCGCCTTCGGCGAGCTGCAGCGCTTCGTTGCCGCAGACCCAACCGGTCGAAATCTCTTTCAGCTCGCGCGCCGCATCGCGACGATGTTCGATCAATATCCCGTCTTCCGGCCCGAGATGGTGCTCGGCTGGGACGCGGGGGCGGACGAACACTGGCAGGCGGTGCTGTGGCGAGCCGTGACCGACCGCGTCGGCGGCCAGCACGTGGCCACGCAGGCACAGGACTTCATCGACGCGCTCGAAGATCGGGATGCCCTGCCACCTCTGCCCGCACGAGTCTGCGTGTTCGGAGTCTCCACGCTGCCGCCCTTCTACGTGCACGTGCTCCAGGCGCTGGACGCCATCCTGCCCGTGCATCTGTTCATCGTCTCGCCCTCGCAAGAGTACTGGGCCGAGGTCCGCACGCGAAGCACCGACGACGACTTCAGCGATGGCGTTCCTCCGCTGCTGCTCTCGCTCGGTAGCGTCGGCCGGGAGTTTCAAGGCGTCCTCGAGACGATCGACTACCAAGAAGACGCCGCATCCCTGTACACCCCGCCGGGCGAAGACACGATGTTGGCCGCCCTCCAGACGCGGCTGCTCGACCTGGAGGGGCCCGAAGCCCCGCGTCATGTCGTCGCTCCCGACGACCACTCGATCGCCCTGCATGCGTGCCACTCGCCAATGCGCGAGGTCGAGGTTCTGCACGACCAGCTGCTCGCGATGCTGTCCGCCGACCCGACGCTGCAGCCACGAGACATCGTGGTGCTACTCACCGACGTCGAGGTCTACGCCCCGCTGGTCGAGGCCGTGTTCGACCGCGACGAGCACGATCCGAGCTTCATTCCCTTTTGCGTCGCCGACCGCTCAGTCCGCTCCGAGAACCCGCTCGTCGAAGCGTTTCACCGGGTCTTGGACATGGTCGGTGGCCGGGTGACCGCGTCTGAGGTCCTCGATCTGCTCACTCTCGGTCCGCTGCAAACCCGCTTCGGCATCGCGCCCGACGAGCTCGACACCCTCGGCGGGTGGATCGATGAAGCCGGCATTCGCTGGGGCATCGACGCAGCGCACCGCAAGCGACAGGGTCAGCCCGCCCTGGGTGAAAACACCTGGCGTTTCGGGCTCGACCGGCTCTTCTTGGGCTTTGCCATGCCGGGTGCCCGGCAGCAAACCTACGGCGACGTGCTGCCCTACGATGAGATCGAGGGGCGCGATGCGGGCCTGCTCGGTCGCTTCGCCGACCTGTGCGAAGCACTGTTTTGGGCGGTCACCGCCCTCGAAGCCCCGCGCTCGCCCGCCGCATGGCAAGCCGCTCTCACCGGCGTTCTCGATCGGCTGCTCATCGCGCCCGACGATGGCACCACCTGGGACGTACAGCCGCTGCGAACCGCGATCGACACCATCGCGGCAGAGGCCGGCAATGCCGCGTTCGACGATGACCTCTCGCTCGAGGCAATGCTCGAGCTGATCGACGCACGCCTCGAGGCCGACGCGCCACCCCGCGGCTTCTTGGCCCGCGGCGTGACCTTTTGCGCGATGCTTCCGATGCGCAGCGTGCCCTTCCGCGTCGTGTGCATGGTCGGACTCTCCGACGGGGCCTTTCCCCGGGGCAGCCGCGCCCTGGGCTTCGACCTCATCGCGGCAGCCCCCAAGCCCGGAGACCGCTCGCGCCGCGCGGACGATCGCTACCTCTTCCTCGAAGCGGTGCTCGCTGCCCGCGAGCGCATGCACCTCTCCTACGTCGGACAGAGCATTCAAGACAACGCAGACCTGCCCCCGTCGGTTGTCGTCAGCGACCTGCTGGACCAACTCGGTGCATGCCTCCAGCCGCCCCAGCCACACCCGCCGACCGTCGACGGCGTTCGCGACCACCTGAGGCTCCGGCACCCGATGCAGCCGTTCTCGCCGCGGTACTTCGGCGCAGACGAGGACCCACGCCTGTTCAGCTACTCGCGGACCTATTGCGCCGGCGCGCGGGCGCTGGTGGACGCAGACGCCCAGCGTGCCCGTCCCCCACTGCTCACCGCGCCGCTGCCCGACCCGCGCGACCCGAACGAGACGGTCACCCAGCTTTCTCTGTCCCGACTGCTGCGCTTCTACAAGATGCCGGTCGCGGACCTGGTCAAGCGTCGGCTCGGCGTGTTCTTGGAGGCCGGGCAGCGCGACTACAACGACCGCGAACCGATGGAGCTCAAGGGCCTGGACGATTGGGTGCTCGGCGACACGCTGCTACAGCACGCCCGTGCGGAGCTTCCAGACGAAACCTCGCTCGACTTGGTCCGCGCCGAGGGCCTGCTTCCGCTGGGTACGCCGGGCGCCTGCAAGCACGAGGAAATGCAGCGTGCCGTCTCCCCCCTGCTCGCCGCGCTCGACGGGCT
>CAYSPB010000303.1:0-9665 GCA_964432695.1 uncultured Nannocystaceae bacterium
CGGCGGGCTCCCTGCTCGGCGTCGCCGATCCACGCGGTGAGGTCGTCGCCCGCGGGCGTCCGAAGGGGGTCGCGCGCGAGTCGGTCGCGGAGGAGGTCGAGATTGGTGAGTACGTACGACAGCGGGTTGTTGATCTCGTGGGCGACCGTGGCCGCGAGCGTTCCCAAGGCTGCGAGCCGGTCCGCGCGAAGCAGCATCGATTGCAGGCGCGCCATGTCGTCCCGGGTCCGGGCCATCCAGACGAACCGGGCGTAGACGAAAGAGGCAAGGGTCGTCAGCGCGAGCACGAGGGCGACCGCGACGAGCGTATACAGCGAGTCCCACAAGCGCCCGAGCTTCACCGAGCGAACTGCGGTCTGAGCCCGTAGGGCGGGGACGAGCGGATCGAGAGCCGCATGCAGGCTGTCGGTGGAGTCGCTGTTGCCGTGCTCGACGTCGTGCAGGCCGTCGAGCAGTCCCCCGACCGCCGTGGCGAGGACGGGGTCCATTCGCGAGGCGGCGATCAGGCCGGGGATTTCGGCGTCGAGGTCGGTGAGCGCCTGGTCGAGCGTTGGACCGGGCCCGGCGTGGGCTTCGGTCTGCACCCGGCGAGCGACCTGCATCCAATGGACCCGCTCGGCCACCTCACCGCGTAGCTGGGTGACGTCGCGGATCAGTCCCACGCACCATAGTCCGAACACCAATACGCCGACGGACGCGAGCACCATCGCTCCGGCGAAGGCGATCTCTCCACGCGTCCTGCGTCCACCACCCACGTCACCTAGTGTCCTCGATCGTCAACCGACCGGTTGGACCACCTCGGGACGGCGCTGATGTGGTTGGCTCAGCCCTGCTGCGGCTTGGGGGGCGGCAGCGCTTGGGGACCCGAGCCACCGGCGGGAAGAGCCTCTTTGGCCATCTTCCGCTCCATGCTTCGAATCTTGGCGGTGAAGAACGCCTCTGCACCGGCGTACAGACACACGAACGTCCAGACCGGAGACAGGTGGGTGATCCACGCCAGGCTCCACACAGCGAAGACCAGAGACGCGCGGCCGACGTCGCCGTTGAGCAGCTGACCGGTGCCGGGGAGGAACAAACTGAGCAGGCCTGCGGTGACGGGTAGCCGCGGCTCTTCGGGATCGTCGTCGTAGACCGCGAGCGCGTCTTCTTCGACCGGAGCGAGCACGCCCTGCTCGCCAAGCTCGAGCGCAGCCTCGCGGAACATCGACTCGAGCCTCTGCTTTTCCGCGTGGGGAACACGGAAGCGACGCGAGGCGTCGCCGCGCTCGATGAGCTCGCCGGACTGCACGAGAGCCGTGATGACGGTTTCCACGTCGGCGCGTGGTGCCTCGAGAACCCGAGCCGCCGACTCGATCGTGATCCACTGAACCCGCGGATCGGCGAACAGACTGATCAGTTGTGCGCGAAGGCTCGCGTGTCCTTGAGCATCACGTGAGGGGCTGCGCAGCGCAGGTGGACCCGCGGTGTGGTCCCAGCCGCCGCTGCCGAAGCCGTCCGACGCGGGAGGCGGAGCGGGCTCCTCGGGGCGGGATGGTTCGGGGCGGGACGGTTCGGGGCCGGTCCCCTCGAGCTGCCCACGCCGGATCTTGCCCAGCATGCGTCGCCCGCGGCTGCCTCTCGAACTCACCCTTCATACGTAGCGCAGGGCGCGAAGGTGGTCCACCCTCCGACCCGCTGTGGTCCGGTGCGGTCACCGGGTCGCCCTTGGGCGCGCCCGCTGGGTGGACCGACCCGCAGGCGTGCCGAGCGCACCCCGCAGCGTGGGACGGCTGCGGGGCGACTTGGGACACGCCTCAAACGGACACGTCGAACGTGCGCAGGGCGTCGTTGAGCGAGGTTCGCTGGTCGGTCGAGGCTTTGCGCTGCCCGATGATCAGCGCGCAGGCCACTTCGTACTCACCGGCGGGGAACTGCTTCTTGCGCGTGCCGGGGATCACCACGGAGCGCGCCGGAACGCGGCCCTTGAGCGTGACAGGCTCGCTGCCGCTGACGTCGATGATCGGGGTCGACGCGGTGAGCACCACGTTCGCGCCCAGCACCGCTTCGGTTTCCACGCGCACGCCCTCGACGACGATGGCCCGAGACCCGATGAAGGCGCCGTCTTCGATGATGACCGGCGATGCGCCTGCCGGCTCGAGCACGCCGCCAATTCCGACGCCGCCCGAAAGGTGCACGCCGCGGCCGATCTGCGCGCAGCTGCCGACCGTCGCCCAGGTGTCGACCATGGTGCCGCTGCCGACCCAGGCGCCGATGTTGACGTAGCTGGGCATCAAGATGGCGCCGCGCTCGATGAAGGCGCCGAAGCGTGCGGTCGCGGGAGGCACGACGCGGACCCCGGCTTCGGCCCAGTCGCGCTTGAGCGGGATCTTGTCATGGTACTGGAACGGGCCGACCTCCTCGACGCGCATCTCCTGCACGACGAAGTAGAGAACGATCGCCTGCTTGACCCACGCGTTGACGGTCCAGTCGCTGCCCTCGCCGTCGGGCGGGTTGGCGACGCGCAGCGTTCCGTCGTCGACCAGGGCCACGGTGTGCCGAACGGCGGTGCGGTGGTCGGCGTTGTCGAGGAGCTCGCGGTTCTCCCAAGCGGCTTCGACGAGCGGGCGAAGCTGCGAGGGATTGGCGTCACGGTGGGTGCTCATGCGCACTCCTTCCCACACGCCTAGAGGAAGGACAAGTGCGTTCAGGCGGCGCTGCGTTCGCGATGCTCGACGGCCAACTCGACCGCCAATTCCACGGTCGCGACGGCGAACGTCACCGCGATCGCAGCCGATGCCTCGAGCTCGGTAGGGATCGCCGCAACCGGCTTGCGGGCGTGCAGGCCGCTGACCAACGCGTTCACGCTGGCCCACGCGACTGGGACGAACACCGCGGGCGGCTCGAGGCCCTGACCGCGGCGCCATGGACCTTGCCAGGTGGATGGGAGCAGGTCGGCGAGCATTCGGGTCATCGCGTCGTCGGCGATCGGCCAGTTCGCGTCGGGGCCGAGCGCGGTCTCGAGGGCGGCGGCGAACACCCGAGCGCTCGCCAGTGGAAGTTGCTGGAGCGGACCGCCGAGCAGAAGCGCCTGCTCGGGCGCCAACCGAGGCAGGTGTGGCGTGGGCTTCTCCCCCAGCGCTCGCGCCGGTCGGGAAGTGAAAATCCCAAACCCCGCCGGCCAATCGATCCCGTCTTGCTCGAGGGCGCCACACAAGCGCGCCTCGAACCCTTCATATAGCGAGCGGCTGGCGTCGGTACGGGCGTGCGCGCGCATGCTCATCAGGCCCATCAAGCATCGAGGCGCGCTTGCGAGCACGTCGAACAACGGTGGCCAGCGGTTGTGCCGCTGCGTCCACTGGGCACGAATGCCCGCAGAGGCGGCAGGAAACGCTGATTCGAGCGGTGCACCCATCGTGTGGGGCATCGCCTGGACGTCCCCATCCTTTAGAAAGCCCGCGCGCCGACGATGGTCCATCTCGGGACGGTCGAGACGAGGGGGCGCCGATTCGAGGCGCCGTCAGGACGGGGTGCACCAAAAAGTCGACAAAAGTCGACCTCAGGGGTTGCACCGCGATTCCGACCTCACAATAGACCGTTTTGAGCGAGGAACTTCCCAATGCAGGCCGCCGATCTTGCCCAGTCATTTCCCGAATCCATTGCCGAAAGCCGTCTGAAGAGCGCCCCACCGACGTTTAGGGGCCATTCTCCGGCTGCCCGCCGCGTCCAGTCGATGATTCATCGCGCCGTTCGGACCAACCTTCCCGTGCTCCTCGTGGGTGCGAAAGGGTCGGGCAAGGAGACCATTGCGCGCATTCTTCACCACTTTGGTGGCGGCGAGGTGCCCAACGTCGAGGTCGTCAACGCGAAGGAGCAGGGTCGCCTGGTCAGCCTGGGCGCGTTCACCTACCTCTCGAACCTCGAGGATCTCAGCCTCGAAGAGCAGGCGCGCATTCCTGCGCTGACAGGCCTGGGCCGGGTCGTCATCGGCACCGAACTCAAGCCTGAGAGCGAAGCCGGCCGTCAGCGCCTGCACCCTCAGATCGTCCGCTGGGCTTGTGGCGTCCGAATCGACGTGCCGACGCTCGCCGAGCGTATCGAAGACCTCGAGATGGTCGCGATGGACATCATCTCCAAGACGCCCACGCGTCGTCCGATCGGCGGCATCGCCGACAACGCGCTCGACTGCCTGCGTTCGTACCGCTGGCCGGGCAACATGGACGAACTCGAAGAGGTCATCCGCCAAGCCGTCACCAGCGGCGCCACCGAGCAGATCGAACTTCGCGACCTTCCCGCGAAGCTGCGGGTTCGCGATGTGCACTATGCCCGGACCGAGTCGCCCGAGCGTCAGCTGTGCCTCGAAGAGGCCGAGAAGCAGGCGATCCGTCGCGCGTTGAACTACGCACGCGGCAACAAGCGGAAGGCCGCCCGTCTGCTGCACATCGGCAAGACCACGCTCTACCGCAAGCTCAAGCAGTACGACCTGGAATGAGACCGACGTCGCTCTTCGCGACTCGGCGGTCGCATCAAGCGTCCTGCGGTAGCCAACCTCGGCTGCCCCAGGGCGCTTCGCCGTTTTTTGCGTGGATCCCCGCGGCGGCTCAGACGATGATCTCGCCCGACACGGCGAAGTGGGCTCGGCGGGCCCGGTGCTCGGCCTGGGCCTCGCGGGTGGCCGCGTCGAGCTGGACCTGGGCACGCAGCCGCTTCATCACCCGCCGCAGCCGCGCCTCTTCGTCGGCGTCCATCTCGACGGGCTCCTCGGTGTGCGCCTCCTCGCACAGCTGCTTGAGCCATGACAATCCTTGCGTCACGCCCTTCAAGTTGCACGAGTACCCCGATTGGTTCCCGGAGTTCGACGCGCTTGCAATGAAGTCGCCGCGGAGGTTTGCTGCCCCCGTTGAGCGCCGAACGCACTGACTCCGCGAGCCTGGGGGCGAAGGTCCCCGCGACGCCCACATCCGACGCGGACGACATCTTGGAGCGCTTCCTCGCTTGGGTCGCCGAGATCGGGATCGAGCCCTACGAAGCCCAGGAAGAGGCGTTCTTGGAGGTGATGGGCGGACGTCACGTCATCCTCAACACGCCCACCGGCTCCGGCAAGTCGCTTGTGGCGCTGAGCATGCACTTCAAGGCGGTCTGCGAGGGGAAGCGAGCGTTCTACACCAGTCCGATCAAGGCACTGGTGAGTGAGAAGTTCTTCGATCTGTGCCGCTCGCTCGGTGCGGAGCGCGTCGGCATGATGACGGGCGACGCGAGCATCAACCCGAGCGCGCCGATCATCTGCTGCACCGCGGAGGTGCTCTCCAACTTGGCGCTGCGCGACGGCGAAAACGCCGACGTGCACTACGTCGTGATGGACGAGTTCCACTACTTCTCCGACGCCGAGCGGGGGATCGCATGGCAGCTGCCGCTCATCACCCTGCCACACGTGCAGTTCCTGCTCATGTCGGCCACGCTCGGCGACGTTGGTGTATTCGAACGGCGCATCCCGGAGTACACCGGGCGCGAGCTGGTGGTCGTCAAGAGCGCCACTCGGCCGGTACCGCTCGACTTCGCATACCGCGAGACCACGATTCACGACACGGTCACTACGCTGGGAGACGAGGGGCGCACGCCGATCTACGTGGTGAACTTCTCGCAGCGTGAGGCCGCCGAGCAGGCGCAGAACATGATGAGCGTGAACCTGTCCTCCAAGGAGGAGAAGCGGGCGATCGCGGCCGAGATCGGTGACTTCCGGTTCGACACTGTTTACGGCAAGGACGTACAGCGCTTCGTGAAGCACGGCATCGGCGTGCACCATGCCGGACTGCTGCCGAAGTACCGCACGCTCGTCGAGCGCCTCGCTCAGCGCGGTCACCTCAAGCTCATCTCGGGCACAGATACGCTCGGGGTCGGGGTGAACGTCCCCATTCGCACGGTGGTGTTCAGCAAGCTGTGCAAGTTCGACGGCGAGAAGGTCGGCATTTTGTCGGTGCGGGACTTCAAGCAGATCGCCGGCCGGGCGGGGCGAAAGGGTTTCGACGACGCGGGAAGCGTCATCGCGCAGGCCCCCGAGCACGTCGTCGAGAACAAGAAGCTCGAAGCGAAGGCCTTGATGGCCAAGAAGAAGAAGTTCACGCGCAAGAAGCCGCCCGAGCGTGGTTACGTGCCGTGGGACGAGAAGACGCTCGAGAAGCTACGAACCTCGGAGCCCGAGCCGCTCACCTCGTCCATGCATCTCTCGCACGGGCTGCTGCTGACCGTGTTGCAGCGTGATGCGGGGGACTACGACGCACCCGGCGGCTACGGGCGCCTGCTGGAGATCATCGACCGCTCCTACGAGCGGGAAGGGCGGCGGGACCGACTGCGCCAAGAGGCCGCGCAGCTGTTCGAGGACCTGGAGAACGCGGGCATCGTCCAGGTGCTCGAGCGGACCGATGACGGACCGCGCGTCGTCCAGCTCGCCGAAGGCCTGCAGCACGACTTCTCGCTTCACCACACGCTGTCGTTGTTCCTGCTCGAAGCCCTCGAGGCGCTGGACCCCGACGAGGAAACGTATCCGCTCGACGTCGTTTCAATGGTGGAGTCGATCCTCGAAAACCCCTTTGCGGTGCTCAAGCAGCAGGTCGCCACCGCCAAGACCGAGCTGGTCGCCAAGCTCAAGGCCGACGGCGTCGAGTACGAGCAGCGCATGGAAGCGCTGGAGAAGGTCGATTTCCCCAAGCCGTGCGCAGACTTCATCTACGGGGTGTACGACCGCTTCCGAACCACGCACCCGTGGCTGCGCGGCGAGAACGTGCGGCCGAAGTCGATCGTACGCGATATGTATGAGCGCTTCGCGAGCTTCAACGAGTACGTCAAACAGTACGGCTTGGGTCGCAGTGAAGGGGTGCTGCTCCGCTACCTGTCCCAAGCGTACAAAGTGCTGCTGCAGACCGTACCGGAGGCATATCGCGACGAGCGGGTCGAGGAGATCATTGCCTACCTGCGCGCGACCCTGGCCCGCGCCGATTCCTCGCTCGTGCGCGAGTGGGAGGCGATGATGGGCCGGCCGGCCGCGCCGGATCCCGAGCTGCCCGAAGTCGAGCTGCCGCCGCCCGATCCCGCTGCCGATCCGAAAAGCTTCCGCGCCCGGCTTCGCGCCGAGATGCAGTCGTTGGTCAAAGCGCTGGCTGCTGGCGACTTCGAGGAGGCCGCATTGTCCTCGCGAAGCACCGAACCGGCATGGACGGCCGACAGGTTCGAGGAAGCGCTGGCCCCGTGTTTGGAGGAGATCGGGCCGATCGCCTTCGACCACCGCGCGCGAATGAGCCATCTGACGCACGTCGACGCGGTGGGCGAGCGGGTCTGGGTCGTGCAGCAGACGCTGTGCAATGAGGAAGGCGACACGATGTGGATGGTCGAGGCCGAGGTCGACCTCCCCGTGCCGACCCACGATGCGCCGATCCCCGATGGCCCGCTCATCGCGCTGACCCGCATCGGTTGCTGAAACGCACGGATTTGTGCGCTCGCGCGCGTTGCCGGTGGGGTCATGGCATGTCACGTTACGTACCGGTCGGTATATGACGACTGGCGCAAAAACCGCATGCCTCGGCGAGGTCCCCCGAGACGGGCTCGCCGCTCCGATCCTCGACGAGGCGATTCGCATGTTCGCCTTGCGCGGCTACGCGTCCACCTCCGTGCGCGAGGTGGTCGAGGCCTGCGGTTGCACCAAGCCGGCGCTCTACTACCACTTCACCAACAAGGTCGGTCTGTACCGCGCAGCGATGGGCGCGGTGGTCGCCCGCATGCAGCACGTGCAGGTGCCGCTCGAGGGCGACACAAACTTCGCCGAAGCCCTTGGCGAGTCGCTCGCGCGGCTGCGGGCGCACGCCGAGCGGTACCCCGACGACTTGCGGCTGATGTTTCGTGCCGAGAGCGAGGCGACGATCGACCCCGAGCTGCTCGACATCCGCACGATGCGGGCCCAGGACCTCGCCATGGTCGAGTCGATGATCGCCCTCGGCGTCGAGCGGGGGGAGCTGCGGGCCGACCTTCCCGTATCGATGGCGGCCATCGCCTTGGTCGGGGCCATCCACGTGCAGCTTCAGCTGTGGCTCGACGGCCACCCCCTCGATCCGGATTTCGAGCGCAACCTCGTGTCCTTGTTCATGAACGGAGTCTCCCGATGAGGCCGATGCTTCTTGCCCTGAGCCTGCTCGCGGTCGCCTGCAACGGTGCCGCCCAGGCCGAATCGCCGCCCCCCGCCCAAGACGCCGAGGCGTCGACACCTGCCGCGCGCGCGACGTGGATCGAAGCGGCCACCATTGCGCGCTCGTCAGCATCGCTGCAGCTGACCCTGCCCGGGGAGGTGGAGGGCTCCAAGGACGCGCTGCTGGCTTCGTCGCAGGGGGGCTACGTCGAGGCCGCGCTGGTCGAGGTCGGCGATACGGTGAAGAAGGGCGACCCGCTCTTTCACATCGATCGCGGGCTGTATCAGGCCCGCATCGCCCAGATTCAGGCCGAGGTGAAGGCCGCACGCCGGGAGCTCGACCGCGCAAAGCGGCTGGGCAGCGCGATCGCCAGCGCCGAGGTGGATGCCGCGCACGACCGCCTCGTCAGCGCGCAGGCTTCCGCGCGCGTGGCAAAGATCCAGCTCAATCGCGCCACCGTACGGGCACCCTTCGACGGGGCGCTCGCGGCCGTGTCGCTCGAGGTCGGCGAGGTCGCCGGACCGGGTACGCCGGCGGCGCGCCTGGTCGTGCTCGACCCGGTCAAGGTCACCATCTCGGTCGCCGACCGGGACGTAGGGCTGCTCGAAGCGGGGACCGAGGTCCGCGTGGCCGTGGATGCGCTCGCGGAACCGCGGATGGGCACCATTGCACGCATCCTCCCGGCGGCAGACCTCGACACTCGCGCCTTCTTCGTGGAGATCGAAGTCCCCAACGAAGATGCCGCGCTGCTTCCGGGAATGATTGCCCGCGTCTCGGTCGAGCAGAGCCTTCGCGAGGACGCGATCCTCATCCCGCAGGGGTTCTTGGTCACGCAGCGCGATTCCAACGGCGTGTTCGCGGTCGAAGACGGCGTGGCGCGGTGGCGTCCGCTGCAGCTGGGTCCGCTCGTGCGCGACCAGGTCGTCATCGAAGGCGGCCTGGAGGTCGGCGAGAACATCGTGGTCGTGGGGCAGCGGGCCCTCGCCGACGGTGATGCGGTCATTCTCTCCCGCCAAGGCACGTGCTGCACGCAAGGGCGGCCGACGTTCGGATCATGATCGCTGGACTGGTACGACGTGGTGCCACCGTCTTCTTGCTGACGGTGTGCATCCTGATTTTCGGGCTGCAGACGTACAACACGCTGCCGCGCGAGGCGTCTCCGGACGTCGAGATTCCCGTGGTCATGGTGACCACGCCCTACGTCGGGGTGTCGCCCGAGGACATCGAGTCCTTGGTGACCAACCCGATCGAGGACGAGCTTGCCGGGCTCAAAGACCTCAAGAAGATGAGCAGCACCTCGGCCGAGGGCATCAGCCTCATCACGCTGGAGTTCGAGCCCGAGGTCGTCATCGAGGACGCGATGCAGAAGGCCCGCGACCGGGTCAGCCGCGCGCGCCCGCAGCTGCCCGAAGACACCGAGGAGACCTCGATCACCGAGGTATCGTTCAGCGACTTTCCGATCGTCATCGTCACGATCGCGGGACCCGTCGATCAAGAAGACCTCAAAAAGCTCGG
>CAYSPB010000304.1:0-8099 GCA_964432695.1 uncultured Nannocystaceae bacterium
CTTACCGGAGCCGGTCGGGCCCGTGACGAGGAAGATGCCGTGTGGGCGATGAATCGTCTCGTCGATGGTGTGCAGGTGGTCGGCGGCCAGGCCGATGACCTTGAGGCTCAGCGCCATCGCGCTCTTGTCGAGCAGACGAATCGTGACGCGCTCGCCGTTGGAGGTCGGCGCGGTCGCAACCCGCATGTCGACCTCTTTGCCCGCGATCTTTCGCCGAATCCGGCCGTCCTGCGGCAGCCGCTTCTCGGCGATGTTCAGGCCGCTCATGATCTTCACGCGCGCGATGATCGAGGGCAGGTGCGCCTTGGGAGCGCGCCGCACTTCGTGCAAGACGCCGTCGACCCGGTTGCGCACGACGACCTCTTTGTCGCCCGGCTCGATGTGAATGTCGGAGGCCTTCTCTTTGCTGGCGTTGAAGATGAGGCTGTTGACGAAGCGAATGATCGGCGCGTCCTCAGCTGAGGCGTGCAGGAGGTCTTCGTCCTCCTCGTCGAACGCCTCTTCCTTCTTCTCGAGGTCGACGTCTTTGGCGCGCTTGGAGTAGACGTCGTTGATGAGCGCGACCACCTCGGCCGCGGGCATCAGCGTGACTTCGATCTCCGCGTCGTAAACCCGGGCGAGGTCATCGAGGTCGAGCAGCTTGTGCGGATCGGCCGCAAGCACGTGCAGCACCGCCATCTCCTCATCGTGCTTGATGGGGATGAGCATGTTGTCGCGCGAGTAGCCGATGCTCAGCGACTCGACGAGTTCGTCCTGTACGTCGTCGTGCTTCATGCGCTCGAGGCAAGGCATGCCGAACTGCTGCCCGAGCGCCTGACACACCTGCCACCCGCTCGCGTGCTTGAGGCGCACCAGCGTCTCGCCCACGCGCTCGTCTTCGAGATGCTGCACCGCGAGGGCTTCGGCGAGCTGCTCGGGCGTGACGACCCCAGCCTCCACCAGCAGCTCGCCGATCGGCCGAGGGTCGGGCCGGAGCGTCTGCGCGGGGAGAAGGGGCGCGGCGATGGGTTGTGCGACTTCGGTGGCCATCTTCGAACCTACTTGGGGTTGCGCTTGCCCTTGTTGTTCTTTTTCTTTTTCTTCTTCTTGCTGCCGCTCGTGCTCGGCCGTGTCGTCGACGTGGCCGGGTTGAGCGCCGTGGTCGCGGCCGTGGTCGGCTCGTCGGCGGCTTCGCCTGCAAAGCTCGGCGACAAGCCGAGTTCACCGGTGATCTCGGTCTGCTGCAGCTCGAGCTCCGCCTGCTGGCGGAAGACGTCCTCTTCGGACATCCGAATCGCTTCGGCGTTCACGGCCGAGAGCAGGCCCGACTTCTTGCGGTAGTTGATGTTGGTCTCGAGGTCGCGACGCTTGAAGGAGGTCTGGCGCTCGAGGAAGTCGAGGCGTTCCTTCATGCGGCGTTCGTGGATGCGGCGCACGTCGTCCGGCGTCTCGAGGATGTGCGGCACGAGCACCATCATCAGGTTCACCTTCACGCGCTCGCGAGTCTTGGACTTGAACAGCCACCCCAGCAGCGGGATTTGACCCAAACCGGGCACCTCGGACTCACTGATGCGCTCGACCTCCTGCATGAGGCCACCGAGGACGACCGGCTGGTCGTCTCGAGCCACGACCTGCTCGAGCTTGATGCGCCGCTTGGTCGTGGTGACACCCAGCTGCTCGTCGATGCTCTCGATGTCGTTGTTCTCCATCTCGATGTCGAGCGTGAGCTGCTCGGCATCATTGACGTGCGGCGTGACCTTCACGTTGAGCGTCACGTCCTGCCGTTGAACCGACACGGTCGGCAGACCAAGGCCCTGCGCACCACCACCGGCGACCCCGATCGCGCCCTGGGTCGGAACGTTGCGACCGACTTCGATCGAGGCTTCGTGGTTGTCGGCCGTGTAAAGGTGCGGCTCGGCGACGAAGTTGACCTCGCTGAGCTGGTGAAGCGCCTGAATCACGACGCCGAACGCGGGGATGTCGGTCGGCGTTCCCAGCAGCGCGGAGCTGTTGGGCACCTGCGGACCGATGACGCCTGCCGCAAGGCCCGAGAGCACCGCCGGGTTGAGCACGATGCTGTTCTGCTCCGCCGTGGGCGTGCTCGACACGAAGCCGATGCCGTCGCCGCCATCGGTCGAGACCGGGCTGCCAAAGTGGGCACCCGCGCCGCCGCCGAGCGTGTCGTTGGCGACCAGCTCCAGCAGGTAAACCTCGATGTAGACCTGCTTGCGCGGTGCGTCGAGTTCCTCGATGACTGGCTTGAGAGCTTTGAAGTCCGAAGTGGAGGCCAGAATGACGAGCGACCGCGTCGCCATGTCCGCCGTCACCTTGATGTCGCCGGAGAACAGCTCCGCCGTCGCACCGCCAGCTGCGGGCGCCTTGTTGGCGTTGTTCTTGTTGTTCCGGTTGCCACCACGGCCGTTGCCGGCGGCTGCCTTCGCGCCGGTGCCCAGCTGGGTCAGCACGTTTGCGATCTCTTCGGGATCGCCGTTGCGGAGCTTGTAGACGTGGATGCGTCCACCGCCGCCGGCCAGCGGCACGTCGAGCCGCTCGATGAGGCGCCGAATGACCTCGTAGTCGTCCTTGGGGGCGACCACGATGAGCGTGCCGGTCCGCTCGTCGACGACCACACGGGAGAACGCGGCACCGGACTTGTCGGAGGCGCCGCCTTTCTTGTTCTTCTTGCCTGCGTCCTTCTCACCGAAGATCTCGCGGATGGTCTCCGCGGTTTCCTCGGGGTCGGCCGCCTGGAGCTGGAAGAAGAAGATCTTCTCCGCGTCTTCCATCTCCGGGTCGTCGACCTCGCGGATGATCTTCATCAGCCGCCGCACCGAGCTTCCGGTATCGGTGAGGATGATGAGCTCGCCGGCGACGTCCACCGAGCCCTGCTTGGACTTGAGGTTGTTGAGGACCTGAACGATGTCCGCCGTGTTGCCGCTCGCGGGGCGAATCAGCTGCGTGACAAAGCGGTCGTTCGAGGGCGCGCGGCCGCTGGGGCCGTACACCGGAAGCGTCTTGGACTTGGCGTCACTGCTCTCGACGATCTTGAAATAGCGCCCCGACGGCTCGACCGTGAGGCCCATCGTCTGCAGCGCGGCATAGAAGGCCGCGTAGGCTTCGTCGACCGTGACCGGCTCGGGCGAGAGGATGGTGACCTTGCCGCCGCGGACCTTGGGGTCCCAGATGAACTTCTGGCAACTGATCGACATCATCCAGTTGACGAGGTCCTTCAGCTCCGCCTCTTCGGGCAGCGTGATGCGGAACTTTGCGCCGCGCGGCTGCTTCCGGCAGGAGTTGCGGCCAAGCGCGCCGCCTTCGTCACCAGAGAGTTCCGCCCCGCCGACGGCGGACGGAGACCCAATCGCGGCGGTGCCTCCCGGAGGCGTCGCACTGCGCGGTGTCGTGGTGCTAGGGGCCGTGGGTGCAGCCGAAGGCCGTACCGCGGGAGCGCGGGTTGCAGGGGGGGCTGCAGCCGCCGAGGGGACGATAGGCATCCCCAACGCGAGCGCAGCAACGGCCGAGGCCGCCACCGGGAACAGGCGTCGCGTGGTCATTGGATCTGAATCTCCTTGGTCATCGTCTTGCCCTTGCGCACGAGCGTCACGGAGAGGTTGCTTGCGCGGCGAAGCTTCATCGCCAAGGCCATCGCCTTGTCGACGGAGCGAATCTCCTCACCGTTGACTTCGGTGAGCATGTCGCCGTTCTTCAGGCCGAGCAGTTTGGGCAGGCTGCCTCGGCGGATTCCGTAGAACTTGAAGCCCTGAGTCTCACCATCGCGCTGCGACGGGACGATGCGGGCCTGCTTGGCCAGCATGGCAGGGTTGGCCATGAGCTGCTCGACGAACGCCCGGTCCACCACGCAGGTGTTCTCGTCGGGGCAGTTGATCGCCTCGTCGGCGCCCTCGATGGCGTACTTGCTCTTTTTCTTCGGCTTTTCTTCCTTCTTCTTCTTCGTCGTGGACGAGGCGCGGGCGGGCGGTGCCGCCTCGTCGTCGATCGAGAGGTACTCGAGCGACGCGCCGTTGCGAAGGTGGACGAGGCCGGTGTCGACGCCGACGATGATGACGCCACTGCGAATCGCGTCGCCGCGCCGATAAGCACCGGTGACCGACGCGTCGGCGTCGTAGATCGTGGCCAGCGAGAAGTCGGGGTCGGTGGACTCCATCGTCGCCATCAGCTGCAGCGCGAGCGAGGACTTCACCTCACCGGGCTGGATGCCATCGGGGCGGCCGAGGTCGACCGGCGCACCGGTGGTCGGTGCGTCGGCGGTGACGGGCACGCAGGTCGGACAGAACACGTTGTGCTTTTGCACGTCTTCGGCCGTCTTGCGCTTGGTCGAGGCGAGCGAGGACGCCTTGTTGAAGGCACTCGAGCCGAAGCTGGTGCTCTTGCGCTTCTTCTTGGCCGCGTCGTCGCCGTCCTCGTCGTCCTCACCATCGGTGTCACCGGACTCTTCATCGTCGGCCGTGCTCACGTCGAGCGCATACGCCGTACCCAGCTGGGTCACCACGGCACTCGCCGCGAGTCCGGCGATGACCGCAAGGCCGATCCCCTGGACCACCCAGAAGTACTTCTTGAACAGGGCTTCCATGACTGGTTCCTGGCTGCTTGCTCGCTAGTGGAAGACGCCGTCGGGGTCGGACGACTCGCCCGCGTCGGAGGAAGGGGAGACCGCAGGCGCGCTACCGGAGCGGTGCGGGTCGGCAACGAAGCCGGACTCCAGCTTTCGATAGATGGTGCGGGTCGCGATGCCGAGCAAGTCGGCCGCGAGCCGCTTGTCGCCGCGAGTGAACTTGAGCGTCTCCGAGATCATGCGCCGCTCCATTTCGGCGAGCGGGCTCCCGACCGAGAACGTGATCTGCCGGCCCTGGCCTGCGCCGGGGTCGCGCAGCTCGGGCGGCAGGTCGGTGGACAACACCTGCTCGCCCCGGCACAGCACCACCGCGCGCTCGACCGCGTTCTCGAGCTCGCGCACGTTGCCCGGCCACGCGTAGTTCGACATCACGTGCGTCGCTTCGTCGGCGAAGCCGTGCGCGGGCTTCTGGTGCTTGGCGGCGTACATCCGCAGGAAGTGGTCGGCGAGCAGAGGAATGTCTTCGGCGCGATCGCGCAGCGGCGGGATCCGGATCGGGATGACGTTGATACGATAGAAGAGATCCTCGCGGAACCCGCCTTGCTTCACCTCTTCGGAGAGGTCTCGGTTGGTTGCGCACACCAGCCGGAAGTCGACTTTGGCCCGCTGGCCCCCCACCGGCTCGATCTCGCCTTCTTGCAAGGCACGCAGCAGCTTGACCTGCACCGTGGGAGAAATCTCCGCGATCTCGTCGAGGAACAAGGTGCCGTCCGAGGCCTCCTTGAATCGGCCGTCACGGCTGCGAACCGCGCCGGTGAACGCGCCTTTCTCGTGACCGAAGAGCTCGGACTCGAGGATGGTCTCGGGCAGCGCCGCGCAGTTGACCGGGACGAACGTGTTGTTGGCGCGGGGGCTGTGCGCGTGGATGTGCCGCGCCATCAGTTCCTTTCCGGTGCCACTCTCGCCGAGCAGCAGCACGGTGGCCGAGGAGTTGGCCGCCTGCTCCGCCATCTCGAGCGTGGCCCGAAGAACCTGCGAGTGACCGACGATCTCGCGGCTGCGCTTGTCCTCGAGCTGTGCCCGCAGCTCGCGGTTCTCGGCCATGAGCGCGACCTTGTCGAAGGCCTTGCGAATCGTCGCGACCACGGCCGCGCGCTTGAGCGGCTTGGAGATGAAGTCGTATGCGCCGCGCTTCATCGCCTCGACCGCCACCTCGACCGTGCCGTAGGCGGTCATCAGGATGACCTCCACCTCGGGCGTCACCGTCTTGACCGCCTTGAGCAGGTCGTCGCCGCCCATGCCGGGCATGCGCAGGTCGGTGATCATCACGTGGATGGGTCGGGTGCGGACCACGTCGAGCGCTTCGCGCCCGTTCTTCGCGGTGACGACGGTCAGCCCCTCCTTCGCGAGCACCTTGCTGAGGGCCTCGAGAATGCTGGCCTCGTCGTCGACGACGAGAACGGTGGGGCTGGCGGGCAGATTCGTGGACATCGCGGCGGTCTCCTCAGGCGGCTTGCCCCCCTACCTCGCAAGAACCGAGCCCTGGCTTTGGGTCGTGATCTCAGGCACTTGGGAGGGCCTTCCAGGCCGTCCGACGCCGGTTTGTCACCCCGTCGGCCGGGGCATGACATTCTGTCACGCAAACCGTCGCCTGCGAACTAAGCGCACTCTGCGCTGTCGTCCAGCGACCACCGCGGATGGGCCTCGCGGACGCGCTCCGCGTCGAGCAGACCGGCCGCCGCCAGGCGCTGCGCGACGCGCAGATGATAGTGGCGCCGGAAGACCTGAAGGATGTGCCCCCCGGCGAAGCGCACGTGCTCGGGCTGACCCCAGTGGCGCCACAGCGACTCCGTGTGCTCGGGTGGCACGAGCAAATCCCCGGTCGCGCTGACGATCATTCGCGCCGCGTGCGGCACCTTCGGCGCGTAGTTCAGCGGCTCGTGCAACGCCCACGCGTTCTGCAGGCGGGCTCGGGTCATGCCGACGCTTTCGACCGTGCGGCGGATCGGATCGTCATCGCCCTGATCCCAGAACAACTCGGCGAGGGATCCCATCGGCAGCACTGGGACCGCAAACGAGAGACGTTCGTCGACCGAGCTGAGCAGCGCGGTCGTGTATCCACCGAGGCTGGAACCCATCACGCCAAGCGGGACCGGATTGCGCTGCGTGATCATCGTGACGATCGCCCGCAGCTCCTGAATCGTCTGGACGAATCCCTCGTTGGTACGCATCAGGTTGCCGGAGGGGAACAGCTCGCCGGAGAACTTGGCGGCGGAGGGCTTGCGCACCCAGTGGTACGGCAGCACGTAGTAGTACACGTCGAGCCCGAGAACACGGTGGAAGTAGTCCACCCCAAACTCCGCTTCGTGCAGTCGCTTGGCCCCCACGCCCCAACCGTGCACGAGCAGAAGAGACAGCGGCGCAGGCCGATGGTGTCGCCACGCGAACAGGTGGGCGGTGTCGAGGTTGTCGTAGCGTCGCCATTGTCCGCCGAACACGCCGTGCACGGGACGATACGGGGTAGGAAACACCGCGTGGACGTGGGTGCCGGTCCGCAGCGGCATGGCGCGAACCTGGCGCAGCGAAGGCACGTGGGCCGGCGCGAAGATCCGGTCCGGGTCGCGCCGAATCGCCGGATCACAGTACGGCTGCATCATATCCAGGCTGCGCTCGAGCTCGCGGGGTCCCAGGTACGGCACGCCACCCCGCACGAACAGACCGCGAAGCGCCCGGCCCACCAGCGTGTCGACCCCGACCCCCGCCAAACGGGCGGCGGCGTGCCGCGCACCCGGACGACGGGAGGTGACCAAGCGGTAGCGATCGAGGTGTCCGAGGTCCGACACAAGCCTTCGACTGTAGCAGACGGACCCCTGGACCCCATTCGGCGGCACCGCCATGGCACCGGGCGCGAACGGTTGATACAAGGCGCGGATGCTTCGGTCGATCGCCGTCGCCCTCGCGCTGTCTCTCGCCGCCTGCTCCACCGACGACGACACGTCGAAGGACGCCCCCGCCGAGGCGGCGGCGATGGAATCGAGCGCAATCGCAGTCGCGTGTGCGCCCGCCTCGAAGCTCGACAAAAAGGTCCAAGACGACCTCAACGCGGCGGCGCTCGGGGTGTTCCGCACACTCCGAGCCGGCAACCTCGACGCGCTGTGGAGTGACCTGCACCCGCAGGCACAGCGGGAAGACCAGCGCGAGACGTTCGAAGCGGCACTGGAGTCGATGCACCGCCGGTTGGAAAGCGGCGGCGAGAAAACGGCGCTGGCCCACAGCTACGTCGTCGACGTGCAGGGAGGCGTCACCGCCCTCACCCGCGTGCAGTGTGGCAGCGAAGACGACCCGCAGCGCTTGGCCCTGCTGACCAATGCGGGCAACGAGAACGTCGCCGTCGTCACCCTGCTCTCCGGCGGTGACCCTTTCGGCTTTGCCACCACCGTGCAGCTGCGTCGTCACAAGGGCGCCTGGAAGGTGCTCGGCGTGCACGTCGGCCTTGCAACGTATCGAGGCTCCGACGCGAGCGACTACGAGGCGCTCGCGGACGCGT
>CAYSPB010000304.1:8118-9662 GCA_964432695.1 uncultured Nannocystaceae bacterium
AGCAACGCCGGGTGGTCGAGGCCTACTTGGTGCTCGGCATCGCGGACCAGCTCGCGCAGCGCGGAGGCGCCGTGAAGCTGCATCGCGGCCTCGACATCGCCGACAAGCTGGACGCGGTCACCAACAGCCGCGAGTACCAGCAGGCGCTGGGCGTGTGGGAGGTCGGCGGCCGTCGCTATGACGTGCAGGGCTTTTCGATCACCGCCACGAAGAGCGACCTCTCGGTCGTGGTCGAGTACGTCACGCCTACGGGCCTCATCAAGGAAGCGCTCGAGACCGAAGCCGACGCCCTGATGGGCTACGTGAAGATGCAGTACCCCGAACTCGCCAAGCGCTTCGATGCGGTCGTGTTCGAGGCCTATGACTCCGAGTCCGCGGCGAAGAAGGGCGAGGTCCAGGCCTTCCGAACGCCGCGCGTGTTCGAACGAGACGACGTCGACGCCGCCGGATGACGGCAGCTATTGGGGGTTGCGCGGCCCCATCGCGTCCCCATTTCGTCCCAGATCGACAATTCTCGGCGGGGCAGATTGCCCCGCCCCTGGACACACGCGTCCCAGGAGGCCCGATGCCGTGCAGCCCAACTCCGCGAGCGCGCGGGTCTGTGTCCGTCATCGTCCGGTTGGCAACGATCTTGAACTGAAACGGCGCATGGGATTGCGGACAGGATCACTGATCGGTTGGACGGCACTGCTCGCCGGCCTCGCCACGGGCTGCTCGGGAACATGTGAGGACGACGGCTTCGCGCAGGACGAGTCCTCGGAGTGCGCTGCGGTGTCCAGCAGCGACGGCGACGGTGGTAGCTCCAGCGGCGGGCCACCGATCCCGGTCGATACCGAGAGCGGCGGGAGCGAGACCGACAGCGCCGGCGCCTCCGACGGCGACTCGAACGGAAGCACCGACACCGACACCGACGCCGACGGCTCCGACTCGGGCACCGACGGCGGAACCGACACCGACGGCTCCGACTCGGACACCGAGCCTGGAACCGACACGGATACCGACTCCGACGCCGGCGGCGATTCCTGCTCGAACGGTCGCCCGGACGATGGGGAGGCCGACGTCGACTGCGGTGGGGTTTGCGAAACGCCGTGCGACGACGGAGACACCTGCACCGACCCGACCGACTGTGCGTCGGGCGTATGCAGCAAGGACGGCACCTGCGTCGCCCCTGCCTGCGACGACGAGGTCCAAAACGGCGATGAGACCGACGTCGACTGCGGTGGCTCCTGCGGCCCCTGCGATGACGGTGGCATGTGCACCGATGGCTCCGACTGCGCCTCGGGTGTCTGTGGGGACGACGGAGCCTGCATTGCACCGTCGTGCATGGACATGGTCCAAAACGGCGACGAAACCGACGTCGACTGCGGTGGCTCCTGCCCCGCGTGCGACGAAGGAGAGAGCTGCAACGGCGACGCGGACTGCGTCTCGG
Organism: uncultured Nannocystaceae bacterium; assembly: GCA_964432695.1. Classification (GTDB taxonomy): domain Bacteria; phylum Myxococcota_A; class Polyangia; order Nannocystales; family Nannocystaceae; genus CAJXVA01. Next base: position 9,548 of record CAYSPB010000304.1, read on the forward strand.
GCGTCTGTGCCGATGACGGCACCTGCGCCGCGCCGGCCTGTGACGACATGGTCCAAAACGGAGACGAGACCGACGTCGACCGCGGAGGTTCGTGCGGCCTCTGCGACAACGGCGA
>CAYSPB010000305.1:0-9656 GCA_964432695.1 uncultured Nannocystaceae bacterium
CTCTCGATGATGAGCCACACCAACGTGAACTCGCCGACCCGTCGCGGCTTGTTCGCGATGGAGAAACTCCTGTGCACCGAGGTCCCCGTGCCGCCGCCACGCATGAACCCGGAACCGGTCGTGTCCGAAGAGGGCCTCACGCTCCGCGAAATGCTGCACGGAAGCGGGTGCACCGGCGCGATGCTCGGCTCGATCCTCGCCCGGGTGGTGCTTTGCTCGACACAGACGAGTACGCCGAGCAAAGCACACGCGAGAGATGCGCCTATCTGTCTAGAGCGGCGCGCAGTCGACTTCGCCGCCGTCGAACGGGAACTCGCACTCCGAGGCGTCTGCACAAGTCGCAATGCAGAGCGTGTCGGCGTTGCACGTGTCCCCGAACCCTGCGGTTTCGCAGTCTGCATCCGCCGTACAGTGGCACAAGCCATCTCCTTCGCAGCTGAGGCCGTCTGGGCAGCCCACTTCGTCGCAGGATGTTGGCTCGGTGTCGAGCGTACAGGTGATGTCTCCGTTGAGGTCCGTGCAGGTCGCGCCGGCGTTGCCGCAGACCGTCACCGCATTGCCCTCGATATCCGTGGCTTCAACTTCGGCGAGCATGGCGTCTTCGCAAGCAAAGAAGTCGGAAGGTTCGGTGGCGCAACCTCCCCCGTCCCCGAGGTCGATGCACGGTCCCGCTCCGCACTCATCGTTGGTGGTGCACGCCATCGCCAACCATCCGGAGAACAATGCGATGCATTCGGCATCCTCAGCGCACGCGATGATACAGTTGCCGTTGTCACTACACGTCAGGCCCGAGTCTGCCCCGTTGGTGCGACAGTCTTCATCTTCGGCGCAACTGTATTTGCAGACCGCTTCTCCCTCTGAGCCGGTGGTCGAACTGTCGTCATCGCCCGTTGGATCCCCGGCGGATTCGTCCGTTGGGTCCTCGGTGGGGTCGCCCGTCGGGTTCCCAGTGGGATCGTTTGTTGGGTCCTCGGTAGCGTCGCTCGTTGAGCTCTCGGTGGAGCCAGCGCTTGCCTGCCCCGTGGTGGCACTAGCAACTTCGGATCCGTCTCCGGTATCACCACACGCAGACGTGAGGAGCGAGAAGGAGGCGAGGAGGAGGAAAGGGATGTTCTTCATAACTTGGAAAGGGGCTGTTCTGCCGGTGACGTTGGTTCACCGAGCCGAATTGGCCGCAGCTATGACGAGCTTCGCCCGCAACAGTTGCAGCAGGCGGAACAACTTCTCCCCGCTCGAATGAACATCGAATGCCAGCGTCTCGTTTGATGCGGTGCTGAAAGTTTCAGGTCTGACCTGTCGCGAGAACTCTGACTCGCATGCCCCATGTCGACAAGAAGCAGCGGGTCCGGGGGCGCCCTTGGGTGTCGAGTCCGGCGGTTCGATCGTTCGATCGATCGTTCGTGTGGCCGGGAGCACCGGCGTCGCCGAGGGGTTCATCGAGAGCACTTTCTATGACGGCGAACGTTCAATACCTCAACGAACTCCGCCATGCGCCCCATGGCTTTCGGCGTCAATACAGCGAACGGTGGCTGGTCGAGAGGCCTGGCCGTCAAGCGCCCGTTCAGGTCTCGGCGTCACCTTCGGCAGCCGCTATCGCCGCTGCGTCGAAGCGTGACTGAAACGGCAGGCTGAACCGCCCCGCGGTGCACGCCGACCGAGAACCGACGAGCCACTCCTACCTGCCGGCGAGAAACTCGGCGTTGAGCGGGATCTCGAGTCGGTAGTCGCGGATCACGTCGTACTCGCAAGCTAGTCCGTTCTCGACTAGTAGTACCGCCCATTCGTGGTACGGGAATACAGTCGAATAGTCCTCTCCGCCGCTACCCGAGTCATTGCGCTGCGGGTGAAAGTCGTAGAGGTCGACGAAACTGAGGTGAAGCTCGACCGTTCCTTCCTCGGTGCCTGGATCCCACGCGATGAGCTCGGCGTCCACATCCATGGTGAAGCGGCCGATCGCGAGCCGGATGTTCTCGTCCCCGTGAACCGTTGGAAACGGACCGATATCCAGCGTGCCTTCGCCCCTTTCGAGCGCGTCGGAGCTGAGTAGCCAGAGACGGACCTCCGCCTCCGACTTTTCGAGGACCGTCCCCAAGGACTCCCAGCCGCCCATTTCAAAGTAGACTGCATTGGCTTCAGTCGTCGCGAACATGTCTTCCTGCGAGATCTCCAGGGTGGGATCATTGCACGACAGGAAGTTCTCCAAGGCATCGGCCGCAACAGGAAATCCATAGACGTTGCGCCAACCCCACACCGCCAGCTTGAAGTTGTCGATCAAACACTCGAGGTCGCCGGACGCGTGGCAGTTGCGGCCTCGCTCGAGCCAGCGCTGAGTGAGCCAGCCGGCCGAATGGAAGCTGGCGTCGGCCTTGCCTGACGCGATTGCCTCACAATCGCCAATCGTGTCTTCACCAATCTCGAGACACGCGTCATCGTCATGACACAGTGCCTCGAGCTCGGCTGCCTCGTTGTGGCAAGACCCGATCTCCGAGGCGGCCACCCGGTCAGTTCGGAGGAGCTTGCGTCATCGCAGCCAGTCGAGACGAGCAGGGCGACCAAAGGGGTTGCAGTGAATCGGCTCATTTCGCACTTCCTCAGGGTTCGTACTGCATCGCCGAATCTTGTCAAGAGTGCGCCTGAATGCAGCGAGCACCATCGAGTTCGAGCGTGGTACGGAAGTCCCTCGTGCCGAGTTTGCCATTCTCGATTATGCGTATTGTGCATCTCGATGCCTCGTTTCGAGTCCGTGGGCATTTCGAGGACAGCGCCGCTATACAGAACTTTGACCACACGGAATCCGCGCAACGGTGTTGAGCAACTTCGAGTTCAGGCACGGAGCAATGTTTCGACACACGCTCACGAGGCGGGCCCAGAGGAGGTTTCGCCGCTTTCCGTCAGAAACCGGAAGCGACACTCCTCACTACCATCGTGGCGGATGAGTTTGCGTGACGCGAGCCTTAGGTCGATGCCCGGAGCCTTGCCTGATTCCACCACGCCATCGAAGTTCGCTGGCGAGAGACCGAAGCGACGGAAGATGCCACAAGTCAAAGAAAAGCCGCAGAGCGCTGACATATGCTTGCAACGGCGAGTGCAGAATGCGTGCGCCAACAGACTCACCGTGAATTCGCGGCTGTCCAACGGGAGCTCGCACGATGAGCAGTTGGATGCGCTTCTCATTGCGCTGAAAAACGCTGCGAAGGATGATGGAGACCACACCAGTGCGGCTCTCTTCGACCTCGCGCACAGCGGCAATCTCGGACATGGCGGCGCACACCGCAAAGCCCGGGCCGCAGCCCTGAAGGCGCTGAGACAAGTCGTCCTGGGGTAGGGCTCGCGCTCCGGGGCCTAGTCGAACGCGCACCCAAGAGCCGCTCTCTTTTTCCGAGGCGGCCCGCGCGGGGTGCGAGCCGCTCAGAACCAAAGTGAAGGTCGGCCGCGTGAACCCTGCGTGCCGGAGTTGCCCTGTTTCGGAGCTCTCTTATCGGGGCAGCTTTGCTCTCGGTTGCCAGATGGGCTGTCGGCACGCCCGGGTAGGTCGGTCAGCAGGGGCCGAGGTCGAGGCGGCGGAGCTCGATTGCGTTGTCGGGAGCTTCCACGGCGTAGATGATCTCATCGCGGCCGTCGAGGTCGGTATCGAGCGCGTATACCCGGTTGGGGATGGGGACGCCGACGTCCACGGAGGATTGTTCCACGGCCAGGAAGTCGTCTCCGTTTCCAGGGAAGAAGGAGACGGTGTCGTCGCGGGCATCGGCCAGGTCTGCGATACCGTCGCCGTTGAAGTCCCCCATGGACACGAGTTCGGCGTCAGCGATGATGGCCTGCGCCGACGTTCCCTTGAAGCCAATCACGTGCGCGAGAATGGCTTCGCTCCCGGGCTGGTTGGGGATACAGCCTCGCGTGAACACGGCCTGCGAGTCCCCGGCGAAGCCGGAGATGCCCAGGGGCCGCGTGCTGACGATACTCGGGTCGGTCGGGGTGCCATTGACGCGTTGCGGAAGCATGAGATCGCGATCATTGGCATAGATCGCGTGGTTGTGCGGCTCGCATGCGCCGGGGTCTTCGAACAAGTCGGTCTCGAACAGGAGAGCTTCAAAGGGGGCCAACCCGTCGGTTTCGAACGACGCTACGTCGCCGAACAGCCGCGCTTCATCGGCGAAGGGATCGAGCGCAGTCTCCACGAACTCGCCCGAACCGCTTCCGGAAAGCAAGGTCAGGGGTGGCTCGCGGTTTCGGATGGCGTCTTCGAACCCGTCTTCATCGAGGTCGGCGAAGGCGAGGAACCCGTCCGCGATTCCCAACGTCGTCTGTTCGGTGACGTTCGACAACACGCCATTGCCGATGCTGCGCATGTAGGAAAGCCTTGGTGGCCCGCCGCCCCTGAACTCGAAGCCGACCACGTCCTCGAGGCCGTCCCCGTCGATGTCGGCGAGCCCTGTGGCGAATCCTGGGAAGTTGCCCGCGAACTCCGGCAGGTCGCTCGGGTCGATCACGAAGATGTCAGTGAACCCATCAGGTCCGTCGCCATTCAAGAAAAGGCTGATCCACAGCTCCTTCTCTCCGTCCCCGTTCTGATCGACCGCGAACAAGCGTGAATCGGCGGGGAGCGTCAACAACCCGACTGCCCGCCAGCACTGCTCGACAGCGCCGGTGGTGGGCGAATGGTCGCCAAAGTCCGGGCCGAAGCCGCTGGTGCTGCCGTCCCCATCGGGGTTGTCGGTGGTCACCAGCGTGGTCTCGGGTGGAATTCCAGTCACGGAGCTGGGGGTGGTGTCCTCGTCGCCGGCATCGGAGAATCCGGAGCTCGCTCCGCCACTGTCACCGTCGGTATCCGCCGGCAGCGAGACCAGCGGTCCACAGCCCGTCAGCAACGCCACCATGCCGGTCCACGCCTTGCTCCGCATTGCTGGAGCGTAGCGCACAACCGTGGCGGCCGCGTCAGCGTGGGGTTCGATTCGTGAGAGCCACGGCCACGCGCCAAAACACCAGCAGTCCGAGCAGATCGGCGAGCAGGTCGACCGGGTCCGCGGTGCGGTGCGGGGACGTCGCTTGCAGCAGCTCCTCGCCCAACGCACCGAGAAGCGGCAGGCCGATGGCCCATGGAATGCCCCATGTGCGCCGGCCTCGCGTGGCGAAGTGGCACCCGAACGCGAGGGCGCCGAAGGATGAAATGAAGGACCTTGTCCATATAGGGCAGGGTCAGCCACGGTGCGTTCTGGGCGGAGAACGCTCCGGTGTACGCGACGAGCGTGATGGCGAGGACCAAGCCCAGTTGCGGCCACAACAACCATCGAAGTCGCCATGGGTCTTTCGCGGAGGCGTGCCGTAGCCCGGCGGCAGCAATGCCGAGTCCGAGTCCGAGCGCGAGCCCGGCCCACACGTCCACGGGGTGATGGTGGCCGAGTTCGACCCGGCTGTAGCTGACGACAGCCGCCAGCGGCACCATGCACAGCGCTGCCCCGCGATGGTGGGCGAACGTCACCGCAATCGCGACTGCGACGAGCACGGCATGCCCCGATGGGAACGAACCGAATGGAGGTACCGGCAGGATGTTGGTCGTGGCGGTGGGGCGGGGAAGGTCGGTCAACGCCTGCAGGCCCAGCGTCATCGCCAGGCCCAGCAGCATCGTCCACGCGCATGCACGCCCGAGGCGAGGGTCCGACCGACCGACCCAAACCGGCAGCCCTAGGGCCAAGAACGCAAAGCCAACGGTCGTGGCGACGACCATTGCCCATCCATGCGGTGCACTGAGCATCACGGGCTCTGTACGCGCGAACCCGGAGCTTTGTGCCTCGCAAGGGGACGACTGGTCGTGGCCGGTCCTCCGACGGCGCGTAGCGGGGCGCGGCGGGCGACCTGCCCGAACCCTGCTACCCTGCGCGCGATGGCGGAGCCACGCAACGTCTTGGGCGGACCACTGCACTTGTGCGGCGAAGAGCCGATGACCGGGTTCTTTCGCGACGGGTTTTGCCGCACGTGCGCCGAGGATCGCGGTGTGCACACGGTATGCGCCCGCGTCACGGAGGAGTTCCTCGCGTTCTCGAAGGCCAACGGCAACGACCTCAGCACACCCATGCGGCAGTTCGGGTTTCCGGGACTGAAGCCGGGCGACCGCTGGTGCCTGTGTGCCGGTCGCTGGAAAGAGGCGCTCGAAGCGGGGATGGCCCCGCCCGTGATTCTCGAGGCCACCCACGAGAATACGCTGAAAGTCGTTTCGCTCGACGAGCTTCGCGAGCACGCAATCCCGGCGCTCGCCGTCGTGCAGGCGTAGCCCTCGAGAGGGCGCGCCTGCCTCGAAGGCCCGCTGCGGTTCACCGCGCGGGCCTTTTCGCTACGGCAGCGGGAGGATGTCGAACGGCTGCTTGTCGGTGCAGAGCGCCACGGGGTCACAGCCGTAGCAGACTTCGATGTCACCGAACGGATCGAGGTCACAGATGGGACCGTCGTCGCATCCGAACACGTCGATCTCGCACTGATCGGGGTAGTTCAAACACTCGGTCGGCGAGAGTAGATTGCAATCGGGTGCCTCGGATACGCAGACGAGTACCGGATCGCACGGGAAGCAGATCGGTTCTCCGCTGAGGGGATCGATCGAGCAGGGATCGAAGTCACAGCCGATTGCATCGAGTGTGCAGCCGGGGAACTTGTCGCATTTGTAGACGGGGAGGTCCGAACATTCGAAGGGGAACGGGACGGGGATCGCATTCTGGGGCGATGCTGGCTCGACGCCTTCGAACTCCAGGCCGGCACGAAGTTCGTGGTCCTGGTCTTCGGTGGAGTCGCATGCCAGAGGGGTGAGAAGCAGAAGCACGGACGCGAGGGCCTTACGCATGCGCGCACCCTAGAGCATGGCTCCGTGGCCGGGCTGCGCTTCGTGGGTGTCTGCGCGCGGCTCGTGTTGAAGCCGGGCGGCCCGCTTGCTTCAAAGATGGCCGGCTTCATACGGCGATGGTGGAGGTGCCGCGGGCGCGCGTCGTATCGCGACATCGGCGGCACTTCCAAGGCCCGGCTCGGGTGCGAGCCTCCGCGGCGCGCCGAGACCGCATCAGCCGGGACCGCCGTCCCTGCGACACGATGGCGCGACCGTGATGGTTGCCACCTGGAAAAGTCCAGGTTCGCGACACTCATGGGTGGTGACGCCGCTCCCGCGACGAGCCGGATCCGCCGAGATGGCGCAGGCCGGTGAAAAGGAAGACCGCGACGCAAAGATCCGCGCGCTCTACCGAGAGCATCGGCAGAGCGTGGGGCGCCAGCTCGCGGTGCTCACGCGGGATCCAGCGTCCGTGGACGACCTCGTCAACGAGACCTTCATCCGGGCGTTCCAGTCCTTCGACCGCTTTCGTGGGGATGCTTCCGTGCGAACGTGGCTGCACGGCATCGCCCTGAACGTCGGCCGCAACCATCTCGCCAAGCGCCGCCGTCGCGACGCCGTCGAGCTGCCCCCGCTGACCGGCCCGTGTGCCACGCCCGAGGACACCCTCCGCGAGCAGCGTGCGATGCAGCGTTTTCACCAGGCTCTCGACGCCCTTCCGGAGCCGATGCGAGAGGCCTTCGTGCTGCGTTACGTGCAGCAGCTTCCGCTCAAGGACGTGGCTCGCCTGCTGGGCGTCCCAACGTCCACCGCTCATGCCCGGGCGTCGCGGGCCGAACAACACCTGCGCACCAGCGTGGAAGGGGATGGCGAGCATGTCTGAGCGCTCCGAGTTCGATCAGGTGCTTCAGCAGCTGCGTACCCAGGCGCCGCTTCCCTCCGAGGATGACGGGTCGTTCGGCCACGCCCTTCAGCAGGCCCGCTCCCGCGACGTGCTGCGGCGCGCCGTGGTCTCGGTTCTATGTTTGGCGTGCGTCGGCGCCTGGTTGCTGACCGTCGCGCTCCATCCCATCACGAGCAACGTCTGTCCGCTGCTGACGCAGGCCGACGTGTTCGAGATGGGGTTGTTCTCGTCCGTCAGCGCGTTCGTGTGCGCCGTGGTGGTGTGGTGGCCGCAGGTCGGCGCCCAGATCTACGTGCGCGCGTGCTGCTGGTCCTATCTGGCCCTTGGCGCGCTCGGTTTGATGGGCGCCCCCGAAGCGTTTCCGGTCCTTTTCCCTGCCGCCGCGTTCGGCGGAGGCCTGAGCCTGCTCGTCCTGGGCGGTCACGGTCTCGAAGCCGAGCGATACGGTGGAACCTTTGCCCCCGTCGCCCACCGCACGGCGATGACGTGGGCCCTGGTCCTCGCCAGCTCCGATGCAATGACGCTCATCGCCGTTTCGCACGCCGACGAGTGGGCCCATCCGCTCACCAACGCCTGCGCCGTGGGCATGGTCTTGGCCACCATCGGACTGTTCCGCCTGCGGGCGTGGGCGCTGTGGCTCAATCTTGGATTGAACCTGCTCGTCGCCTCGCTCGCGCTCACCGAAAACCTCGTCGGCGTCTTCGACCCACTGTCTCTCGGACTCGCCGCAACCGCGGTCGCGCAGCTCGTGCTCGCCGCCCCGGTTGCGCGTTCGGTGCTTCGTGGCACCGTCGAGGAGTACCCGCGCTGGGAGCAGATGGGGGCCTACGTCGGCCGGGCCTGCATCGTCGCCCTGCTCGGGGTGACCGCCACGCTCGCCGGTCGCGTCGAGCGAACGGACCCAACGCTCTCGAACTGCGAACAGAAGTTCTTTCGGCACTGATCCGAAAAACGTACTCGCCGCGGTGACGCTTCCGGCCCGCCGCGGTGTTCCACGCCTGGAGACCCATGCACTCACTCCCCGATCCCTCAGGGGCGAGGTTTTCTCGCGCCCGCTGGTGGAGGCGCACCCTCGTCTTGTCGACGCTCGCCTCTTTGACTCCCGCTTCGTCCGCGTGGGCACGCCCCACGGCGCCCACAGTCGTCTGCGACGCGTATCCGTCGAGTCCCGACTGCTTGGGTCGCGTCCCCACGTGCGAGCTCTGCCACCCGTCGACGGACCCGCCGCAGTGGAACGCGTACGGTGTGCAGGTTCTCGAGGCGCTGCAGGGTGCCCCCTTCGATACCGGTCTGGTCGACGCCCTCGCGCGCATTGAAGACGACGATGCCGATGGTGACGGCGCCACCAACCTCGACGAGCTTCTCGTCGGTACGCAGCCCGGCAACGCGGAGTCGCTGTGGACGCCGCTGCCCGAGCCGGTGGGGGACGAAAACCCGTGGTACCGGGTGGGCGAGTACGACGCGCGCCTCGCCTATCGCCGCATGCGGGTGCTGTACTGCGGTGTGTCGCCCTCGTTCGACGAGCTTCAGGCCTTCGACGGCCTCGACGAGGACGAGCAGCGCGATCGCCTGCACGAAGACCTCGCCGCCTGTCTCGACGGGGCACATTGGCGGACCGTCGGGCTCCGGCAGCTCGCGGACCCCAAGATCAAGCCGATCTACTCCGTTGGTGCGGAGACCGAGGTGTACTTCGACGGGTTCCGACTCGTGCTTGCCGACTACGACTGGGACTACCGTCTATGGCGGTATCTGCTCAGCGACGACCGCGACATGCGAGGCCTGCTCACGGCCCAGTACCACGTCGAAGAAGCCGAAGACGGCACGCTCAGCAAGGTCGAAGGATCGATCGAAAACCCGTTCATCGATGATGGCGTCGCCGGCGGGCAGCCGCTCGAGCCGGAGCGCCGCGCGGGGATGCTGACCACGCAGTGGTTCCTGATGAGCAAC
>CAYSPB010000306.1:0-9592 GCA_964432695.1 uncultured Nannocystaceae bacterium
CCCAACCCTCGACCCAACCCCCGACCCAACCCCCGCCCCAACCCCCCGCCCCACCCCCCGCCCCACCCCCCGCCCCCCCCCCCGCCCCATCCCGACAAAAACCGATGACCCCCACCGACGCAACCGCCCGCCGAGCCTAAAGGACCCCCCTAAACCACTGCACAAGTCCGGCAGGGCCCCCCACCATCATCACCAAGCCCCATGGGCAATCCGAACACCGCCCATGGGGCCCACCCACCCACGAGCGTCAGCGAGAGGAGCCCAACGGGGCGACCGCCAGGGGTTGAAGCGGAGGGGGCTCCGCCCCCGCAGCGAGGGGGACCGCGAGGTCCCCCTTTAAACCTAATTCAACTTCACGTTCGAGCCCTTGACGATCACGTCGCCCGACCCCTTCACCTGAATCTTGTTGCCCTTGATCATCACGTCCCCGCTCTTCTTGAGCGAGATGAGCGCCTTGCCGCACTTGAAGGCGATTTCGGTCTTCACATCGAAGGTCAGCTTCTTGTCGCCGGTGAGGACGTAGTCGTCCTTGGCCACGATGCTGGTCTTCTTGGTCGCGGTGATGTCCATCGCATCACCCGCTTCGATCGTCATCTTCTTCTGCGCCGCGATCGTGATGTCTTTGGCACACTGGAACTTGCCCGAAAGGCCTGCGGTCACCGAGAACGCCCCGACGGCCGTGATGCTTCGGCTCGCGCCGACCTTCTCGGAGTACAGCCCACCCACGGTCACCGACTTGGCCGCCCCAACCACCTCGTCGGACTTCAGCAGGACGCTGACCTTGCTGGTCTGGGCGATGGTCTGTTCGTGCTTGCCGTTGATGACCTCGGTGACGTTCTTCATCACCGTGATCGACTGGTTCGCCATGCACGTGAACGACGCGTCCTTCGTGACGGTGATGTCCTGCGTGCCCGAGATTTCCTCGGTGTGGTTGCCCGTGACGGCGATGGTCTTGTTGCCACCGACCGTCTCGGCCTGGTCCTTGTCGACCGACTTGGTCCGGTTGGCCGCCACCGCGAGGTTGTCGTCGTTGCCGACGGTCGTATTCCGGTCGTTGAGGACCGTGTTGTTCCAGTCCTTCTGCGCGTGCAGGTTGATCTGCTCGGCACCGGCAGCGTCTTCGAACTGAAACTGGTTGTACCCGTCGCCACCGGGCGAGCTGTTGCTCTTGAAGCCGCTCTGCGTCTTGCTGTCCGGCACCGCAAAGGGTGGAGCGTTGTCCCCGTTGTAGACGCAGCCGGTCACCAACGGCCGGTCCGGATTGCCCTCGAGAAAGTTCACGACGACTTCCATGCCGATGCGAGGGATAAACTGCGCCCCCCAGCCTGGGCCCGCCCAACTCTGGGCGACGCGGACCCAGCACGACGATGTGTCGTCGAACTTGCCCTGCTCCTCCCAGTGGAACTGCACCTTGATGCGACCGTGCTCGTCGGTGTGAATCTCCTCGCCCGAGGGTCCGCACACGTTCGCTGTTTGAGGCCCGCGCACCCGCGGCTTGGGCGTCCGCTGCAGGGGGCGTACCGACTGCTCGAGTGGCATGACCTCGAAACGGTTTCGGTAGCGAGACTGGTCGTCGGCCCCTTGCGCCCCGAGCACGATCACTTCCGGGCAAAAGCCGGTATGCACGACCCGCGTCAAAATGAACTGGTTCTCGAGGTCGACCTTGTGGTGTCGATCGAGCTCGAACGAAAGGCCGGCCCGCATGCTCTCGGCGAGTCCTTGACCGCGCACGGTGTTGGCCCGCATCTGCGCGGCTTCGAGTAGGTCTTGAGCGCGCGCCGACACGTCGTCCGCGACGTAGCGCCGGTTCATCGCGCCGTACAGCCGCCGCTGGTAGCCCGCCTGATCGAGGGGCCCCGCGGCGTCGGCCGTCAGCGGTGCGCTCGGCGTGAGGAAGTCGTAGTCCTGCCGAAGCGTCTCGGTGGGCATCAGGGCGATCTTCTGCTCGAACGCCTGCACGCTGAGCACCTCGATCAGCCACGGGTTGTCGACGACCAGCGGGAACACCGAAGATCCGTCGAGGTTGAGCGCCTCGGTGTAGTCGGTGTTCTCGTAGGTCAGGACCATCTTCTCGACCGAGCCCTCGTGCGTAAAGATGTACGAGATGCCCTCCTCTTCGAGCAGCCGCGAGACGAAATCGAAGTCGCTCTCGCCGTACTGCACGCAGTAGTCCCGCACCGCGGTGCCGCGGCTTCCGGATCCTTCATCGAGGCTGCGGCCATACGCGTCGAGAAAGCCGAGCACGTCCTTGACGATCTCGAGCACGGACATTTCCTGATAGATGCGGTGCTGCGTGTTTTGGCGAGCGAGGGCAAACGCCGGCGCAAGCCGAAGCCGCACCATGAGCTGGTCTTCGGTCCGTCCGATGAAGTCGACCTCGACCACGATGCCGTGCACCGTATGGATGTCGGCCTCGGGTCGACCCCATTCCACAGTCGCGGACTGGCCGAGAAATGCGTTCGTGTCGGCGCTCAAGTCGTCGGAGACGATCTCGACCGTGCAGTCGTACGGTCGGCTGATCGCCTCTTCGAGGTAGAAGCGATAGACGCTCCACGTGCCGGCGGACGGTCCGTCGTCGCAGATCAGCGTGTAGTCGACCGGTTCGAGCGAGTAGGCGTCCGCCACGGCGTCATCGTCCCTCCATTCGGCGCTCGCGCCAAGTCAGGCCGATATCGCGAGCGACGGGACACCGGCCGCAGGCCCGCTGGTGCCCCGTCGCTTTTTTGGAGCGATCTCCAGTGCGTGCGACGCAAGAGGCACGGTGGTTGGCACAACGACATTCCGCAGCCGGTCGGAACGACGCCCGAAAGTCGCAACGCTGTTCTGCGCCGAAGGCCTGCGCGCGCCGGCGTGCCTGGTGCTCGACGCCCTCGCAGTTCGCGGCTGGCGCGTCGACCTACAGACCGGCGACGCGGCCCGGGAGGCGCTCAAGCGCTTTCGGGATCCCCAGGCCGGCCTTCGGGTCTTGTGCCTGCCCGAGCCCCTCGACGACGCGTCGCATGCCGCCCTCGAGCGCGCGCTCGATCCGCTCGGACGCGGAGACCTGCTCATCGTCGACTTCTCGACGCCGCGCGCCATGGTCGAAGCCATCCTGCGCTTCTCCGGTTACCGCGTCGGTGCCCGCCGTTCGGTGCGGCCACTTCGAAGCACGCGTTCGTACCTCGCCCACGCCACGCTCATGGAGCAACAGGTCGACGTCGGGTACTGGTCTCGCTACGGCATGGGCGCAGCCGCGGCAGGGATCGCGATCTTGGGGGGCATGTCGGCATTCTGGGCGATGGAGGCGCCTGAAGAGACGGACGCCGCCCCCGCGGTCGCGTCGGGCGAAGCCATGGCAGCGCCCGCGCGGTCGCGCCTCGTCGAAGACTCCACGCTCTCCTCGGTCTCGACCACGCCCGTCGAGTTCGCGCCGCCAGCTCGGACGCGTCCGATCTCTGCGGACGAACACGTTCCCGAGGAGGCCCCCGCAGGCCTCGAGCCGGTCGAGCTTGATCCGGCCCCACTCGAGGACGCTCTTTCGGTGCCGGCCACGACGGTCCCCACGGTTCCGCGTGCCCTCGCCCACGGTGGCGCACCGGATTTGCTCCCGGTCCGCCGGACCCGCACGATCGATCCCTTCGACCGCCCCAACCGATGAGCTTGTGCCGCTTGGCGCGGTGGCGGACACTCGCGCGGTGCGTTGCCTGCTGCTTGGCGCGGTCATGCTGTTCGCCTGCACCGACGCCGGTTCGGTCGAGCTCCCCTCCGATGCAGCGCGTCCGCTGCAGCCTGCCGCGGCCGTGCCCGCTGCGAGGCCTGCCGCGGAGCGCGTCGCGACCGGCGACGAGGTCTCTGCGCCCACGCAGACCGAGAGTCCTGCCTTGGGCGCGGACGTCCGGGCAACGCAGGCGGCCGTCGTTCGCCGCCACATTCGTCCCCAGCTGCGCGGGCGCGGACTCGCGCACAAGGTCTATCAGGCTCGCTTCGGCCCCACCGTAGACACCGGTGAGCCCACGCGCGTCGTCCTCACCCGCCACGTCGTCGACGGCCAGGTGCGACTCGAAGGCTTCGGGTCAGCGATGGACAGCGCTTCGCGTTTCCGCCCCTGCACGAAGATGCAGCGCTCCAGCGGGTCGCGGCGGTCATGTTCCGCAACGTGGACGAGGATGCCGACCGCGAGCTGATCGTTCTCGCCGTCTTCGAGGACGCTGAAACTGAGGAACCCTTCTTCTCGAATCTGGTGCTCGACTGGTCGGTGCAAACCAAGGGATTCGAGCGCCATGACGTCGCCGAGGGCGAAATCGAGGCGCTCGAGAACGCGACGGCCGTGAGCCGACATCTGAAGCGAGTCGGCCCCCTGCCCTCCGCGGCAGCTACTCCATGATCGTGGCCGACTTGATGTAGTCGAGCTTGGGGAAGTCCTTCTTGAGGTAGGCGTTGCCTTCGCTCTGGATCTTGCCCTGCGCGGGCCCACGACCCCGCGGTGCGCCCTCGCCGTAGCCCTTGTGTAGCCCGTCGACGACGTCCATGCCCTCGATGACGGAACCGAACGGTGCGAAGCCCATGCCGTCGAGGTTCTTGTTGTCCGAGAAGTTGATGAACACCTGCGTCGTCCGGGTGTTCGGCCGGGACTGTTTTGCGAACGTGATGGTGCCGCGCTTGTTGGTCCCCTTGACCGGGTCGTCGGTGATCTGCGCCCCGCGCCACACGCGGTTGACCTCAGGCAGCCCGTGCAGACCGAACTGGACCATGAAGCCGTCGATTGCGCGGAAGAACGCCGTGTCGTTGTAAAAACCGATCTTCACCAGGTTGTAAAACCGGTCCGCACCCATCGGCGCCTGGTCGCGCTTAACCGCGACGACGAAGTCGCCCTTGGTCGTCTCGAACTTCACCTTGTAGGTGGCCGGCGCCTCTTCGGTCGCTTTCGACGGGTCCATCAGGCGGGGGTCTGCCTCACCGGCGGCATCCGCAGGTTTGGCCTCGTCCTTCTTCTCCGCCGGGGCTTTTGCGTCCGCCTTGGCGTCCTTGCCCGGCGCCTTCGCGTCGGCCTTCGCTTCCGCCTTGGCGTCGTCTTTGGTCTCGGTCTTGCCGTCGCAGGCGCCGAGCGCCACCAGCAGGATCAGTGCGAACCGCTTCATGGCGCCGGCGTATACCACGGCGGGCGAGACCGCCCCACGGACCGGGCTGGTACGCTGCGCGGCTCATGGACATCGAAGCCCTGGTCCTGCGGGTCGTTCGCAACGCCGTCGCTCGCTATCGCTATCGCATGCCGATGCGCACCGCGGCCGTCGGCGCGAACGGTGCAGTCTTGTTCAGCGAGTTCACCCCCGCGCCGCTGGGCAGTCCGAAAGGCTCGATCACGCAGGAGCACGTGACCGGCAAGATTCCTGACGACGGATTCGAGTCGCCCATCCACGTGATGATCACCGATGCGACGGGTCGTGCCACGGTGGCGGTGTTCAGGGGAACCGGAGAGCCGGTCTTTCAAGACGACGAGGTTCGACCGTTGTGACGACCTCGAATCGCGTTCAGATATCACAGCCCAAACAGCGAGAACAATGACGCTTATCGCCCACCGTTAGGCCTCCGCCCCCCGTTCCTGAACCTCAGCGCCGGTCCGCTTTTTTTCCGTTTTTTCCTGACAGGAACCTACACGCAGTCGGGCGATGCACGACCGACTTCTCGCGGCACTTTCACTCTCTTTGTTCACCCTCGCGACGGGATGCGCCTCGGGAGAACTTCCCGACGCCTCAGCAGAGCGCGCGCCCGGCCTCGCGACCTTTGAACGAGAAGCCCCGGTGGTTGGTGACCTTTTCATCGAAGTGCAGCGCCCCAACGGCACCCAGGTCGTTCCGGATGCCGTCACGATCGTCGTCGATGGAGAGACGTCCAACGCGGCCGTTTGTGTCGACGAGGTCGACGGCGGCTGCGTCCTGTGGGTTGGGGGCTTCGAAGCGTGGGAGCGTGTGACCGCCTGGGTTGACCTCTGCGGCCACCGGTTCGCAGGCCCGCTCATGCTCGATTCCGAGGGGATCTCTGACGGAGACGACCCCATGTCTGCCCAGATCACCGTGGTGGCCGTGGACAGCGTTTGCGGGGGCCGTCGGCCCATACCCTGAACAGGATCCCGGGTGCGACCTCACGTCGCGCAGGCCGGCAAACGGCCCAAAAACAGCCTTGTTGCATCATTGCCACCCCGCTGATGCCGGCTATTGTCTGCCTCGTGCGAGGGGGCGCCGCCAAGGCCGCGAACAGCCGACCGTGTGTCCACGGTTCGGCGAATGTTTGTTGCAGCTTGCGGTTTCCCGGTCAAGGTAAGGCCGCAGCTTTACGCGGGGCGCTCCTCTCGAGCTGAGGGGCACGCCGCCTGGACGTTCCCGATCACAGGACTGAACAATGAAGTTTTACAAGAGTAGTGCATTCGCAATGATTTCCGTGCTCGCCCTGGCGGGCTGCCCAACCGACGACGACGCGGGCGGCGATACCGATAGCGCGACCGACGGGGCCGACACCACGGCGACCGACCCTGACACCACGGCGACCGACCCCGACACCACGGCGGACGGCACCGACACCGCCGACACCGACGATAGCGCGGACGGCACCGACACGGCCGACACCGAGGACACGGCCGACACCGACGGCTCCACGGCGATGATTCGCGTCATTCACGGCTCGCCCGGCGCTCCCGCCGTCGACGTGTACGTTGAGGGTGACGAGACCCCGGTCATCGAAGGCCTCGCCTATGGCGACGCGTCGGCGTACCTCGACGTCCCCGCGGGCGACTACGTCTTCGAAATCCGCGCAGCTGGTGAAGCTCCCGACACCGAGCCGGTGTTCGCGACCGATACCCTCACGCTCGCCGAGGGCGACAGCATCTCCGCGATCGCGGCCGGCGTGCTCGGCGGCGAAGGCGACGCAGCGTTCCGCGTCCTCGCGCTCGCCGACGGCTTCGGTGACGCGGGCGACGGCGCGCTCGCGCGCATCGCCCACGCGGGCTCCGACGCCCCCACCGTCGGCATCGACGTCGGCAACGACGGCGAGGTCGAGCTCGAAGGCGTCGCTCGCTTTGCGGACTCCGGTCCCGAGGGCGTGATGCTTCCGGCGGGCGAAGCTCTTCAGGTCGGCATTCGCCTCGAAGACGGAACCTCGGTTACTGCGTTCAGCACCATCGAGATCCCCGCGGGTGCCGAGCTGTACGTCATCGCGACAGGCCTGCTCGCCGACCTCCCCCGCGAGGAGACCGGCTTCTCGCTGCTGGCCGTCGGCCCCGATGGCGCCATCGGCTTCATCCAGCAGAACCCCCGCGTCTACGCGCTGCACGCCAGCCCGAGCGCCCCGAACGTCGACATCTGCGCCGGCGGTGAGCCGCTGCTCGCCGACGTGCCCTTCGGCGCGATGGGCGGCATCCAAGTGCCCCCCGCCGCGTACGAGCTCGCCATTCACGTGACCGGCGCTGAACCGTGCGAGATGGACCCCGTGGCCACGGTCATGACCCCCGCACTGACGCCGGGCAGCCAGACCCTCGCCGTCGCCATGGGCGAGGTCGCAGCCCTCGCGGCCGGCAACGACCCCGACTTCTCCGTTCAGTTCTACGAGGAAGCCTTCGCGGTCGATACGGACCCGGCGCAAGCTGGCATCCGCATCATCCACGCGGCCTCGGCCCCGGGCGTTGCCATTCAGGCGCTCGAGACCGCCGACCAGGCGGACTTCGCGGTCGCGGACGCGATCGTGTCGATGTTCGAGCACAGCGGCGAGACCAGTGAGGTGATCCTCGACGCTGCGCAGACCTTCATCGGCGTCGGCGTCGGTGCGGTCATGGGCGGAACGATCAACGTCGCCGCGAGCTTCACCGTCGACGTGCCCGCCGGCCTGCGCGGCTGGGTGCTCGCGACGGGCGAGCTCGACGACGAGGCAGACAACGCCCCGTTCGCGCTGCACATCGTCTCGACCGGTCCGGGTCCCTGGGAGCTCATCGGCCCCGTCGAGCCGAACCCCGGCTGATCTCCGGCTCGTTCGAGCACCAGCGGTCGGTCCTTCGGGGCCGGCCGTTTTCGTTGGTTGCGCCGCGGCGCGGGGGTCGGTGAGCCGGTGAGACCCCAGATCGGGCCCCTCGATCGGACACGGGTCCGCGGTACGCTGTGGACGTGTCGCCGTCGACCTCGACGCGCCGCGGCCGTCGACTGCCGTGGTCCCGGGTGCTGCTGTCGCTGTGCGTCGGGGGTCCAGCGCTGGCGATCGGGGGCGTTCCCCCGGAGCTGGTCGCCGTGGTTTGCGCGCTGGTCGGTGCGCTGGTTTATCGACTCGCGCGGAAGGGCTCGGGTCCGATGCCCGTCCCCCGCCTCTCGCTGGCGCTGCTGGTGCTCGCCGGTTGGACCGCACTCGCGGCGTTGCCCATCCCCGGCCTGCGCGGGCTGGTGGCGCAGGGACTCGATGCCTGGGTGCGCGATGCGACCGCGCTCGCCGGCATGGAGCCGTCCTTCCCGCTTTCGGTCCGCCCTGCGGACACTGGGCTCGAGGTCGCGCGGCTCCTGGCGCTCGCGGGCCTGGCACTGGCAGCCGCGCAGCTGTCGTGGCGCTTGGTCGCGGCGATCGTGTCGACCACCGGCCTGGCGGTGACGGGGCTGGGCATCTTGCACGCATTCCTCGGTGCGGACGCCATCTACGGCGTGTACTCGCCCGTCCAGGCCAGCCTGGCGCCCCGCACCGCCCTGCTTGGGCCGTTCATCAACCCGAACCATCAGTCGGGACTGCTGCTGCTCGCCACCTTCTCCATGGCCGCGCTCGCGGTGGACCAGCTGCACGGAGCCCGCATCGCCCGGGACGCGAGCAAGGCCGATGCACGCCGCGACCGCGGCATCGCAGCCACCTTCGCCGTATCGCTCCTGCTCCCGGCCCTGCTCCTCTCGCTGTCGCGCGGGGCAATTTTGGCGTTTGCCGTCGTCGCTCCGTTCGGATTCGCCGTCGCGTTCCGGGGGCACCCGGCACCCCGCTCCTCTACCAAGCCTCGGGTGCGACGGACGTGGTCCCGGCTCGCGGCCGTGGGCGCGTTGATCTGCTTGGTCATCCTCGTCGGCCGACACGGGGCGTGGACTGAACTTCAGACGCTTTTTGCCGACCCGGCGGACGCCGCCGACCGCAAGTTCACGCCGGTGCTTGCCGCGTTCGGCCTGATCGGCCACAGCCCCGTGCTGGGGACCGGTCGCGGCACCGCGCTGGACCTCATCAGCATGCAGGCGCCGGGCAGCGACCTCGTCTACACGCATATCGAGTCGGCTCCGGTCGCCGCGCTCGTCGAATGGGGTCCGCTCGCCGGTTCCCTCGCGATCGGCATGGTTCTGCTCGGCTGGGTCAGCTCCTATCGCGCCTCGGGAGAGGGCCGCGACGGTCGTGCCCGCCGACTGCTGCTGCTCGGCGTGGCGGCGGTGCTGCTGCAAAATCTCGCCGACTTCTCCCTCGAGTTCCTCGGCGTGGCGGCGCCGATGGTGGCCGTCGTCGCCGCGGTCGCCCCGCATGGCTCGGCCTCGGTGCCACGCCCGCGTATGCGGAGCATCGCGCCGGTTGCAGGGGTCGTGGCGGCCGTCGCCGCGGCCTGGCTCGCGCCCCAAACCTG
>CAYSPB010000307.1:0-9582 GCA_964432695.1 uncultured Nannocystaceae bacterium
AGTCGACGTCGGTCTCGTCGCCGTTTTGCACCCCGTCGTCGCACGAACCACCGTCGGGGGTGCAGGTCCCATCATCACCGCAGTTGCCGGAGGCGCAGTCGTCGTTGCCGCCGCAGTCGTCTCCGTCCCCGCACAGGTTGCTACAGGAGCCGCCGCAGTCGACGTCGGTCTCGTCGCCATCGAGGACCCCGTTGGCGCAGGTGTCTTCGCTCGTGTCCGTTGCGGGCGCGTCCGGGTCGGACTCGGTCGCATCCTCGGTGTCCGAGCCACCGTTCCCGGTTGCGACCGGGCACCCGGCGGGGTCGTCTTGGAGCAGGCCGTCGTCCAAACAGGGATCGGGGCAGCCGGTTGCAAACAGCAAGCTCAGCCCCCCGCCAAACAAAGCGAAGCGTCTTTTTTTCATCATCTCGTCCCCTGGCCAGGTCGGTACCTGGCCACCGCACCGCGAGGTTAGCAGTTCGAAGGCTCACAACGGCCGGTGGCCCGTGGGGGAATCTGAACCACGAAGACCGGGGCGACCTGCCTCGGCGGGGCATGTCGCCCCGGTCGCGGTTCGGGGAGCTCGTCGTGTATGCGAGGACCCCGCTCGATCATCCCGCCGGGCGGGCGCTCGAGCAGGGCGCGTTGGACCTACAGACAGGTCGCGAACAGCGGACCCACGCACGCGTTCTCTTGCGAACGCGTCGTCGATCCGAAGAAGCCCGACGTGAAGGTCGTGTCGTCGACGCTGAACGTCGCAACGACGCTGTCGTCGTCATCATCTGTGACGGTGACGGTGCTGCCGGTGTCGGTAAAGTCGATCGTCACCGTGTACGACGTGGTGTCGACCCATCCGGTGGTGGTGGTCTCGTCGGGTCCGAGCAGCAGGGTCGAGTTCTCGGTGTCGACCGGGCAGTGCAGGTCGTTGCTGACGATGTCGTCGAACGTGGGCGCTTCGACCCGCTTGACCACGATGCCGGCCGGGAAGTCGCATCCGGGCGTGTTGGCGGCCGCGGCCTTCCAGGTGATCGAGTAGAAATTTGACGCGTCCTGTGCTCCCCAAACGAGGCCGACGAAGTCATCGTCGCCCGCGTCGTTGAGCACTTCGAGTCGGCCCGCGAGGCGGGTGTTTTCGAAGGTGACGCCCTCGCACAGATGCAGACCGAAGCCGTTGTTCCCAGTCTCGCAGGCCCGCGTGCCCATGAGGTCGTAGGCGATCGTCGCGGGGGTCATGCCGCCGAAGTCACCTTGGTACAGCGTACAGTTGTTCTGCTGGTCGAACGGCTGCGCGTTGACGACGGTGACCGTATCGGACGCCGTGTTCACGCCGTCGTCGACGGTGACGGTGTACGACGTCACGCCGGTGGGGTTCGCGGTGGTCGTGTCGAGGTTGGGCGTGGCCAGCGTGCCGTCATCGGGCGTCCAGCTGTACGTGTAGGGTCCGCCGGTTCCGCCGGCCGCAACCGCGCTGATCGTCACCGGCATGCCAGCGAGGGTCGAGCAGCTTGGGGCGCCCGTGACCGACAGCAGCGGACCGCAGGTGCTGTCCGCGTCGCACAACGCCGAGGCGCAGTCGTCGGCGTCGACGCAGGACTCGCCGGGATCGCAGCCGCCGCAGGTGTCACCACCGCAGTCGACCGCGGTTTCGTCGCCGTTTTGCACGCCATCGTCGCAGGCCGGGACGGCGCAGGTGTTGGTGTCCGCGTCGCAAACGCCCGAGGTGCAGTCGCCGGGGACCATGCAGCCCTCGCCGTCGTCGCAGGGGCCGCAGTCTCCGCCGCAGTCTTGGCTGGTCTCGGCGCCGTTCTGCACGCCGTCATCGCAGGCTGGCACCGCGCAGGTGTTGCTGTCGGGGTCGCAGACGCCAGAGGTGCAGTCCTCGGCGTCTTCGCAGCCGCTGCCGTCGTCGCAGGGATCGCAGGAACCACCGCAGTCGACGTCGGTCTCGTCGCTGTTCTGCACCTCGTCGTCGCAGGTTCGGGCTTCGCACGTGCCGCGCTCCGAGCAGACGCCCGAGCCGCAGTCCTCGGGTTCGGCGCAGCTGTCACCATCGTCGCAGGGATCGCAGGAACCACCGCAGTCGACGTCGGATTCGTCGCCGTCTCGTCGACCGTTGTCGCAGGTGGCTGCGTCGGTATCGGTGGAGGAATCGGTATTGGTGGAGGAGTCGGTATCGGTGGAGGAGTCGGTGTCGGTGGCCGCGTCGGTATCGGTCGCCGCGTCCGTCTCGGTCGCGCTGTCGGACATCGAGCTGGCGGTGGCCGAGGTCGTCGGCGCGGTCGTGGTCGGGTCGGTCATCGTGCCCGAGGTGCTGCCGCTCGAGGTGCTGCCGCCGCCGTCGACTGCCGCGCAACCCTCTGGGTCATCCTGGTTGAAGCCGTCGTCCAAGCAGGGATCGCTGCTGCAGGCAGTGGTGCTGGCAAGACCGAGAGAGCTGATGATCAGAGCAAGTCGTTTCCAGTTCATGGAGTCCTCGAAGGCCGCAAGCGCGGGCTGGGTGACGCACGCAGGCAGCAAGGTTCGTACCATCCGACGCGGCCCGCATTCTTGCGAATTCGCGTCGGGGCGCGCTGGGGGTCGTGTGGAAGTTTGCCCCGTCAGTCGACGAAGGGACTCTTCACGAACGGACGCTTGGGCTTGTGGATCCCCAGTTCCGCGTAGCTCTTGCGCATGTACACCGCGCCGAGCGTCCGGGCCTCGACCGGGCCGTCGCCGCGAAGCGCATCCACGGCGGCCGACCACAACCCCTCCGGACTCGGTCCGGTCAGCGCGTGTTGTTCGGTCACGCCGGCCGCATTGACCAGGGGATCCATGTATGGCGTGACGCCGGGACCCACGGCGAGGCAGGGGGTCTGCACCTGTGCCAACACGTCGGGCAGCGGCCGGCAGCAGTCGGGCAGCGAGGCGACGAGTCCCGCTTCGCCCGCGGGCGTGTAGAGCCCCGCGTATACTTCACCGCGACGCGCGTCGAGCAGTGCCAGGCGTGGCGTGTCGCTGGTCGTGGGCAGTGAGTGCGCGACCGCGGCCAACGTGGAGACGGGCAGCACGGGCACGCCGAGTCCCAGCGCGATTCCCTTGGCGGTGGCGACGGCGACGCGGACCCCGGTGAACATGCCCGGCCCCACGCCGCACGCGACCAGGGTGATCGCCGACGGCTCGAGGTCCGTCTGGGCCATCAGCAGCGCCAGGCGTTCGGACAGCGCTCGCGAGGCGCGGCCGCCTTTGGCGTGCGTGTCGTCGGTGGCGAGCAGGGTGGGGACGCTCGCATCGACGCGCCCCAGCGCGAGCGCGCAGCGGGGCGTCGACGTGTCGAGCGCGAGCACGATGTGCGCGGTCGGATCGGTCACAGGATGTAGCGCAGGATGTCGTTGCGGGTCGCGACGAGCAGCAGCAGCAAGATGAACACCAAGCCGACCGCGCTGGCGATTTCCCGGGCACGCTGGCTCAGCGGGCGCCGGCGCACGGCCTCGATGGTGAAGAACAGAATGTGTCCGCCGTCGAGCACGGGGATCGGCAGCAGGTTGATGATGAACAGGTTGATGCTCACCATCGCGATCAAGAACAGGAACTGACCGGGGCCCTGCTCGTAGGCGCGACCGGCCACCGCGTACATGCCGACCACGCTCGAGAGCTGGTCGACGCCCAGTTCGAAGGTCAGCATGCGGACGAGGCCGGTCCAGATCGCGGACGTCACTTCCACCGTCTCGTCGACCGCGGCCGAGAGCGCGTAGGTGAATCGACCTCGCAGAGGCTCTGGCGGAGCTTGAGCGGCTTTGCCGTACTGGTTTGCACCCAGCCATGGCGAGGTGTGCTCGTACGCATAGATGTCGGTCCAGGTTCGAGTGCCCAGCGTCACGTCCACGAACCGTGGAGGCTGCCCGGGTGATTGCAGCTCGAAGCGGACGGGTTCGTCGCGCTTGACGCTGAACACGTCGTCGATCTGCACCCACTGCTCCAGGGCCTGGCCGTCGATGGAGAGGATGCGGTCTCCGGCCCGGATACCAGCGGCCTCGGCAGGGGAGCCCTGATCGACGCTGCGGACGAACGTGCGGGCCGGAAGGACGCCGGTGGGGGACTCGCCACCTTTGCGGGGCAGCAGCTGGGCGTGTGCCGACTCGTACCAGAGGTACGTGCCGCCCGGTCCGGGGTGCGGTTGGGCGCGTAGATACGTCAGGCGCACGACGCCGTCACCGGTCACCGCGAGCATGCGCTCGAGCTCTTCGATCGTACGTACCGGCTCGCCGTTGATCGAGGTGATGACGTCCCCGGTGCGCAGGCCCTCGAGGTAGGCCGGCGACTCGGGATCGATGATGCCGATTTCGGGGGCGTAGAAGAGGCTGATGACGCCGAGGCGCCCGCGGGCTTCGGCCACGCCCAGCGCATTGCGCCGTACGACCTTCTTGGGTGTGATGACGCGGTCGAGTCGCTTGCCGTCCCGCTCGACTTGCACCTGCAGCTCTTGCTCGGGCGACTTGGCGACCCGGCCAGCCATTTCCGACCAGGAGCGGACGTCGCGGTCGTCGATGGCGACGATGCGGTCTCCTTGCTGCAGTCCGGCCTCGGCTGCGGCGGTGCCGGGGAGGACCGTGCCGACCACCGGCGGGGTCACCATCGTCACGTTGACGACGAAGTAGAAGAAGTAGACGACCAGCGGCAGCACCAGGTTCGCGGCCGGTCCCGCGAAGTAGACGAAGTACTTCGCCCACAGCGGCTTGTTCGGCAGGGCGCGGTCGGCATCGGGTCCGCCACTGCCCTCGCCGGGGCGCTGCCCAAGCAGCTGGACGTAGCCGCCCAGGGGGATCGGCGCGATGCAGTATTCGGTCTCGCCCAGCCGCTTCGACAGCAGCGGAGGTCCAAAACCGAGCGAGAACCGAACGGCTTTGACGTCGACCAGCTTCGCTGCGATGAGGTGCCCGAGCTCGTGAAAGAACACGAGGGGCCCGATCAGCAGCAAGAACGCGAGCAGGTTCTCCACGGAGTCGCCACAGCATAGACCACCGCCGGGGCGCCGACGTCGCGGCCTCCGCGCGCTCCGGGGCGACGGGAGAGGTTGGCGGGCTGGGTCCGCGTGTGTACGATTCGAGACCAGGCGTGGCGACCCGCACTCAACGCGACGAAGGCACTGCGCTCGACATCCGGGCGACGCTCGACGAGGTCGAGGAGGGCATCGAGGCACTCCGGGTCGCGTACGAAAAGTACTTCTCGGGCGTCGACCGCGTTCCACCGGCCAAGCAGCGCGCAAAGCTGGAGCGGATGATGCGTTCGATGGAGCTGCGCGGGGTGACCAACACCGTGATCCGGTTCCGTATGAACGGTTTGCGTGCGCGGTTCATCACGTACAAGCACTACTGGACCAGGGTCGAAAACCAGATGGAGCGCGGTATGTCGCGACGAGATCTGCTCAAGCGTCGACGCGGCGCCCCGACCCCGCCTCCGGAGCTCAAGTCCGAAGCCCAGCCCGAAGCGCCTGCTGTCGACGCTGCCGCCACATCCGACGGACCGCCGCCCCCGCCGAACGGCACGGTGCGACGCGATCGGCCCAGGCCCGCCGACCCGGCGTCTGCCGGCATCGACCCGGCCCACTTACGCGACGTTTTCAAACAGTTGGTGAAGGCCAAGCGGGCCGCGGGGGAGAGCACCCAAGGGCTCACGTATGCGGCCCTGGTTCGCAAGCTCACCAAAGAGGCGCCCAAGCTCAAACAGAAGCACGGGTGCGAAAAACTGCAGTTCTCGGTGTCGACGCGTGGCGGCAAGGTTCGGCTGCGGTCCGGTCCGAAGAGTTCGGCGCCCTAGAGTCAGGCGAGGCCAGCGGCCACGGCGGCCGCGTCCGGCCTTGCCCCAGCGGGGCTGCGTGCCTCATCATGGCCCCGTCTGGCGCAACTTGCGCTGGCGTGTCGCTCTTTCGCCGCTGAATGCCCGCAGACGACGGGCCGTCTGATGGAGCGACGCTTGGACCGAGTCCGTGACGCCATGAAGATTCTGCACACATCCCTCTTCGCGAGCCTTTCCCTCCTGGCCGCCTGCGCCGTGGGCAACAAGAGCACTGACCCCAACGCTGGGGTCTACGACGACTACTACTCCGAAGCGCCCGGCGAAGGTGGCAGCACGGCGGACGCCGGCGACGGCAAGGAACGCGAGGTCGCCAAGACGTCGGAGAGCACCTCGACCACGACGAGCAGCCAGGCTCAGATCGCCAAGGCGCTCAACGCCAAAAAGCCCAAGGTCGACGGCGCGAAGAAGAAGAACAAGAAGAAAAAGCGAAAGAAGAAGAAGGGCAAGAAGTTCAAGGTTGCCCTCGACGGCGCCGTGCCCAGCTCCGCGCCCAAGGGCTCGCTGGTCGAGGTCTACGGCTCTGGCTTCGACCAAGAAGGCCTGATGGTCGCCATTGGCGGCAAGGCCCAAGAAATCGTCGAGGCGTCCGAGGACCGCGTGGTCATCAAGCTGACCGGCGGCAAGGGCAAGCTTCAGGTCGGCAAGACCCCGGCCAAGGGCAAGACCTTCAAGGCCGTCGACGAGAGCGAGCAGCCCTTCGTCGTCATCGGCAAGGCGATCGGAAGTCGCACGTCCGTCGAGCATGGCCTCATCGCCAACGTCTACGCCATCGATGGTGAAGTCACCGAGCTGCCCACCTTCGAAGTTGGCAACGAAGTCGGCACGGTCGCTGTCGACAACCTCGACGTGAACGCCTCGAACTTCAAGGCGACGATCGGTGGACGCAAGGAATGGTTCGGCCTGCACTTCCGTGGCTCGCTGAACATCCCCGAGGCCGGCTCGTACACCTTCTGCCTCAACGCGGACGACGGCGCGCAGCTGTACCTCGACGGCAACGTCATCCTCGACGCCGACGGTGCCAACGCCGAACCGACCGAGGTTTGCGAGACCTTCGACGTCGACCCCGGCGAGTACGGCCTGGACCTGCTCAAGTATCAGGGCGCCCAGGGACCGTTCGTGCTGCAGCTGACCTGGCAGAAGGACGGCGGCGAAAAAATCGCCATCCCGGCGGAGAACTTCTTCCCGCCCGAGGACGCTGCCGAGCTGGCCCACTAGATCGCGACACCGTCACCGAA
The DNA here is from genome assembly GCA_964432695.1 of uncultured Nannocystaceae bacterium. Taxonomy (GTDB): domain Bacteria; phylum Myxococcota_A; class Polyangia; order Nannocystales; family Nannocystaceae; genus CAJXVA01. Next base: position 7,047 of record CAYSPB010000307.1, read on the forward strand.
GACGCGCCTGCATTCGCTGCAGGCGCGTTTTTTCGTGGACGCTACAGCGAGCCGTCAGAGCCAAGGCGGCGGCGGCGGTTCGGGCGGCGGCGGTGACCTGCACGTCGTCGCGCACCACGAGCGCCTCCGCGATGGCGCGTCCGATGCCGCGGTTCGCTCCGGTCACGAGAGCTCGCTTGCGTTGGCACGATGCCCTCTCGTCACTCCTCGTCCGCGCAGCGTAGCTGGACGAGGTCGGGCCCCAGCGCGTGGTCCTTGAAGACCAGGTAGGCACCACGCCCGGCCGATCGAATTGCGGTCACGGGTACGTCGGGGGTGTAGCGGGTCACGGCCGAGCGCTCGGGGGCGTCCGGAAACAGCTTGGTGATCGACCAGACGCCGTCTTCGATCGTGCCGACGGCGATGTCGCCGGGAAGCTGAAGCATCTGCAGCGTGTCGAGGTTCGCCTCGAACGGCAGCTCCTGGAGCACTTCGAATCGATCCTGTGCGACGCCTCCGCCAGCACTGGTCGTTCGCAGCCGCGTGACGCGGGCGCTGCCGTCTTCGATCGGGTGCAGCAGGTATGCAGCGAGGTCGTCGGTGGCGAGGCCACCAGGAGGGCCTGCAGCGAGGCCGACTTCATCGAGCGCGCGGCTGAACACGAAGCCGCGCAGGTTGTCGTTCTCGTCGAGGTCGAGCGCCAGGGCGACGGCTTCCCGCGCGACGGGCACGCGGTCGCGGCTTCGCTCGCGCACGATGAACTGATGATGCGGCGAGCTTGCGCGGTCCTGCTGACTGCCCATCACCGCGAGCGAGGGGTAGGTCGTCTCGGCAATTTCCTGGGCGCACGCGGAGCCGCCAGGGGTGTCACTGTCTCCGTCGCACCGGCGGAAGAACTCCAGCTGGGTCTGCTCGGTGATGCCCAGGTCCGGTCGAAGTCGTCCCGCGTACACGAACATCGTCGCGTTCGGAGAGAAGGGCGCGGTCGAGATCAGAAATGGCTCTCCTTCGACGAACGCGAGTTCGCGCGGCCAGTCGGAGACTTCGCAAGGGACGAACTCGGGGTCGAAGCCGGTGCCGCCGGACTCGGGCAGGCACAGCTCGGCCAGGCTGCCGGGGAACCAGCCCAGGTTCGGTGAGACGGCACGCAGCGCAGCGCCGGGGAGGTTGGCGTCGAACTGCCACAAGCGGAACGCTCCGGGCCCCGACTCCACGATCCACGCCGTGCCCGGAAGGGGGCCGTTGACCAGCTCGACGTCCGTAGCTTCGGGCAGGAAGCCGTTGACCGGCTCGGTGATCGCGATGGAACCGTCGGAGACGTAGACCATCGCGAGGCCGCCGTCGTTGGGCTGCTGGACCAGGGCCCAAAACCGCAGCGCGCCCGGCTCGTCCATCGCGACGGCGATGACGCGCGTCCAGGGCTGCTCGGGTCGATCGAGGTTCGAAATGAGGACGTCGACCGTGGCGGCGACACAGTTTGGCGAGGTATCGAGCTGAACCCGGGAGAAGCGGTCGGCTTCGTCGCAGCCGGCCACGCACACGAGGCCGACGAGCAGCGCCCCGGTCCCATGCTTCATCGACCCAGCACCGCCTCCACCGCATGCACGGTGGCACCGGCGAGTGTGTCGAGCTCGGCGGGCGAGAGCGAGAGCGGTGGCATCCAGTACAGCGTATCGTGAAGAGGTCGCAGCAGCGCGCCGGCATCCAGCGCCGCCTCGCGCAGCGCGAGGCTCAACCGGCCGTCGGGAGGCATGCGGTCCCCGGGGTCGAGGTCGAACGCGACGATCATGCCGGTCTGTCGATGCGCGCGGACCCTGTCGCCGCACGCATCGGCGACGGCATGGCGGGCGCGCTCCATCGATGCCACCGCGTCGGGGAGTCCGGGCAGGCGCTCCTCTTTGAGCAAGCGAAGGCTGGCCGCCCCGGCTGCGCACGCGATCGGGTTGCCGGTGAACGTGTGGCTGTGCAGGAATGAGCGCTCTGGCCCTCCCTTGAAGCCGTCGTCGAACCCACGCGCCACGACCACACACGACAGCGGCAGGACGCCGCCCGAGAGGCCCTTGCTCAGGCAGAGGAGATCGGGACTGACGTCGGCCCACGAGCTCGCAAACAGGGAACCGGTGCGGCCAAACGCCACCGCGATCTCGTCGGCGATGACGTGAATGCCCAAGGCCTGGGCCTCGCGAACGATGCGTGCATAGAAGCCGCTGCCGGTCATCGCCATCTTGCCGGCACCCTGGACGAGCGGCTCGAGGACGAGCGCGGTGATTTCGTGGGCATGCTCTCGCAGCAGAGCAATCGCAGTCTCGGCCTCGTCAGCATCGGCGCCGCGGCCCGCGGCGAGGTCGGCCGGGGCGTGGTCGGCGAACTTGGGCGCCGGCAGGTACAGCACGTCCGGCAGCAGAGGAGCGAACGTCTCGCGGTAGGTATCCGTTCCGCTGACCCCGAGCGCGCCGAGGGTCTCCCCGTGATAGCTGTTTCGAAGCGCGGCGAACCGCTGCCGCTGGGGTTCGCCGTTTTGGCGCCCCCACGTCAACGACATCTTCATCGCGACCAC
>CAYSPB010000308.1:0-9536 GCA_964432695.1 uncultured Nannocystaceae bacterium
CTCGCGACAGGCACGCGTGGTCGAGATCTACGCGCTGCAGGGCGCGCTGATGGTGGTCGTCCTGTGGGGATTCTCGCCGCTGCCCGAAGCCTCGGCCCGCACCTCGCGGCGCCTGCTCGGCACGATGGCTGCCGTCTGGTCCGCGTGGTGTTTCGGTGACGCCCGCCTGGCTCTCGTTGCGCCCGTGATCGTCGGGTGGGCCGTTGCGCTGAAGCATCGGCGCCCGTGGGCTCGCTGGGCGCCGTTGGTCGTACTCATGACGAGCGCGGTCATCCTCGCCATTCCGCTGGCGTCGGTGCGTGCTCCCGTGACCGACTGGGGCGACCCCGACACCCTGGCCAGGTGGTGGGACCATCTGATGGCGGGTTCGATTCGACGGGCCTACGCCGACTCGATGTGGCCGAGCACGGGCGCGATGTGGCGACTCAATGCCGAGGCGGTGCTCAGCGGCCTGGCCGAAGACCTCGGTCCCGTCGGACCCGCGGTGGGGCTGTGCGCCGTCGTGGCGCTGGCGTGGCGTCCTGCCGTCGACCAGGGCGAGCGCGGCGTCGCGGCAGGCTTGGGCTTTGTGCTCGTCGTCGAACTCCTGTACGCGGTCGCGATCAACCCGATGGGCGTCTCGGAGCGACAGACTGGGCTGGTGACCGCCATCGTGGTGGTGGTCGCCGTCGCGGAGCTCGCCCGCCGGCACGTGCAGCCTCGCGGGCGCGCGGTTTGGGCGATGGTGCCGCTGTTGTTCGTCGTGCTCGCGCTTCCGGCGGGCTTGCAAACCGCCGACGACGTGAAGAACACGTCGTCGTGGGGCCCCGCAAGCTGGACCCGGGGCGCGCTGGCGCAGGTTCCACCGGGCGGACTCCTGCTCTCACAGTCTGATGACCTCGCGGCCGGCATCGTCAGCGCGCGTGTCGTCGAGGGTGCTCGACCCGACGTGGTCGCCGTGCCCGCCCAGCATCTATACAGGCCCGTGCCCGACGCCGCGCTCGAGGGGACGCCTGAACATCGGGTGTGGTCTGCGGCGCAGGGAGGGGTCGATGAGCCGACCCGGATCGTCGCTGCGATTCAAGCGCACGGGGGCTCGGTGGCGGTCGAAGCTCCGACGGTGACCGTATTTGGGCGCGTGCCGTTTTGGTCGGACCGCGGCGCGCCGCCGCTGCGCGTCGCGGCACCCAACCCCGCGCTTCAGCGCGGGCTCCTGCGCCCTCCGAGCACCGAGGAGGTCCTCGCAACGTGGGACCCACGACTGGGTGCCTCCGAAGATCGGCGGCGTCTCGCGTGGGCGCTGGCCAACGAGGCGCGGGGACGCATGCGGGTGCGGCAGGATGCAAAGACAGCCCTGCGAATCCTCGAAACAGTGACAACCGCGGTGTCGCAGAGTGAGCCGGGTGCGTGGGTGGCATTGGGGGCGCTGCAGGATCGGTTCGGCGACCGGGCGGCCGCCATCGCCTCCACGCGCCGCGCGCTCGCGCTGCAGCCAGGTCGTGAACGCGCACTGACGAACCTCGCGCTGTACCTCTCCCGTGACCGCGCCACGCTCCACGAAGCGGAAGTGTATGCACGAGAAGCCGTGGCGCTGCGTCCCGAGGCCGAGACCGGCTGGGTCCGGTTGACGTCGATCCTGGAGCTACAGGGCGATCAGGCCGGTGCCGAGGCGGCCCGGCAGCAGACCCGCGAGCTGCTACAGTAGAGGCTATGACCCGTGCCGCGCTCGCGCTGTCCCTGCTCTGCTCGTCGCTGGGGGGGCTGCTGGGGAGCGCCGGGTGTGGTGAAAGCAAGTTCGACGTGTACATGAAGGGGCTCGAGATTGAAGGCGATGCCGAGCGTGGTCCCTGCAAGCTCACCTACGAGCAGGGGGAGCACGCGGCGCGTCTGGACCGCGGTCAGCTCGTGCACTGCCTTCAAGAAACCGATAAGGCGATCGCGCAATACGAGAAGGCCAAGTCCATGGGCTATGAAGACGCCGACTTCAGTCGCGTGTACGGCCGTGCCAAGGACCGCAAAGCCCGGCTCGAGCAGATGATCGAGATGGTTGGCGTCATGGAGCGCGACGCGATCGAAGCGCAGATGCCGGGGGCCAAGGCCCAGCCCACGCCATGACGCCGCTCCTGTACGACACGCTCGTCCGCTTCTATCACCTGCTCGACCCGCTCGAGGAACACGCCGACGAAGCCGCCGAGTTCGGCGACGTGCTGCTGGGTGCCGTGCCGCTTGCGCGCTCGCTGCTCGAGCTCGGAGCGGGAGCCGGGCACGGCGCGCACTACGTCAAGTCGCGCTTCTCTTCCGTGGTCTTGACCGATCTCTCCGAGGCGATGCTGGAGCGCTCACGCGTGCTCAACCCCGACTGCACGCACGCGATCGGTGACATGCGCACGCTCCGACTCGGCCAGCAGTTCGACTGCGTGCTGTGCCACGATGCGATCGCGTACATCACCACGCGCGACGACCTTTCGGCGACGTACCGCACGGCTTTCGAGCACCTGCGCCCCGGCGGCGCGGCGTTGTTCATCCCCGACTGCATTGCGGACACCTTCGTGCAAAGCCACGAGGACCACGCGGGCGACGACGACGAACGCGGCCTCCGGTGCATCACCTGGTCTTATGACCCCGACCCGACCGACGACACGCACGTCTACGACTTCGCCTTCTTGCTGCGCGAGCATGGCGAGGTTACGGCGGTGCACGACCGGCACATTTGCGGCTTGTTCCCGCGCGAGGCTTGGCTGCAGCGTGCCCGCGAGGTCGGCTTCGAGCCCGAGGCCGTGGCTCGGCCGCTGCCGCCCGAGTACGCCGACCGCGGCTACGCGACCGAGATGTTCCTGCTGCGCAAGCCAGATTGAGGCTGCTCAGGGCGCGGCGCCTTCGTCGATCCACCGCGCGATCATGGCGAAGTCCCCGTAGGGGAGGGGGTCGTCGCCGAGCGGCATCGCGGCACCGTGCACGCCATCGAGCGCTTCGCGATCGACCCGCACGAGCTTCTGAATCAAGAAGCTCTCCGAGGGGCGCCGCGGCGTGACCATCGGATAGCCCGTCTCTTGCAGCCGCGTCTCGAACACGAGGTCTTCGAAGGCGCTGGTCGGCGTGCGGAGGTCCAGCAGCGCCGACGCGATGTCGGCTTCATCGCGGTGGCAGCTGCAGGTGGCGCGCTGGGGATCGAAGACGGCCCCGGGTTCGAACAGCACCTCGAGGGACAGGGGATCCGGTGCGGGCTGAGGCTCTTCGGGGGGGCGAAGCGTGTCGTCGACGTCGAATTCGAGGAAGAAGGACGCGTCCGTGCCTGCATCGTTGGACATCCATCCCTCGCCTTCGACGTCGGCCTCTTCGCCACGCCATCCGGTGACCGCATCGTCGAAGCGCATGCGGTAGCGGACACCACCGACGAGGTCCTCACGCGGAGTCACGGTGACCACGCTTCCGTTGCACCACGGCGACGTCGAGGCGGGGTCGATGTCCTCGCCGTCGGGAGCGGTCCAGGGCCTGAGCTCCAGGCGCAGCGCGGTGTCGGTCACTGAGTTGCCCGAGGCCATGACCGCGTCGACGTCGGTCAGCGATGCGGGGTCGATGATACGGTTGAAACACAGTCGGACCTGCACGTCGGGGTCGACGAGCGTGCGGGACTCGGGAACCGTTCGCACGATCTCGAGCGTGTCGGGATTGCCGTTGAAGCGCTGCCGCTCCGAGACGCGCGTGCAACCGCTGGCCAGTCCGACCAGGGCCGACGCGACGAGCACGGTGGTGCGTCCGAGCCTCACGCGATCAGGCTACCAGCCCGGCCGGGGCGCGACACCCTCGCCGGGACACACCATGTTCAGGACTCGGCGTCGAATGCGGCCTCGAGCACCGGCCGCAGGCGTCGAAACGCCAGCATGCTGAACTGCGTGTCTGCCTCGAAGATGATCATCGCGCCGTAGCCCCGGCCGACGTCGATCCACGGTACGGCTCCGAACGCGCCCGGCGAGAGCGCAACGTCGGGGTGCTCGGACATCGTCCACCAGCCCAGTCCGTACCCGTCGAGTCCACTTTCCTCGCCCGAAGGGATGCCCCATCGCGCAACGCGGTCGGTCCGCATGCGCGCCACCGACTCGGGCTGGAGCACCGTGCCTGCAGGGCACTGCCCCTCGCGCAGATGCATGAGCAGCAACGAGCCGTAGGCACCTGCCGTCGCGTACCCGCCGCCCTCCATGTTCGGGTTGTCTGTGCTGGGGAGGTCGGCGAGGTCACCGTTGAAGTAGGTCGGGTAGGCGGTCGCGCTGTCGGTGCCGCCACCTGCGAACGATGCTTGGTACGGGTTCGTGTATCCGAGCACGTCGATTCCGCACGGGTCGCGGTAGGTGGCTGCGAGCAGTTCATCCCACGACTGGCCCGAGGCAACCTGCGCGACGGCACCCGCGAGCTGCCACTGACCACCTCCGTAGCGGAACGCGGTGTCGGGGGGCACGACGTCGTCTCCGTCGTCCGCGGCGTAGATCTCCTCCCCGCACGCGGCAAGGGTGCCCGATTCGAGGTACTGGCACAGGTACGGTCCGTACAGCGGAGCATCGATCAGCCCCACCATGCCGCTGCTGTTGGAGAGCATCTGCGCGAGGGTGGGGTCGTGGTCGCGGGGACCCCAGGTACCGACGTACTCGCTGATCGGCGCGTCGAGGTCGAGTACGCCTTCATCGTGAAGACGGACGACGACGCCGGCGGTGATCATCTTGCTCGCCGACGCCAGCAGGGAGATGCGGTCGGCCTCGAACGTGCCGAAGCCTCGCTCCAGCAGCACTCCGTCGTCGACGTGCACGACGACCGCGGTCGCACCGGTGAGATCATGCTCGGCCAAGAACGCGTCGAGTTCCGCCTCGAAGGCGGAGAGGTCGGGGCCGACCGCGTTGCCTGAGCTGGAGCCGTCGTCTTCGCTCGTGCTGCTCTCGCTGACGTCCCCGCTCGAGGGATCGGTCGTGGAGGAGCTGCCCCCGTCCGCGTCGGCAGAGGGGTCTTCCGCCGACGCGGAGGTGCACGAAGACGCGCTCCCCAATGCGAGGGTCAGGCTCAGAACAACCGGTGCACGTTCGATCATGATGCGTCGCATCCCCGAGATCCCGTGACGACGAGCCTAGCTCGGCAACTGACCGGCGTTCAATACGGGTCCGCAAGGGCCTTGGCCGGGTCTTCGGAGGTCGGACATGATCGTGCGTCCAGAGGGGCCGCGCGACGTCGTGCCGAGCCGGGGGTGGAACGTGCGCTTGGTTGACCCTGCGTCCGCGCGGTTGCTATCGTCCGCGAGCGCGAAAAACGCCAGCGATGCTCGGGATCTAGCGCCGGATCGTCCGCCCTGAGCCTCTCATCGCCTCCAGGACTGCCGGCTCCCGTACCTGTGCGTACTCGATCTCTTCGATCTTCCTTGCTCTTCGTCGCCGCTTTCGCCGCACTGCTCGGCGGCTGCGGACCCTTCGGCTACCTCGGCAAAGTCTCGCGCGACGCCACCAAGGCGGTCGCCGATGCCAAGCAGGCCGGCGCCGAGCAGTACGCGCCCTACGAGTACTGGGGCGCGGTCACGTACCTGGAGCAGGCCAAGATCCTCATGGCCTACAGCGAGTACGAACGCTCCTTCGACTACGGCACCCGAGCCCAGCAGCTGGCTGAAGAGGCCAAGCGCAAGTCGGACAAGCGCGAAGCGGGCCAGATGAAGGAGACCCTCGACGAGGACCCCAATGCGGCGCCCCCCAACGGCGAAGCCGGTGGTGAGGCGAGCGGGTCGGCCGGCGACGGCAAGGCCAGGGCTTCGGGCTCGATCAACATCGGAGGCGGGAACTGATGGCGCGTCGAAGCACCACCGTCGCCTGGCCTGCCGTTTGCGTCGCGATGCTCGTCGCCACGCCCGGTTGCATCGGTCAGAAGCTGCTCGGTGAGGTCGAGGGCACGCAGACCCAGCTTCAGCGGGCGATTCGCGACGGTTCGAAGTCGATCAACTGTGCGCCCAAAGAGACGGCGATCGCGGAGGCGAACATCAAGTTCGCCCAGGACGCGCTCGACATGGGTGAGTACTACCGCGGCAAGCAAGCTGCCGAGACGGCGTCGTATTACACGGAGAAGGCGCAAAAACTCACCGACCCCGAGCGGTGTCGAGACAAGCCGGTCGCGCGCGTGGGCGACCGCGATGGCGATGGCTACGACGACGAAGCCGACAAGTGCCCGGACGAGCCCGAGGACTTCGACTCGTTCGAGGACGACGATGGCTGCGCGGACAAGGACAACGACGGCGACGGTGTCCTCGACGCGGCCGAGTTCAAAGACGGTGAGTGGGTCAACCTGGACCAAAAAGACGGGTTGGATTGTCGCAACGACAAAGAGGACGTCGACCAGTTCGAAGACGAAGACGGCTGCCCCGATCCGGACAACGACCAGGACGGCATTCTCGACGAACCCGACCGGTGCCCGAACGACCCCGAAGACATCGACAACTTCGAGGACGACAACGGCTGCCCTGATGCCGACAACGACGCCGACAAGATCTGCGACCCGTGGGTCGAGGGCTCACCGAACGCGGCCAAGTACGCCGACCTGTGCAAGGGCAAGGACCAGTGTCCCGACAAGCCCGAGGACTACGACGGCGACAAGGACGATGACGGGTGTCCGGACCTCAAGGCCGAGTTCGACGGGTGCTCGGTCAAGATCAGCGAGAAGGTCTTCTTCAAGTTCAACAAGGCGCAGATCGATCCGAAGAGCTTCGAGCTGCTCGACGACGTCGCGACGGTCATCCTTTCGGTTCCCGAGAAGCTGAACTTCCGCGTCGAAGGCCACACCGACTCGAAGGGCTCGAACCGCTACAACAAGAAGCTCTCGCAGCGCCGCGCCGACGCGGTTGCTCGATACCTCGAAGGCAAGGGCGTCCCGTCCAGTCGCCTCGAGCCGGTCGGGTTCGGTGAGGAACGTCCCATCGACAGCAACCGGACCAACGACGGTCGCGCTCGGAACCGGCGCGTGGAGTTCAACGTCTCCAACGTCGACTGCGAGCCCAAGCCGTAGCGACCGCGCTGAAACCCGGCGAGCGGCCTGAGAGGGCCGCTTCGCCGCCGCGGCGTCAGCAGCAGGTCATGCATGGTGCCGGTCCGTCGCGCGTGGCTCGTCGCTCCGTTGGACGTCGCTGCGGTCCTCGCCCCAAACCAAGAGTTGCCGGCTATTCGTCCGTTCACGGGTGAAGCACGGCGACGAGTGGGACGGGACGTCCGATGAGGCTTTCGTTTGCGCGCGAAAACCCCAACGCGGCGTCCGCCCGTAGTAGAAGGATAGGCGGTGTCCCGGTCTTCGAAACGCTGCAACACCCCCTTGCGCTGGTGCCGCGCTGCGATCGTGGCGACGACGCTGGCTTTTGGCCTCTGGCTGAGCCCGGGTGCCGTCCAAGCGGCCGGACCCCGAGACGCGGTCTCGGACGCGTACATCACCGCGTTCGAGCAGTCGAACAACTTCGAGTTCGGCGCGGCGTTGGGCACCCTCGACACCGCGATCTCGAACGCCAAGTCGTCGGGCCTCGGGGACGATCCGTCGCTGGCCAAGATGTACGCGATGAAGGCCGGCCTGCTTTGGGCCGAGACGCAGGACCGGGGCCAAGCGCTCCAGGCCTGCATCGATGCGATTCGGCTCGACTACAACGTCAAGCTTCCCATCGAGCTCGCCCCGCCGGAGCTGCTCGCCATCTTCAACGAGGCGCGGGCGAGCCTGCCGCAGCCGACGGATGCCGTCGTCCACACCATTCCCCCGGGCACGCCGAATGCCGACATCGAGTTCATCGCCGTCGCGAACGCCTCGCTGCCGCTGGGCAGCTCGATCGTCATGTACTGGCGCCCCGCCGGGACCGACGGCGAGTTCACGGGCGAGGAGATGCTCAATGATGGAGAGGGGAACTGGGGCGCCTTCACGCTCCCGGTCGACAAGCACCAGGGCAACGACGTCGAGTACTTCTTCTACGCGTTCGACCCGTCTCAGCAGGTCATCGTCAACCGTGGCGACAAACGGAACCCGCTGGTCCTGAAGATGGACGAGAACGCAGCCGTGCCCGCTGGGGCGGCGACCGCCGATGGTGGGGACGGCGACGACGGCAACGATGACGACGGCGACGAAGAGAAGCCCAAGAAGAAAAAGTCCTCGGGCAAGAGTTCCCTGCCCCGCGTCTTCATCAACCTCGGTATCGGTACCGGTCTGGGCATCGCCCGAGGCACGGCTGAGTTGACCTACGAGCAGTACACGCCGGGCATTCCTGGGGCGGTCTACGGTCCGCCCGAGCAGGCCTGCGCGATCGAGCGCTGGTATGCAGGCCGCACGCCGCTGGCGGGCGACCAGCTCACGTTCGCCTCCCACCTCCAGGAGATCGAAGCGTTCGGGGCCGTGCCCTACACGCCGGGCGACGAGGCGGAGCGGACCGCGCTCGCGTCCGCCTACGACCCTGCATACTGCGGACGTCGGCATCCGGTCAGCACCGGCTTCGCGCTCGCACCGTTCCACATCGCGCCCGAACTCGGCATTCGCGTGGGCAAGCGCGTCGTCGTGTCTGTGTTCGGCCGCTTCCAGGTCGTCACTGGCTCGAACGTCGAAACCGACGACACGCGCCTGGGCCGTCCGGAGAGCTTCTCGACGCAGGTCAAAGCCGCGTCACCTCCGGGTTTCCGCCAGCGACCCTCGTTCACGTGGGCCGCGGGCGCGAAGGTGAAGTACTTCTTCGGCAAGGACGAGCGAAAGTTCCGGCTGTTTGCCGGTGGCTTCGCGGGCTACGGCCAGGCTCGCCTGCGCGTACCGATGAATTTTTCGAACGACCGCAACGGCAACAGCGTGCCCGACCGGGGGGAGACGGCGCTGCATGGTCCCATCGACCCGGACACTGGGTTCGTGGACCCGAATAACTGCGTGCCCGTATGGCCGTACAACGGCGGGTGTTCGCAAGAGGAGAGCGCAGCGGAAGTCCTCATCTCGCAGTCGGTCCGCAACGTCACCGCGGCCGATGACGAGCGCATCGATACCGTGGTGATCGGGCCGGCGATGTTTGGCGCGGTCTTCGGATTCAACTATCAGATCCACAAGAACTTCGCGTTCTTCATGGAGCTGAACGTCGGCGGCTGGGTGCCGGACACCTCGAGCCTACTGTTCGACCTGAACCTCGGGCCGGCGATCACCTTCTGAGTACCGCGCCGGCCTCCGCCTCGACGAGCTCGAGAACGCCGGACTCTTCCGCGCGGGCCGTCGGATCCACGCGGGGGAATCGAATCGTGAAGGCCGTGCCTCCGGGAGAGGAGGCACAGACGATAGTGCCGCCGTTGTCATCGATGATCCGGTTCACGATGGCCAGGCCGAAGCCGGTCCCGCTCTCTTTCGTCGTGAAGAACGGGTCGAAGATGCGCTCGAGGTCGGCGCTGGGGATTCCAGGACCATCGTCCGCGACGCAAACCACGACGTCATCGGACTCGACGCTCACCCGTAGGGTGATCGACCCACTGCCGCCCAGAGCCTGCGATGCGTTGCGCAGCAGGTTCCACAGCACCTGCGCGAGCTGTGCGCTGTCCACGACGACG
>CAYSPB010000309.1:0-9519 GCA_964432695.1 uncultured Nannocystaceae bacterium
AGCCCTCGGTGAGGCCGGTCTACGCACCTTGCAGGCGCTCGCAGACGAGGCACGGGCCGAAGGACACGACATCGATGCAGTCATCTCGACCGATGGCGACAGCGACCGGCCCCTCGTGGCGGGCATCGATGCCGGCGGCGCCGTGTCGTTCGTCGGCGGCGACGTGCTCGGCGTGCTGGTCGCCCGGGCGATGCCCGCGGACGCCATCGCCGTCCCGATCAGCGCCACCGACATGGTCGAGCCCGTGTTCGAAGGCTCGGCGACCGTGCGGCGCACGAAGATCGGCTCGCCCTGGGTCATCGCGGCGATGGACACGATGCAGGGCGCGCGCGTGGTCGGCTGGGAGGCCAACGGCGGCTTCCTACACGCCTCGGCCATGACGACCGACCACGGCATGCTCGCGCCCCTGCCGACCCGTGACGCTGCTCTGCCCATCGTCGCCGCGCTCCGACTCGCAGCGGCTGCCAAGGCCGAGGACGGGCGCCTGCTCGACACCGTGCGTGCCCTGCCTGCGCGCCACAGCCGGGCCGGGCTGCTCGACGCGATCGAGCCCGCCCGGTCCGCCGCGCTCCAACGCCGCTATGGCATGCCCAACGCCTCGCTGCGTCGCGCCGTGCGGACCGAAGAGGGCTTCAGCGCAACCGACGTCGCGGGCACAACCGTGCAGCTCGACGCGTCCGACACCGCAGCCCTCTCGGGATTGTGGCGCCGGCTGGCCATGCACTTCACCGCCGAAGCCGGCTTCACGCCGGTCCGCTCCGTGGACACCCTCGACGGCGTTCGCATCACCTTCGAGGCTGGCGACGTCGTGCACGTCCGCCCGTCGGGCAACGCACCGCAGCTGCGCATCTACGCCCAAGCGAACGACGCCGTTCGTGCCGACGACCTCGTCGCTCGGGGCTTGGCAGACCATGGCCTGCTGCACGCGATGCTCGAGGGTGCCGATGAGACGCGCTTCACCGACGCCGTTCTCTCCAACGTCACCCTCGGTCAGCGGCTGTTCGCAGGCGAGGTCGACACGCGGCCAGCCGCGCTCTTGGGGGCGGTCTGTGGTTCCACCGCCGCGCAGACCTTCTGGCAGGAGCAGCTCGACGCGATGCGCCCCGACTTCGGAGCCACCAGCGCCCGCGCGTTCCACGAAGACCTTCCGGTCAACCAGGCGCTCGGCCTGCTGCTGCTTTGGGAGCGCGCGCGTCCGCACTACCAGCCGGGCGCCGGGGCGCTGGTCGCCTTCGTCTTTGGCAGTGGCACCCGAGCGACCCCGATCACCGAAGCCGAATGCGGCCAAAAACCGGCGATCGACGCGTTCGTACGCGTCGGACCGACGCAGCGACGGGCCTCGCTCGTCGAGCTCGCGCTACGCACCTTTGCCCCGGTCGAAGCCTACCTCCGTCGCAGTGGCTTCGAAGGCATCGTGGTCAAGTGGGGCGACGAGGTTCAAATCCCCACGCGCGACCTCTCGGGTACCGACCCCGCACTCGCCCAGGCCGACATCGTCCGCTTCGTCTCGATGCAGACGATCACCGAAGACGCGGCTGCCAACAAGGACTGGGTCGGCGTCGATGATGCCGGTCGAGTCACCGCATTCATTCCCCGTCGGCCCCGGGCGCAGATGGCTGCCCTCGCGGACGCGGGCCTGCTGCAGCGGCGCGGCGACGACCTCGTCGGTGGCGTGAACCTGGGCTCGATCGCCATTTCGGCTGCGTTTGCGGACGTACTGCTCGAGACCTTTGCCGACGACGTACACGATGCGTCCGCCTCCCGGAGCGACCGTCCGGACCTCGACCCGCAGCTGTTCACCGCACTAACGATCGCTGCGCTTCCCGCTGCGCAGCGGGCAGCCGCGTGGTCCGAAGCGCAGGCGAGCGCGCCGGCCATGGCGGCCCTTGCCGGCATGATGCCCGACGTGCTGCAGCGCCTCGTCGGAGCCCTCGCGCGCTTCGAGGCCCAGCACGGACGCCCCGTGAAGTTCATGGCGCTCGACTTCGGCGACCAGTACTGGGGCGACATCGGTCAACACACGCGGATGTTCGAGTTCTACGGCGCGCTTCGGTCCTCGGGCGTGGACGGCACCATCGCGCGCGCGCTAGCGGAGCTCCCCGAGTTCCCCGACGCCGACGGCAACTGGATCGCGGGTGAGACGTCGCTCGGCAAGGACGTCCAGGTCCGCAACAGCGTCGTCATCGACGCGACGGTCGCAGCCGGTCACGTGCGCGACAGCGTGCTGCTCGGCACCCACTGCGGTACGGTGCAGGCCGACAGCGCCTTCGACGTCGGCTCGGTCGCTGCCGCGTTGACCCTGCATCCTCGGGCCGGCAGCTACAAGGTCGTCAGCGATGCGCCGGTCGAAGTGCCGGCCGAAGAGCGGCGGACCACGGTCTTCCTGCCGGACGGCGCCCACCTCATGCGAGTCCGGGAGGACACCGACCTGCGCGACAAGAAATCCACCTACGACGTCCCGCTCGCCGGCAATGCGATGTCGTTCCGCGACGCCCACGCCGCCGCGGTGTCCGGGGACCCAGCCGCCCTGCGGGCCGCGCGGTCCCGAGCACAACGCGCGGTGAAGGACGCAATCGAGTCGTAAAGCGACGTTTGCGCAGCTCCGTCGTGTCTCCACCGCGGGGGCTGATGCGGCGGAGAAACACTGTGTGGAGCGTGCAACACCGCTGTGGTGGCGGTTTGCAACACTCTGGGTCCAAAATCCGGTCGTCGAATGCGTAATCCGGCGCTGCGCAGCGTCGAAACAGTGCGCGATCGATTGGAACGCGACCTGCACTACCGCAGTACGCACTCTGCGACGCGAGACCACGATGAAGCACCCCACCACGCGAACGACCCTCAGCGCCCTGTTTCTCGCCGCCTGCGTGGCCGTGCCGACGGCGTCCGCGAGCGTGGTCCCGTACACGCGCATGGCCGCCGACGAGCTCGCACCCGAAGGCTACGACCACCATCCGGTCCTTCGCATCGACCAAGACTTCCACCCCAACGACGACTACGAGATCTCCATCGACGCGTGGGTCGACCAAAACGACCCCGACGCGCTCGCAGCCGTGCGGATGTGGTGGCTCGATACCTCCGACGCCGATGCTCGGAGCCCCTTCGGCAAAGGCGTCCGGCGACACATCGACATCGACTACGTCCAAGGCAAAGACGCGACGTGGGACATCCGCATCACCCAGGGCCGAAAACGGTTCGTCTTCGCCGTCGAGATGAACGATGCGGGCGCCGTGGGTGCCTTCGCAAACGTCCGCGCCGGGGGCGAGGTCATCGAGAACTGCCGCGTCGAGCGGTCGCGGCTGGTCGCCAAGAAGGTCCTTGGCATCGCCGCGGGCCTCAAACGGCTCGACGTCACGTGCGTCGATGCCGAAGGGACCCAGCATCGCGGCTCCGTGGTCGGCAGCAAGGTCCGCCGATAGCAGCGTCCCCGTCGTCGACACGACCACGAGACCATCCCAGGGCATTGCCCCGCAGCGGACTGGCGCAGTCCGCACACGGTACCCTTGGCGCGTGCGATGGTTCGTCCTCGCGACGGTTGCGACGCTCTCGACCGCTTGCATTCGGCTCAACCCCAACTTCGGCGACGACGCGCAGGCGGACGGCTCGGCCGAGGGCGGTAGCAGCAACAGCAACACCTCGGTCGCGACGACGGCCCCAGGTCCGACGGACGGCCGCGATGAGGGATCCGCTGACGGCGCGAGCGGCACGCCGACCTCCGACGCCAGCGCGGCCACCTCGATGTCGAGCATGGCCACCGGACCCGGCACCGACGTCGACACCGAGGACACCGAACGGGAGGCCGACACCTCGGCCAGACCGGACGCCGACGAGCCCCTCGTCGTGCTCTTCGCGGCGCGTACGACCGGCCAGTTCGGGGCTTCGGGGACGCTCGCCGAGAGCGCCGCGATGACCTGCGCATTCGAGGAGACGAATCTCGAGGGGGGCATGCTGTGCAGCGAAGCCCCGTTCGCCATCATCGCCTCGAGCAGCAGCTCCTACTCGGCCGTCTCGAACGCACACCCCGAGCTGCTCGAGCTGCCTCTGGTCGGCCCCGACGGGCAGGAGATCGCGACCTCCTTCGCCACGCTGAGCGAGGGCAAGGTCCTCGGCCCCTTCGCCGAGAGCGTCACGTCGGCTTTGAGCACGCCCGCCTCCCCGAACTTCTGGTGGGGACCCAATGATGAGGTTCCGGATGACTGCCAGCTTTGGGGTGTTCTCAACGACGAGGGGCGGATGCTGCGTTTCGAACCCGCGACGTCGTCGATCGCGGAGGACGACGCCGTTCCCTGCACCGCGCTGCAGCTCTTGCTGTGCGGCTGCGTGGTCGAGGGCTGAGCACGACGCGAACACGGTCGACCGGTTCCGACCACGCTGACCGCTCGTGGATCCACGCATCGTCGGTCGCGTAAGGGACCTCATCGACTGGCCACTTCCGGCGATTGACGTTGCGGCCGAAACCGCTCATGCCCATGCTGTAGACGCGGGGAACGACGAGAGGGTCGAACCAACGGGACTCACGGGGGGTCCGGTGGCGTTCGAGCTGCGTCGGTCTGTCGAAGCGGGAGGCAGGAAATCGATGTCGACACCAACTACGGGCGTGCACGCGCCTTGTCTTGACGAAGACGTACGGGTGGACGCACTCGTCAGCGCGGCCAGAGCACTGTGCGATCGCGAGGACGAATGGGGACGCGCGCGTGAGCTGTTCGAAGCGGCGCTGGCTCTGGAGCCTGCGCGACTCGAAGTACAGGTCGAGCTCGCAGCCCTCGAGTTTGTCAGTGGAGAGCGTGGCGCCGCGCAAGCACGCATGCAGCGGGTTGGAGAGCACTTTTCCTACTGTCGCTCCGTCGCGGGGCATCCGTCCCTGTCGAGCTCGGCCGAGAGCTGGGACGACGAGATTGGCGGTATGCTGTCCCGGCACCCGCGGGTGAAGGTGAGTCGAGAGTGCCCCGCGCCGCCGTCATGGCCTGGGCCGGTCACCGCCCGCCGTCGCAACGATCGTCGGATTCGGTACTCGATCCCCACGCTGCGCGCGCGCGTCCAGCTCCGCCTGCGCCGAACGGCGGAGAGCGCAGAGCCGGAGCGCTCGCTCGCGCAGCGGCTACGAGACATCAGCCGCCGTGCGCGGCCGACCGTGCATCGCGGCGCAGACTCGACGAACGCGACGGCGACAGAATCGACCTGAGCGGTCACTCGCGCGGGGCGGCGGCCGCATCTTCGGCCGCCTGTGTCGCCGCGCGAGCACCACAGCGAACCGCGTTCCTGATGAGCACCGTCGAGCTCATGGCGAGCAGGACGGCAAACACCTTCAGGAAGAACGAAAGCCACCCGGGCATGGTGATGAGCCGCGTTTGTACGGGCTCGTAGACGAGACGTGCCGGTTCGCGAACGGGCTGGGGCAGAACGTCGCGTATCTGCTGCTGCCGAATGCGCTCGGCCGGTGGCTGATACGAGCCGGTCTCGACCGAGGGTTGCACGCGCCACGCATCTTCCGAGCTCGTC
Organism: uncultured Nannocystaceae bacterium; assembly: GCA_964432695.1. GTDB lineage: Bacteria > Myxococcota_A > Polyangia > Nannocystales > Nannocystaceae > CAJXVA01. The sequence goes on from CAYSPB010000309.1 coordinate 5,497, forward strand.
ACGGCACGCCCCGGCTGCTCCCGCCACTCGAAGGAGACCGGCCCCGCGATGTTGCCGGCCTCTGCGGGCGCCGCCCAGGCATGGAGCCCGCAGTGTCGGAACGCAGCGACGAACGTGCGAGACGTCTGCTCGTCGACACCTGCCTTCACGACCACTTGCCCAGGCTCGAGAAGTTCCTCGGCCTCCGCCGTGTCCAACCCAAACTCTCGCACCAGCGCCGAAACGACGTCGTCGCGCTCGTGGCCGGGCCGCAGCTGGCCCCCCGTGAGAACGTCGAAGAATGAAACGTGCGGCAGAGGAGCAACCATCGTCAGCGATGCGTCGTAGGAGGGGGGCACGTCCCGACGCTGCATTCGCGCCGTCGTCACGCCACGGAGGATGGCCGCAACGGGTACTTGTCTCGACTGTAGAGTAGTCGCGGCAAATGTCCACCGTTCGACGAACGGACGGCCACGTCGACCCAGGAGCCGATCGCCGGCCAGCAAGACGCGGACGAGCCAGCCGCTAATGAGCCCGCGGTGCGTAGCCCAAAAGCGGCCGCACGCGCGGCCGAAGCAGCGTGGCCAGGCCGCGGTAAGCACGATGCGCGCGGACCCGAACGGTCCCCTCGCGTGCATCAACGCGACGCGCCACGTCGGCCATCGGCAGTCCTCGAAGCTTGTGCAACTCGACCACCTCGCGCTGCGTATCAGGCAGTCGCTCGACTGCAGCACGCACCACGCCAATCAGCCGCTGTTGGGCTTGATGCGCTTCGTAGGCCTGCTCCGCGTTCGGTCGCGCATCGGGAACGTCCTGCCCAACGGGTGTCGGCTCCGGCGACACAGCATCGCGACGGCGAGACCGATGGCGAAGGAAGTCCATCGCCACGTTTCGTGCGATCGCGAAGTACCAGGCAAGCACCGCGCCGTCGGGGTCGTCGTTCATCGGCCGGAACCGCCGACGCGCGACGTGAGCCTTCAAATAGGTGCGCTGCAACAGGTCGTCACAGGCCGCTTCGCTGCGTACCAGCGCGTAGAGATATCCGCGCAGCCGAAACGCCAGCGCGTCGTGCAGCACCACAAACGCCCGCGCATCCCCATCGATGTATCGCGCCATCGACTCCGAAAGACCCGATACCTGCTCCCTCTGCCCTTCTACCTCGTCCATGCTCCATGGCCCCCTGTGACCTCGCGACCGGACCAGCACCCCGCCGCGTCTGTCATCACCCTCCCCGGACCCCCAAGATAACCGTCGGTTGCCCATGACGCTCGGCCAACCTCACCAAAAAGCGAGTCGCTGAAAATCGCGGGTCGACGGGGACGCTAGGAACGGTCCCCGAATCGGCCTCGAACGTCCCGACGCATCTCGACTGCGCGACGCGTAATCGTGAACTGGGGCCTTCGGGTCCGCGGCACCGTCACCCGGCGCCGAGCGACGCGAACGAGGCACGAGGCGCTTCGGGCCGATGGCGGAAGCGAGACCTCGACGCTACACACCGCAAGTCCAGTCTCCGTCGTTCGCTCGATTCGGACCGGAAGCAGCACTTCGGCACCGCCGCGGCGCTCGAGCCCCCCACGGAGGCGATGGAGGACGAAGCCGGGCGTCCGCACGTGACAGCTCAAGTGTTCGCGGCGCAGTCCCGCCCCGATCACGCGCAGCATGATCGTCTCCGGCTGGGATGGAACGCGAGCCGAGAAGATCCTGCCGATGCTCGACGGCCAGCGGCGATCCCAGACGAGGGTCGACCGCTCTTCCTCCCATCCGTTGGCATCCACCACGCATTAGGCGTGAAGCCGAGCGGGCGCGTCGTCAAACCGGTGCATGACGGCGTTCGCAGGATCGCCGCCGGAACGAACAAACCGAACAGGGCCTCGTTGCACGAGCAACGTTTTCAGCCAAAGAGCCGCATGCTGAACGTAGCGCGCTCGATACGCGAGCATCACGAACGTCGCGACCGAGTTCTTGCCCCGTACCTTCGATGGCACCGGCTACGCAATCCGCAGCCGTCGTCACGATGCATACGATCGGAAAGCGAGCACGCGTACCGTTCGGTCGCGCCATTCGCATGGCGGTGCTCGAGGGGTTCGGCGGGGTCCCCTGGGGAATGCGCGAGCCGCGTCTATTCGTCTCCGCCGAAAAAGTGAACGCCGCCGTGAACCGACACCTGCCCGCCATCACTGCAGCCGGTGCCATGAATGAACCGTCCGCAGCGACGCACGCACTCGTCCTCACCGCCTTCGCTCTCGCTCTGGGGGCCTGCGATGGCCCTTCCCCGGAGGGCGCCCAGACGTGGGAGGGATCGACGTCCGGTACCGACCCATTCGATGAAGACTTCGACGACGACACCGGGTGGGCTGACGAGAGCTCTACGGGATACGTCGACGTCGAGCCCGACGCCGCGGGCTTCACCGCCGCCCCCGACCCGCAAGCCGACACACCCCGCGCGTACGCGTTCTTTGCCCGTGGCGCCGACCTCGGCACGAACGAGGTCTGGGTCGTCGACGAGTTCTCCGAAGGCGAGTTCGACCTCGACCTCAAGGTGAAGCGCTGGGAGGGAGGACAGTGGAGTTCCAAGGTGGGCAACACCAACGCCAACTCGAACTACTACACGTGGAACAAGCCCGTATACGCCCCGGCCGATGGCGTCATCACGTCCTGCTTTCGCAACTACGACGACAACCCGCAGGCGGGCGTGAAGCTGCCCAACGTCGCCAACGAGGAGAACGCCGACGACCCGGATTTCGACCCGACGGCCGTCATCGGCGGCAACGGCAACCACATCTGGCTGCGCACCGACGAGGGCGACATGATCGCTCTGACTCACCTGCGGAAAGGCACGATCTCGTCGAGCCTCTGCCCCCACCCCGAGGACGAGGAAACCATCGACCTCACCAAGTCCCGCGTGGGGTCCTATCAGCGCGACACCTGGGTGCACCCCTTCCTGCGCGCCCGGGTCTCTCGCGGTCAGTACATCGGTCGCGCGGGCAATAGCGGCAACAGCACGGGGCCACACCTGCACCTGCAATACAACGAGGTCGAGAACGGGGATGAGCCCGACACCAACATCGCCGTCAAGCTCGAGCAGGCCTACGCCCAGCCGTACTCCGACGACGCAGGGCCGGCGTGGAATGCCTGGGCGCCGCTGGATGGCGACACGGTGACCGCGTCCGACGGCCCGACGATGATCAGCCCCTCCCCCTTCCTACGGCGCGCACACGCATCGGCGGGCTCGGTCAGCGAAGTCGACACCGTGTCCCTGCACGAGGGCCGTGCGGTCACGGCCGTTCGCAACAGTGACGGCGACCTGCAACTCATCAGCTGGGATGTCGAAGTCAACGCCATCACGCGTCGCGATGACATCGTCGAAGGCGGCGCGAGCGACATTCACCTGCAGCGCGTCAGCCCCACGCTGATGCTTGCAGCCCTACGAACCTCGGGCGGCAACCTCAAGCTGATCTTGTACTACGTCCGCAACGACGGCTCGTTCTCACGGCTCGACGACTACACCGCCGGACCCGTGAGCGCGCTGGACTTCACGCAGTACGGGAACTCCTCGTTCAAGTTCGTCACCGCCGCGCGTGACGGCAGCGGTGACCTCTCCCTGCGCGCGTGGCAGGTACGCTTCAATGGAGGCTGGCAGATCGAGCCCCGCGGTTCGGCGGCCGCCGGAACCGTTAGCGCCGTCGCCGTGGCCAACTCGCGTCGCTACAACGGCATTGCCGTCGCGGTTCGCACCGCGGGCGGGCGGCTCAAGACCATCCCGTACGAAATCTCCGCGACGGGCTGGACCTTCACCCGAGGCACCGACGCCGAGACCGACGACCCCGTGACCACGCGGCTCGACATCACCGCTCTGCCCGCTGGGTTCGCGGTGGCGAGCCGAGACGGCAACGGCCGGCTCCGTATCGACACGTACCCCGTCACCACCGGCGGTGACCTCGTCAACGCCACCTCGATCCGAGTGGCAGAGCACGTTCAAGACGTGAAGATCACGACGACCGAGCAGGCCGGCAACGACGTCATCACCGTCGTCCGCAACAACAG
>CAYSPB010000310.1:0-9516 GCA_964432695.1 uncultured Nannocystaceae bacterium
TGATGCTGCGGACCTGCACGGTGCAGGCGAACTTCGACAACACCTCGGAGGCAAACGCAGGGCGTCGGCTTCGTCGCGCTTCGGCGCTGGCCCCCATCGTGATGGCGATGTTCGCCAACTCTCCGCTGGTTGAGGGCAAGCGCAGCGGCAAGGTCTCCTCGCGCAGCTGGGTGTGGACCGACGTCGACAACGAGCGCTGCGGCATTCGACCGTTCTTCTTCGAACAACCGTTCGCGTTCGAGCGCTACGTCGAGTGGGTGCTCGACGTGCCGATGTTCTTCTACAAGCGCGGCGGCAAGTACATCGCCCACCACGCGCCCTTCCGAGAGTTCCTCGAGCACGGCGCGCAGATGCCCGATGGCACCACCACCCGCGCGTCCTGGGACGACTGGACGCTCCACCTGAGCACCGTTTTCCCCGAGGTTCGACTCAAGCCGCACCTCGAGTTCCGCTCGGCTGATGCCGTCGGCAGCCGATTCGTATGCGCCGTGCCAGCCCTGCTCAAGGGGTTGCTCTACGACGACGACGCGGGCGATGAGGCGATGGCGCCCCTCAATGCGCTGGCCTTCGACGAACGCGTTGCGCTTTGGCACGAAGCCGCCACGGTGGGCATGAAGTCCACGCGTGTGCACGACCTCGCCAAGCGCGTGCTCGAGCTCTCCCGCGAGGCGCTCGATCGCTTCGACGTGCTGGACAGCAAGGGACGTCGCGAGTCGCGATTCCTCGATCCCCTGGAGCTGCTCATCGAGCAGGGCATCTCGCCGGGAGAAGACGCGCTGCAGTCGCTCGACGCATCCGCGCTCGGCACCGACGCCAAAGCACGCACCGCGATTGCGGGCGCGTGGCGGTTCGCCGGCATCGAGCCCTGACTCAGCTGCGCGCGGCGACGCGGAGTCGAAGGTTGTCCTGCGGGGACACTGTGAGCCCGACCATCTCCGGTCGGGGCTCTCGGGTCAGAAGTTCGACGTCGAACCGCTCGAGCAGCCGCGCGAGCACGATTCGCATCTCGAACTGGGCGTAGGTTGCACCGATGCAACGTCGCCGTCCGCCGCCGTAGGGGAAGAAGACGTTGGGCTTGGGTGTCTGCTTGCCCAAGAAGCGCTGCGGGTCGAACCGGTCGGGGTCTGGCCAGGTCTCGGGCCGTCTCTGTGCGAGGTAGATGCAGGCCCAGACGCTGGTGCCAGCCGGGATCTCATGCCCGCCGAGCGTCATCGGCTTCGTCAACTCTCGGGTGGGTGCGATCGAGATCGGGCTCAACCGCATCGACTCTCGAATGCAAGCGTCGAGAAAGGTCAGCTCGGTGCACCGATTGGCGTCGATGCCCCCCTCGCCGAACACCTCCCGACACTCGGCCCGAATTCCCGCCAGCGCCTCTGGGTTGCTCAAGATATGAAAAATGGCCCAGACGAGGGTGTTGGTCGTGGTCTCGAAGCCGCCGACCAGCATCGTGACGAGCTGGTCGAGGATGTCGTCCTCGTCCATCGGCTCGCCGTCTTCGTACCGGGCAGACACCAGCAGCGCCAACACGTCGGCCCGCGTCCCCACCCCTTCAGCCCGACACCGCGCGACGTCTTTGCGCAGCAGCTCGAGCAGGTCCGCTTTGGCGCGCGCGATTTTCCGCCACGGGAGTGAAGAGTCTCGCCCGTAGCTCCCCTCCCCGGCTCGGTCGGTCCGCCGCTCCAGCGCGCGACGCAGCACCGTGCCACGCATGGCGAGCGAAAGACCGAACATCCCCGGCGTCAGCGCCGTCTCGAGCCACTCGACGAGGCACTCGACCAGCGCACGTCCCGAGTCCGAGCTCGGGTCCACGCCGAAGACGGTCTCGAGGATCACGTCCAGCGTGATCGAGCGACACACGTCGAACGCCGTGAAGGCCTCACCCATGACCAGCTCGTCGAGCCGCGCATCGGTCAAACGAAGCATCGCCTCCGCGTAGGTCCGCAGCTTCGCGATGTGCATCGGCGGCGCCAGGATCTGCCGCTTGCGACGATGCCGTTCACCGTCGGCGAAGAGCACCGAGTTCAATCCGAGGTTGAGATGAAGCGCGATCTCTTCGGCTCGGTACGCATCCGCGTCGAGCGAGAAAATCGCGGAGATGTCCTCGGGTGCGCACGCAATGACCTTCTCCGGTCCGCGCGGCAGGCGGATCGTGAAGACGTCCCCGTACGTGGCGCGGCACTCCGCGAGGAACCGATACGGGTTCTGGCCAAACTGCATCGCCTGCTTGAACGACGGCGTGGTGGGACCAGGAACCGTGAGCCGGCGACGCGCGAACACGGCCGGACCCTATCACCGCAAGCGTGGGGGCGAGCCGCCTCGCCGGTGCTACTCGGCCGGGACATCGGCCGGCGCTGGCGCCGTCCCCGGACGCGCCGGCAGCTTGGTCAGCAGGCCCTTGAGCGGGACCGTATACACGGGCGCCTCGCGAACGCCCTCGGCCCGCGCGATCGCGTTCGCGGCCATGCGGCCCGAGGTATGGGCGGCTTCCATGAGCATCGCCGGACATGGCAACTTCACCCAATCTCCGGCGAGCACGAGACCCCGCAGCTCGGTTTCAACCCCCGGGCGGTGCTTGCCCATGCCCACGTGGAACGCGGTGAAGTCGCGTCGCAGCTGCATGTGCTCGTGGTGCACGGTGGCATCGGCGAACTCGGGGAAGAAGTGCCGCATGCCTTCGATGAGACTGTCGCGCACCGCCTCGTCGGGCATGTCGTCGGGAACCGAGTAACAGTGCAACTCGACGACGCTGCCCTCGTGCTCGCGCGCCCATACGGCGGCGTCAGGGTCGATGCGGTCGATGAACGCGGCGGCGTCGATCGAGTCGAGTCGCTCCGTCGACACGAACACGGGTAGATCGGTCGGCGACGGGCGGTCGAGCCACACGCGCAGCACGGCGTAGCGCTGCCCCGGCCGCACGTGGTCGAACCGCGCAACCAGGCTCGGAGCCTTGGCTCGCACGCCCTCACTCGCCTTCAGGATGCGTCCGGCCGCACCGACGTCGGTGGCGAGCACGACGTGATCGTAGGTCTCCTCGTCCACGTCCCAGCGCCCGTCGTCACGCGGCTCGAGCGCTTCGATGCCGGCCTCGGTCCGCAGCTCCACCCCCAGCGATTCGCAGTGGGCAGCAACCGGGTCGACGAGCGCCTCTTTGTAGCTGCCGTCGACGAAGTCGTAGCCCAGGCCGTGGTCGTGGCTGAGGTAGTAGAAGTGGAAGCTCTTGATCAGCTCCGCGGTCGAGAGGCGGTCATCGTCCGAAAAGAACGCCCGCGAGAACGCGTTGAAGACCGTGAGCAGGTCACGGGGCAGCTCGGCCCGCTTTGCAAAGTCCGCGAACGGCACGTCGTCGAAAGCCGCGAAGGTGTCGTCGGCGTCATAGCGCATGAAGGCCTCCATCTCCTGCCCTGCGGGGCCTCGTGCGACGGGCCCGAGCTTGTACAGACCGCGTCGCGCAAGGTTGAGCAGGTTGAGGATTGGGGCCTCACGCTGGTCCTCGAACGAGAGGCGGCGCCCATCGGTCGTCAGGATCGTGTAGTCACCCACGCACTTCATCGACGCGCGCACACCGATATGATCGAGCCAGTCGTCGAGATTGTAGTAGTGCCGGAAGAAGGCGTGAAAACCGTGCTCGACCGTAGCCTCGAAGCCGTCGTCGAGCGTTTCGGTCCATGCCGCGACTTTTCCACCGAGGTATGGATTCTTCTCCATCAGCGTCACCGAGAACCCACGCTCAGCAAGCATCGAAGCCGCAGACAAGCCCGCAAGGCCGCCGCCCACCACCGCCACCCGCTTCGGCGCGGCGAGGGCTTCAGGGCGTGTTTCGTCGACGGGCTCGAGCTGGTGCCGATACCCACCGAACCCACGCTCGATCAGCCGGGCTGCCCACGACGGTTGGGCGATCCGGATTTGGTGCCACTGGAACAGGCTGACCGCGGCGGTGCAGAGCGCGAGGCCATAGCCAAAGTCCTCGATCGGCACCGTGCCAAGGCGGATGCCCAGGTAATATGCCTCGCCGTAGTGCACGACAGGGCGCATCGTCAGGTACGTGTTGAAGATCGCCGTGAAGCCGAGGACGAGTGCGGCATAGGCCCAGTATCGGCGCATCCGAAGCAGGCCGGTGCCCAACATGTGGTCCAAGACGCCTGCCAGACCCAGGCTCGACAGCGTCAGGCCCGTGTACTCGCGCCCGGTCATGAACACCACCATGCCGGCGGGAACGAGCGCAGCCGAAAGACCATACGCGATGTTGCCCGTGCCGCGCGGCTGTGCCTTCGCACCGCCGATGATCGTCTCCCAGCTGAAGACGCAGGCGTACGGCACGACGAAGAAGAAGAGTACTTCTTCGATGGGCAGACCGAACACCTCGATCCCCAGGGTGTAGCGAGCATCGAACCACCAGTGCTTGCCCGCAACGGCAGCGTCCCAGGCGATGAACGGTACGGCGATGAGCAGGACCGCAATGGCAATGCCTCGTGCCTTGGCCAAGAAGCGATGCCGCGGCATCAGGCTCAGAGCGAGAGGGCCCGCCAGGATCAACAGGTCGAAGAGGAGATACTCGGCACGCATGATGGTTCCTCGAGCGCGAATGGGTCGCGCTCCGGTTCAAGAGGACAAATCGAGGCGAGCCAGCGGTGCGGATGCAGCCGCGGCGTAGAGGTCGGACAGTGCGTCCGAAAGTTCGGAAAAACGAAAGCGGTAGCCCAGTTCGAGGGCCCTCGCCGGCACGGCCCGCCAGCTTCCCGTGACGATGTGCATCGCGTCGCCGCCGAGCATGAGCCGAAGTGCGACGGCGGGCGCTCGCCAGGGCACCGGCCGGTGCAGCGCGCGACCAAGAGCACGGGCGAACACGCGTTGCTGCACCGGTTGGGGCGCGCACGCGTTGACCGGGCCGGCATAGCGCTCGTCGTCGAGCGCCGCGAGCAACAGACCCAGGACGTCGTCGACGTGAATGAACGGTACGTACTGTCGACCCGAAGCCAACGATGCGCCGAGGCCCCAGCGGAACAGCGGGGCCATGCGAGCGAGCGCTCCGCCTTCGGGGGCCAAGACGAGTCCGATCCGAAGCGTGACGACGCGGGTCCGGTCGTTGGCGCCGGCCCGGCGTGCTTCGGACTCCCACTCGGCCGACAGTCGCGCCAAGAAGTCGTCGCCATGTGGCATCGATTCGACCCGAACGCGGGCGGGGTGAGAGGCGTACCACCCGACACCGCTGGCCGAGATCAACGCCGTCGGCGGACCGTCGCTGGCGAGCATCGCGTCGACGATTCGACGCGTCACGTCGACCCGGGAGGTGCGAAGCGCCCTGCGAACCGCGGGCGTCCACCGCTGCGCGACTGGAGCGCCGGCAAGGTTCACCACGGCGTCGGCGCGTTCGACGGCGTTTGTGAGCGCGTCGTCGTCGTGGTGATGAACGAGCGCGACCGCCGATCCCAGCTGACCAGCAGCGCGCTCGAGGTCGCGTACGTATGCGATCACCTCATGGCCGTCCTGCTGCAGGCGCCTGGTCAGACGCCGACCGATGGTCCCGGTCGCACCGGTGAGCAGGACGTCCACGCTATACGGCCTGCAGCGCTGTCGTGTACTCCACAGGCGCCGAGCCAAAGCCGTCTTCCTGCAGCGAATCACGCAGCTTGTTGAGCGCGCGCTGCTGGATCTGCCGGATGCGCTCGCGGGAAAGGGAGTACACCTCGCCGATCTCGCGAAGCGTGAGGCCTTGGCTTCCATCCAGGCCGAAACGAAGACGCAGGATCTCAGCCTCCATGGGGCGCAGGGTTTCGAGCGCCCCCTGCAGCGCACCATCGAGCTCGAACGACTCGATGCGCTGATCGACGGCGGGTTCATCGTCGGCAAGGGCGTCGATGCCACGCGGGCGTCCGGGCTCGGAGCCGTCGTCCCGCGGGGTGTCGGGCTCGAGAAGCACGCGGCCGAACCGCTCGATCTTCTCCTTCGGCACGTCGGCGAGACTGGCGAGGACCTCGAGCTCGGGCTCATGGCCGTGCTTGTGCTCGTACTCGCGACGAATCTTGGACAGCTTCGACTGGAGCTCGATGACGTGCACCGGCAGTCGAACGGCGCGGCCTCGGTCGGACAGCGCACGGCTGATCGCGTGACGAATCCACCAGCTCCCGTAGGTCGAGAACCGGAAGCCGCGACGCGGGTCGAACCGGTCGACCGCCGTCAGCAGGCCGACGTTCCCCTCTTGAATGAGGTCGGCCAGGCTCATGCGACCGCTCCGGCGGTAGCGGTGTGCCATCGAGACGACAAGGCGAAGGTTGGCGCGGGCGAACTCGGAGCGGGCCGCGTGCAGATGCAGGCGTGCACGCTCCACGCCACGGGCGTACTCATCGAAGCGATCGGATTTGCGCTGGGCCGCGCGCAGCTTGAGATGGCCGCCGTCGTTGCGGCCGTGCAGCAACGCTTGGACTTCAGCTGCGATGCGGTCGGCAATGTCGGAGGAGGGGTCGGCGTCGGCGAGTTGCTCTGCGAGGGCGATGACGGCCGAGGATTCCGGGGTGACGCCACGCTTGCCGATCACCTGCGTCTTGGCGCGTTTGACGTCCACCATTTCCAGCTTGTCCTTCGACAGACCGGAAGTGACGAGTTCGAAGATGCCGCGATGCAGCGGAACGTAGCTCAGCAGGATGGCCCAGTAGCGCTGCCGCAGCTCGAGGATCCGCGTCGCCGCGGCGAGTTCCTCGTCGGGTCGCATCAGGTTCTCGCGCTCGAGCTCCTTGAAGTAGACGTCCAAGGCTTCGCCCTCTGTCGGGCGGTCGGTCACGTTCAAAGCTTGAACAGGGGCCGGTCGAGCGGTTGCGATCGCTAGGTGCTGCATGTCTTCGACTCCTCGCAGTGTCGTCGTACCACAATGTACAAGGTTTGAAAATAGTCGAGCAAGGTTTGAACGCGTATTTTTTACAACGTAGCGTCGGCCTCGCCGGAGGCTCAGAACAGCCCTACGCGGTCAAGAAAGCATTCTCTCCAGCCTTGGCTGTGTGTTTCTGTTCCGGCTGCGGGAACAGGCTTTTGCACAGCCTCATCGCCCAATGCACAAACTCTTGACGACCTTGTACGGCGGGCACGCAGGTGAACATGGAGTCGAACAAGCTCTGGAGGCGGCCGTACGCACGCTCCACGCCGAGTTCGAGCGCAACCGAAGGTCGGTTGTTGCGCGCGTCCTGCCCCACGGGCTTGCCGAGTTCCGCGGCCGTGCCGATCTGGTCGAGAATGTCGTCCGCGACTTGATACGCCTCGCCGAGGCGAGATCCGACAGGCAGCCACGCAGCGGGATCGCCTCCACCTGCGAGTGCGCCCGCGCAAACCGCCGCTTCGAACAGCGCGCCGGTCTTTGCTCGGTGATACAGCCGCAGGTTCGGCGACGGCTCGGACTCCCACGCTTGCCCGGCAACGATGCCCCGAATGGCGCCCACACCCCGTGCAACCGTAGCGAGGAGCGGGGGCAGCATTTGAGGGTTGGCCGCGCAGCCGCGGCCGAGGACTTCAAACGCACCGGCGATCAGTCCGTCGCCGACGAGCACGGCGAGCGCTTCGGAATACGCCACGTGGACGGTCGGCTGACCACGACGCAGCGAAGCGTTGTCGAAGGCTGGCAAATCGTCGTGCACCAACGATGCGCAGTGAAGAAACTCGATCGATGCAGCGGCGGCGCGCGCGACTTGTGCATCGCCCCGTCCACAGGCCTTGGACACCGCCAACACTAGACGAGGTCGAACACGGCCGCCTCCGCCGAACACGGCGTGGCGCATCGCGGCCTCGAGCTGCGGAGGGGTCGTGGGCCCCGTAATCCACTCAAACGCCTCTTCGAGACACGCTTCGGCTTCTGGGTCGCCGCCCATATGGGGTGAGTTTGGCGAACTTCGCAGCTTTGTCAATCCTTTTGCAAAGGATGGACAAGCCCCTCAAGCTGCCCTACGATGGACGCGACGATGTCAAAGGTGAACTCCAGCTCCTCCGAAACCCTCGACACCATCGTCGTCGGTGGTGGCGTCGGCGGCCTGTCGGCGGCGCTGCGCGTCGCTGGAGCCGGCGGACGCGTCGCGGTCCTCGAACGCGCGCCTGAAGTCGGCGGAAAAATGCGGGTCGTCCGCGTCGCCGGACAAGAGATCGATGCCGGCCCGACCGTGCTGACGATGCGTCACGTCTTCGAGCGACTGTGGGACGAAGCCGGCCTCGACTTCCACGCTGCGGTCCCGACCCGCCCTCTCGAGGTACTTGCGCGGCATGCGTGGCCCGGCGGTGCCACGCTCGACCTCTTCGCCGACGCGGACCGTTCAGCGGAGGCGATCGCATCCTTCGCAGGCAAGCGCGAAGCAACCGCCTTCCGTCGGTTCCACAAGCATGCCGCCAAGATTTACGAGACCGTCAAAGGGCCGTTCATCGAAGCAGAGACGCCGGGAATCATGGCGGGTCTGTCTCGAACCGGCCCGGGCGGACTCTGGCAGCTGATGCGCATCGACTGGCACCGTTCGCTGTGGCGGACGCTGGGCTCCTACTTCCGCGACCCTCGCCTGCGCCAGCTATTCGCCCGCTACGCGACCTACTATGGATCGAATCCGTTCTCGGCTCCCGGCACGCTTTCGCTGATCGCCAACGTCGAACAAGCCGGCGTTTGGCGGGTCGAGGGCGGCATGATCCGGCTCGCCCGGGCCACCGCGCGCGCGATCGAAAGCCTCGGTGGCGAGATTCGCTGTCAAGCGGACGTCGCCGAGCTGCTCACCGACGCCCACGGGGTCTGCGGCGTCCGCTGCAGCGACGGAACGACCCTACGCGCGAAGAACGTCATCTTCAACGGGTCGCCCGCGGCACTCCAACGGGGCCTGCTCGGCAAACCCGCGACGGCCGCAATGCCTCCACGCTCGCCTGAGCCCTCGCTGTCGGCCGTGACCTTCTGTGGCGTCGGCAAGGCTGAGCGCTTCGACCTGCAGTGGCACAACGTCTTCTTCTCGGAAGACTACGAGGCGGAGTTCGACGCGATCTTCAAGCACGGTCGCGTGCCCGTCTCCCCCACCACGTACATCTGCGCCCAAGACCGCGGAAGCCTGCACGAGGCGACCGAACGGGAGCGCCTGTTCTGCCTCATCAACGCGCCCGCACGGGGCGGAGAAGACGACTTCGTCGCGGAGATCGAATCATGCAAGAACCGAATGACGCAGGTGCTGTCGCGCTGCGGCCTCACGCTGACGATGGACCCGGTATCGACGGTGGTGACGACGCCGAACGAGTTCGCGACCATGTTCCCGCAAACCTCCGGCGCGTTGTACGGCCCCGCGACGCATGGCGCCACGTCGGCGTTCGCACGACCGGGCGCGAGCACGAAGATCCCGGGGCTCTACTTGGTCGGTGGGGAAGCCCATCCGGGCGCGGGACTGCCGATGGTCACCCTCGGCGGGCGTATCGCAGCGGACCGCGTCCTCGACCGCTTGGGTTTGACGCGAACGTCCCCGACGGCGGGTACGCGTGGTGGTACGTCGATGCCATCAGCGAAGACGGCGAGCTGGCGCT
>CAYSPB010000311.1:0-9496 GCA_964432695.1 uncultured Nannocystaceae bacterium
CCTCCGAGGCTGTGCCCGCGCGCGAGTCCGTCCCCGCGCGGCGCGTCGTTCGGCGCGCCTCATCGGCGCCCGTCATCGTGGTTCAAGCGCGTCGGCCCGACCGAGAACCGGCCACCGTCGCGCCCTCGACGAGCACACCGTCGGCGCCTTCCGGGCTCGATGCGGCCTCCCTGCTGCGCGGCGCCGGCCCGTGGATCATCGGCGGCCTCACGCTTGGCGGCTTGATCGGGCTGTTCTCGGTCATCGCGGCGCTCGCGGTGCTGCGGCAGCGTCTCGGCGGTCGTCAGCGACTCACCGACGGCCCGCTCGCGACCTCCTTGCAGACCCTGCGCCGACGCGCCCGACTGAAGCGCCCGGTCGAGCTGGCGGTGTGCGATGCGGTCCAGACCCCGATGGCGGTTGGCGTGCTGAGGCCCGCAATCGTGGTCCCGCGTGAGGCCACGCGGACGCTGAGCGAAGAGCAGCAGGCCGGCATGCTCGCCCACGAGCTCGCCCACGTCGTGCGGCGCGACCCTGCGTGGCGCATCGTCGGCCTGCTGATCAAGCGCGTGCTGTTCTTCCAGCCGCTCAACCGTCTGGCCGCGGGCCGCGTTTCGACGCTGGCCGAGTACCTCTGCGACGACTGGGCGGCACGCCACACCGACGCTCCGCTGGACCTCGCGCGATGCCTCACCGAGGTCGCCCGCTGGGTCGCCGCGCCCTCGGCCGTCGCCGCGACGATGGTTGGACCGCGCTCGATCCTCGGACGTCGCGTGGAGCGGCTGATCCAGCCCACCGCGCAGGCCGACCGACCGTGGTGGCTTGCGCTGCCGCTGGGGGCCCTGCTGGTCTCCATGCTGCTCGTCGCGCCCAACGTCTCGGCGGAAACCACGCGTGCAAACGAAGTCGACGCATCGACGGCAGACACCGCTGCCGCGCCCGCGGCGAGCCCTGCGGTCGAGCGTGGTCGTGACGCCAAGCGGGCCAAGGCTGAGAAAGCCAAGGCCAAGACCAAGGCCAAGCGGAAGAAAGCCCGGGCCAAGCAGCGGCGGGCACGCGCCAAGCAGAAGCAGGCCCAGGCTCGGCAGCAAAAGGCCGAGCTTCAGCTGAACGAGGCCAAGGCTCGACAGCAGGCTGCGGACGAGCGTCTGCGTGCGTATCGCATGGGGCCGGGCGGCACGCTGGAGCCCATCGAGATCGACGCAGACCTCGCTGCGACCGTGGCACGCCTCGAACGCATGGAGGGGGACGTCGAGGCCTCGGTCGAAGCCGCCATCGCGGCCGTCGAAGACCTCGAGGACCTCGACGAGGACATCGAAGCCGCGGTCGAGGCCGCCATCGAATCGGTCGAAGGGCTCGAGGACATCGATATCGACATCGACATCGACGATCTCGAAGACCTCGAGGATCTCGCCGCGTTGCAGGCGCTCGGAAACCTCCGGGTTCTCGGCGACCTCGACACCGCTGACCTCGAGGCACTGCAAGCGAAGACCGAGCTTGAGATTCGCGACGTCGAGTTCCAGATCGAAGCGCTCGAGGCCCTCGCCGACGAGATGGATTCGTTCACCCTCGAAGGCCCCGACGGCGCCAGCATCACGTTCGAGGCCGGTAACCAGGTCGTGATCGTGGATGCGAACGGAGAGCGGCTCACGGTCGAAGTCCACGACGAGCGCTCCGCCCGGGCGAAGGCCCGCAGCCGGAAGCGGGCCCGCAAGCGCGCTCGCCAAAGACGCCGCCGGCGCCAGCGCTAGCAGCCTGTACACGAGCGCCCTCGCAGCCGGGGCGCTCGTGTACAGTCCCGGCCACGTGAGCGGCTCCCCCGACGCTTCGACGCATCACGCTGGCTTGGCGTTCGGGCTGGGCGCCTACGCGCTGTGGGGTGTTGCGCCGCTGTTCTGGCACCTGCTCGACGGCGTGCCCGCGGGTGAGCAGTTCGGGCAGCGCATCGTGTGGAGCTGCGTGTTCTTCGTGCTGTGGTCGTTCGGCATCGACCGGCTCCGCGCCGTGCGTTCGCTCCTCGCCACGCCCCGGGACCGTCGACGACTCGCCCTCGCGGCCCTGTGCGTCAGCACGAACTGGTTCGTGTTCGTGTACGCCGTCATGGTCGACCGGGTGCTCGACGTGAGCCTGGGCTACTTCATCAACCCACTCGTCAGCGTCGCGCTGGGGCGGTTCGTGCTCGGCGAGCGGCTGCGTCCCCTGCAGGCCGCGGCCGTGGCCATCGCGCTCATCGGCGTGGCCCTCGTCGCGGTCGGTACTGGCGGGCTGCCCTGGATCTCGCTGGTGCTCGCGTTCTCGTTCGGCACCTACGGCCTCATCCGCAAGACCACCGCCGTCACCGCGCTCGCAGGCTCCACGTTCGAGACCATCGTCTTGCTTCCGCTGGCGCTGGGCGGCTTGGTGTGGATGCAGCTGCGGGGCGAAGGGCACATGCTCGGCGGGGAGACGCGCACGGTGCTGCTCCTGCTGTGCACAGGCCCGGTCACCGCCGTCCCGCTGTACCTCTTCGCCAACGCGGCGCGCCGCCTGCCGCTGACCACCGTCGGCTTCATCCAGTACCTGGCCCCGTCGATCCAGTTCGCCCTGGCCGTCTTCGCCTTCGGTGAAGCGGTCGAACCGATGAAGCTCGTCGCGTTCACGCTGGTGTGGACCGCGCTGGTCGTCTTCACGATGGACGGCCTGCGCAACCGCGCTCCCTCGACCTAGCGGCCTCCAAGCCGCATGTCGTCGACATCGCATCGCGGTACCGTCGAAGGGGATGGAGCACCGACGAACTGCGGCCACGATCGGGTTGCTCGCCCTCCTGTGCGGCGACGCGTCAGCAACCGCACTGGCCGCGACGTCTTCTCCATCCGAAGCGACCGTCGACGGGACCGACGGCGCCGAGCGACTCGCAGGCGGCCCGACCGGGGACGTCCTCGATGGCGGTGGTGGTGACGACGTGGTGCTCGGCGCCGGCGGAGACGACCTGCTCTTCGGCTCGTCCGGCGCGGACGCCCTGTTCGGAGACGACGGCAAAGACCGGCTGTTCCTGGGGCCAGGAAACGACCGGGGCCACGGCGGCGACCACAGCGACCTCCTGGTCGGTGGCCCCGGCGACGACCATCTCGACGGCGGACCGGGACATGACCGACTCCGCGGGCAGGCGGGTGATGACACGCTCGTCGGCGGCCCGGGCTCGGATCGGCTTCTGGGTGGTCTCGGCGCGGACCATCTCGACGGTGGCGCGGGACGAGACGTGCTTCTCCCGGGAATGGGAGCCGACGTCGTCCGCGCTGGCGACGGCGACGACGCGATTAGAATCGCGAGCCCCTGCGAGCTCGCGCCAGGCGAAGTGCTCGACGGCGGCGGTGGGGAGGACACCCTCTACACGCACCTGTCGCGCGACCAGCTTCGGGACCGCGGCGTGACGGTGACGAACATCGAGCGCGTCGTCCTGCTGAAGCGCACGCCGAACGAGCGCGCCTGCACGCGGCACGACGACGTCGACGGATACGTCGAAGTGCTTGGCGTCGTCGTGACCCGCGCCTCGTTCTGGCGCGATGCGTCGGGCCGGGACACGGAGCTCGACGGCACCCGACCCAAGGGTCGCGGCGTCGACCTTTTCACCCGAACCGAGATTCGCGTCGACGCCGTCGCCGCCGACGATGGCCGCATCCTCTCCGCAGGGCAGACCCTCTCGCTCGTGACCCCCGGCGGCAGCGCGCCGCTGGACGACGGGCGGACCCTCTCGACCCACGCGTGCTGTGCCCGATCGCTCTCGGTCGGCTCGACGGTTCGACTTCACCTGGAGTGGAACCGGGCGAAGAACGAGTTTCGGTACGCGACGGAGTTCGGCGCGGATCCGCGCTTCACGCCCGCGTTCGACGTCTCCGCGACGCGTACGGCCGTCCCCGGGCCCTGACCAAGGCCAGCGCCATGAGCGCAGGGCCGACCGAGAACTTTCGTCGACCTCGATGTAACGCGGCCACCACACCGGGAATGGAGGGTTGATGCTTCGCGCTCCTCGTCTCCTGGTCATGGCGACCGCGGCCCTGCTTTCGGCCTGCGCCGATGACAGCCCGCCTCCGACGGACGCCCCGGCGCCCAGCGCCCTGGTCCCCGACCCATCGCCGCTGACGCGCATGACGGCGGAGCAGTACCAAAACACGGTGCGCGACCTCTTCGCGCCCGCCGAGGTCGGCTCCGTCGTGTTCCCCGCCGAGCTCGAGGGCCGCGGCGGCTTTCAAAACGACGTGACGCTGAACACCGCCACGCCGGCGCTCGTGGAGTCATACCAACGCGTGGCGCGGCAGGTGACCGACCAGCTCCGACACCAGTTCACCACGATGCTCGGGTGCGACGTGATGGCCGACGGCTGCGCACGCGATGCCCTGCCGGGATTCGCAGAGCGAGCCTGGCGACGCCCGCTGGCCGAGGACGAGCTCCAGGCGATGCTCGCCGACTTCGACGCTTGGGCTGCGTCGTCGAATCCGGAGGTGGCGCTGACGCTGTCGCTGCAGTCGCTGCTGCAGTCCCCCGACTTTCTATACTTCCCGCGCTTTGGCGCCGATGCGCCTGCCGAGGGTGCACCAGGCATCCCGCTGACGAGCTGGGAGCTCGCCGCACGCCTGTCCTACTTCTTGTGGAACTCGATGCCCGACGAAGCGCTGTTCGAGCGGGCCCGCGACGGCAGCCTGCTCGACCGACAGGTGCTCGCGGACGAGGCCTTCCGCATGCTGGCCGACGGACGCGCCGTCGACATGGTCGTCAGCTTTCACCGCCAGAACTGGGACTTCGACGACGCCGGCTCCAACCCGATCGACCTCGACTTCTACGCCCCGGTCTTCGAGGCGCGCGGCATGTTCGAAGAGGACGACAAGTCGGACTTCTACTACCTCGAGTACTCACCGCAGCTTCGCTTCGAGTCCGACGTGTTCGTGTCGGAGCACGTCTTTCGCGGCGAGGGCAAGCTCCGCACGCTGCTCACGTCGAACCGCACCTGGACCAGCCCGCTCGTCGCCGAGATCGCCTACCAGAGCAGCGTCGACGAGAACCTCGAGCCGGTGCTTTGGACCGCGCTCATCCCCGCCGAAGGTAACGACACGCTGCAGCAGTTCGCGGGCGACTACTTCCCCCTCGACCTCGATCCCACGCGGCGCGCCGGCTACTTCACGATGGCCGGCTTCCTCACCGCCAAGGCCGGCCCGCAGCAGCCCGCCCCGGTCCGGCGTGGCGTCACGATTCTCGAGCGGCTGATGTGCACCGAGCTGCACCCGCCCGGCGACGTGCCACCGCTGGAGAACGTCGACAGCCGCGAGCCGCGAACGAACCGCGAGCGCTACGCGATTCACTCCGAGGCTGCCGCGTGTGCCGGGTGCCACGCCTCGATCGACGGCATCGGCTTCACCTTCGAGCACTACGACTCGATGGGCCGCTGGCGCGACACCGACAACGACTACCCCGTCGACGCGACGGGCCGCCTGCTCGGCACCGACAACGACGGCGAAGTTGCCGACGCCGTCGGGCTGATGCAGCGCATGGGCGACAGCCGCACCGTCCACGACTGCTACACGAAGCAATGGTTCCGCTACGCGTTCGGCCGCAGCGAAACCGCCGAGGACGAGCCGCTGCTCGCCACGCTGCAGGAGGGCTTCTGGAACTCCGACGGCGACATCCTCGAGCTCATCGTGAACCTTGCCGGGTCCTACTCCTTCCGCCACCGGAGCGCGCAGTGATCAACCGACGACGATTCCTCACCGCCATGGGGCTCGCCTCCGGCAGCCTCTTCCTTCCCTCCCTCACCCGCTTCGCCCAGAGCGCGGGCGGTGAACCGCCGCGGCGCCTGATCATCGTGATGTCGCAGCACGGCGGCTGGATGCCGACCTGGGCGATGAACCCCGCAGGCAACCCCGCGAATGCCCTGTGGGAGCAGGACCTCAACGCCATGAGCGCGAACGAGTTCAGCCCCTCGCTCGCCCCGCTGCATCCGTGGCGCGACCGCATGGTGGCCATCGAAGGCCTTTCGATGGTCTCCGGCGACATCGACCCCGCCGGCGTGCTGCGCCACGAGATCGGCCAGATCCACACGCTCACCGGCAATGAAGTCGAGATGGTCTCGGGCCTACCCATCGGCAAGAGCCCGTCGATCGACCAGCTGATCGCCAACCACATCGCCCGTCCCGACCGCCTTCACTCGGTCGAGCTGTCCGTGGGTGGCGTGTCGCCGGTGGTGAACTACCGCGACCGCCTTCAGCCCCTGCTGGGCGAGGAGAACCTCGTCTCGGTCCACGACCGCCTGTTCGGCCTGGTCAACGGCGGCTCGTCGGGTCCCCAGGAGCTGCAGGCGCAGGGTGGCCTGCTCGACACGGTCCGCAACCGCTACGACGCGATGTCGACCCGGCTCTCGAGCGAAGACCGCCAGAAGCTCGAGATTCACCGCGACCTGGTCCGCGACCTCAACCAGCAGATCGCAGGACTCATGGACGCCACCTGCGACGCGCCCGAGCGCATCCCCACGGCCGGCGACTACTCGAGCGACTGGACCACGGCCGCCACGATGGTGACCTCCGCGATGTCCTGCGACCTGCTTCGCGTCGCGACGA
This sequence comes from uncultured Nannocystaceae bacterium, assembly GCA_964432695.1. GTDB lineage: Bacteria > Myxococcota_A > Polyangia > Nannocystales > Nannocystaceae > CAJXVA01. The sequence continues at coordinate 6,564 of CAYSPB010000311.1, forward strand.
TGAACATGAACACCATCGACGGCGTCGACATCGGCCGTCCGGACGCCAACATTCACGACTCGTTCGCCCACGAGCTCCCCCGCAGCGAGGAGGCCGTGCAGGCGATGACCGAGTACTACGCCTACCACTCGAGCCAGGTCGCCGAGCTGCTGGGCATGCTCGACGCTGTGCCCGAAGGCAACGGGACCATGCTGGACCACACGCTGGTGCTGTGGACGAGCGAGCTCGCCGACGGCGTACACGGCTTCGACCAGCTGCCCATCCTGATGTTCGGCGGAAGCTGCTGGGCGACGGGGCGCTACATCCACTACCCGGCCGACACGCCCTACCCCGCCTGGGTCTGGGACGGCGTGCGGCGCGAGTCGTCGGGTCGACCCCACCAGCTGCTGCTCTCCACGATCATGCGGGCGTTCGGCGTGCCCGACCCCGAAACCGGGGGCGACTGGAACGCAATGCCCATCAAGGAGCTGCGCGCGCCCGACGGCACGCGCATCGACTGCACCGGCGTGCTGCCCGAGCTGATCGGCTGAAGGAGACCCACCATGCGCATCCACTGCATCACCACGATGGTTCTCGCGCTGGGCCTGAGCGCCTGCGGTCCCGAAGACCAAACCGTCCCGCCCGCGTCCTTCGAGACCGAAGGCTGGATCGACACCGCCCCACCCAGTGAACCAGGGCCACGACCCGGGCAAGCCGGCGGCGAGGAGGATGAAGGCGACGAAGACGACGAGGACGACGAGGGCGGCGAAGAGAGCGGTCGTTATTGGGGCGTCTTCATGCCCGCCGATGGCCCCGATGGTGGCGCGGAAGGCGAGTTCTTTGCCGAAGAGAATGGCGTCGAAGTCTGCCTGCTCGTCTTCGACCTCGCGGCTTCCGAGCCATCGCTCCCATGCGAGGCCTGCAGCTCCGCGTGGTCGCTGACCGCCTCGAACCCCTCGACCGAGATCGACGAAGACGGCGCCTGCGAGCGCCTGCTGCCTGAACCCCTCGAGGGTCTCGTCCTCAACCTCGGCATCGACGGCAACAACGTCCTGTACCGAGATTCCGGTGAGGGCTGGGGCGAGATCGGCGAGGCCGGATTCGAAGAGGGCGAGATGTGGCTGGAATGGGAAGACGGCGTCGACTGAGACTGCTCGGACCCTCCAGTTCCTCGAAGACGGCGCACCTCCGGTTCGCCGTCTTCGCGCATGTGGCGCACAACGTTCGACCGGGTGCGAGTGCCTGCCCACGCGTCCCTGTCACAAATTCGAGATGTTCCCCGGCAAGCTCGTGACGGCCTCGAAAAACCCGCTATAGGCCCGCTGTCGAAGGTTCGCGATCGAATCGAGCGGGTCCGGTACCATGCGGCCGTTCGCATCGCGGGCCCGCCCGATCCTCGGGCGGCGACCTCCCGCTGACCGCTACGAAGCACGAGACAAGCATGCAAACCGCACTTCTCGCTCTGTTCCTCCACCCGGCTGCTGCGCCGCACCTTCACCAAGACGATGGAAGCGCGTCGCTTTGGCTCGCTGTCGCCATCGCCGTGATCGCCGGCGGACTCGTTCTCAACCGCTACGTCGCGCGCCGCCAGGCCGCCGACCTCGACCGCTAAACCAGGACCAAGGAAGGACAAACAATGGACAAGAAAATCGCTCACGCGCACTGCGACGGCCCCTGTGGCATCTACGACCCCGCCTCGGCTCGCGTCGCGGCTGAAGCCGTCCTCTCGATGACGAAGAAGCTCGCCGCCCTCACGGTCCCCTCGACCGACGACGCCGCCGCGTACGCCTCGTACTCGAACACCTTCTCCCGCTACATCACCATCAAGGAAGAGCAAGCCGAGCTGACCAAGCACGAGCTGCTCATCCTGTGGACCGACTACTTCAAGCCCAAGCACCTCGCCGACTTCCCGAACCTCCACGAGACGTTCTGGAACGCCGCGAAGCAGTGCTCGGAGTGCAAGCAGCACGTCGAGGTCGCACCGGCGGAGAAGCTGCTCGACATGGTCAAAGAGATCCACGAGATGTTCTGGAAGTCCAAGGGCCGCAACGTGCCCTGGACCACCGCGGCTGGATGAACACCCGCTACACGATCGCCGGCGACTCCATGTGGCCGGCGATTCCCGATGGCGCTGAGGTCGTGGTTTCCCACGATCCTGGCGCCATCGCTGCAATCGCGGTCGGCGACGTCGTCGTGGCGACGCACCCGTTCCGGAAAGACATGGTGTTGATCAAGCGCGTGGTGGAGATCGTGGGGGGCCGCTACGTCCTGCACGGCGATGCGCCCCACGGCAGCGAAGACTCGCGAAGCCTGGGCCCGTTTCGGGCGACCGCCATCGTCGGCGTGGTCGTCGAAACGTGTATCGACTGAATTACCGAATCGTAGGGGCGATCGGGAACCCACACCGCACCTGATGCAACCTTGGGTATGGTGAGCGACGGATGCTGGAATTGCTGAGTTTGGGGGGCGCGCAGCTGGCTGCGCTGATGCTGTTGCATACGCCGACGGACACGCTGGCCTCCGAGCACGCGTGTGGGCTCGAACCGCCGGACCAACAGAGCACCGTCCCGCTGGCCCAGAAGCCGAACCCGGCGCCATCGGACGCCGGCGCGCGTCCGTTCGTGATGCGTGGCGATCCCCAGGCCGACCGTCCGGCAGGCATCCTGTCGGGCAAGACGGTCTACGTCTCGGCCGGCCACGGCTGGGTCCGCACGGACTTCGGGTGGCGGACGCAACGCGGCAACACCAACAACATCGTCGAGGACTTCGTCTCGATCGAAGCCGTGAACGAGTACCTAATCCCGATGCTGCACGGCATGGGTGCGTACGTCGTGCCGGTGCGGGAGCCGGATGTGGGTGCGCCGCGGGTCATCGTCGACGACGCCGACGCCACGCTCGAAGGCTCAGCAACCGAAGGCCAAGCCGCGGACACCGGATGGGGCGCGGTGAGCTTT
>CAYSPB010000312.1:0-9435 GCA_964432695.1 uncultured Nannocystaceae bacterium
ATGGGGTCCGACGCACCGCCCCACGGCGCTCAGCCGAAGCTACTTCGAAACGCTGGCGCACCTGTGCATCGAATGGACGCGCGACCCCCTGCCCTTGCGGCTGCCCGTTGCCCAGACGCCACAGCTTCAGCGCGCGATGGATTGGACGGTGAGCAACGTCGATGCGCGCCCTACCGCCGCGGCGGCGGCCAAGGCTGCGGGTCTCAGCACGCGAACGCTCGCCCGTCGCTTTGCCGACGAAACACAAACCACGTGGCGGCGGTTTCTCCACGACGCGCGGATGATCGACGCCGCGCACCGCTTGGCGCAGCCAGACGCGCGCGTCGGCGAGGTCGCCTTCGACCTCGGCTTCGCGTCCGTATCCGCATTCAGTCGCGCGTTCAAGGCGTTCAGCGGCCAAACGCCAGCTTCGATCCAGCGCGTCAAGGGCTGAGGATGTCGCGGACCTTCACCCGAACGACCGGTCCGTAGCGCTCGAGCGCCTTCGGATCCACCCGCCGTGGGTCGCCGACGACCATGATGGCAACCGGTCGCCCCTCGACGTGAGCGCCGTAGAACCCCTCGATGTCCCCGAAGGTGAGGCCCGCATAGTCTTGCAGTCGCTGCGGGCGAGGGTCGGTGCGGTAGCCCCGCTGCTGCCATTGGGCAACGACCTCCCCCAACTCCCGAAAGCTCGGGCTCGACGCCTCGAGTCCCCGCGAGAGCGACGCCCGCACGATATCCATGCGGTCGGGGTACCGCGGCATGTCGGTGAGCAGTCCCATCATGACGTCGAGCGCATCAAAGGTCTTGTCGGCTTGGCATCCGACGAAGGCCTGCACGTAGCTCCCACCATCGGGACGTGCGTCACGCTGCAGACGCGCGCCCGCGCTGTAGGCCAGCGCTCGAAACTCGCGGATCTCCTGGAAGACCAGCCCGGCCATGCTGCCGCCGAAGTACTCCGCGAACGCATCCGCCGCGGCCGCTTCTGCACGGCGAATGGTGCTGCCATCGACCGCAAACCAAACCTGTGACTGCACCGCGCTCTTGTCGGCGAGAAAGTAGACCGTGGTCTCCTCGGGCAGGCGCCGCGGGAGCACGACCGGTCGAACCGCCGGACGGCGTTCGGTTCGCGTCGCGAGACCGGACTGCACGGCGCGGGCAACCTCGATAGCCGATGCCGGTCCGGCATAGCGCACCTGCGCAGCGTATCGCTGGGCCCGTCCCCAGCGATCGACGAGGTCGGCCGCCGAGTAGCGACGGGCGCTCTTCGGCCCGTAGTCCCGCACGGTCGGCGACAGGTCACCGTGCACGACGTAGTCGCGCAGTGCGACGCCCAGCGCGCTGGGGTCTCGAAGCGTCAGCCGTCGAAAACCCCAGCGCTCGCGCCGAACCTTGCGCCACACGCCCGCATCAGGCTTGGCGGATACCAAGACTTCCGAGAGCAGCGCCAACGCGGATGCGAAGTTTCGCTGAGGTCCACGAATCCGCACCACCATCGCATCGAGTTCGGATTCGACCTCCATCGTGCTGCCGAGCGCAAACCAGGCCTCGCGCAGCTCCTGTGGCGAGTGTCGATACGTGCCCAGTCGGGGCAGCAGCTCCGCCACGAGCTGCTGCTCCCGCATTGCCAGGTTGCCGACGCCGAATCGGACCTCGAGTTCGAACAAGTCATTGAACGGGTTTGGCCCCGCCACGACCGTCAGCCCCGGCTCCACCTCGACTCGCTGCAGGTCCTGCTCGAAGTCGATGGCCCGCAGGCGCGGCGGCTCGAAGGGGCGCGCCGCGATGTCATCGTAGAAGGTGGAGTGCGCGCCCGGGCGCGGCGTGACGGGCTCGGTCTCCGGCTTGTCCAACCGCGTCTTCTTGGGAAAGCCCATGCGCGAGCGCACCCGCAGTCGACGTTCGCCGAACACCTCTCCGGCCACGCGCACCACGTCGGCCTTCGTCAGCGCCTCGAGCCGCGCGAGGTAGTCCAGATGCCCTTGCCAACCGCCGCGGGCCACGAAGGCATGCCCCACGACCAACGCACGCTCCTCGTTGTCTTCCCACTGCTCGGCCTCCATCTGCAGCAACGAGGTCTTGATCGCTTCGAAGGTCGCATCGTCGAAGTCTCCTCGCACGATCGTGTCGAACGGCGCCGTCGCGACCCGCTCGGCGCCCCCGAACGTTTGCGAGATCAGCCGGGGCACGTACACGACGACGTCGAGGTTGTGATCGGCGAAGTCCGCGGGCAGATGCAGCGCGAACAGGAGCTTGCCGCCGTCGGAGGCCTTGTCGATGAGTCCGCTGCGCTGGTCGTTCGAGAGTAGCTGGCGGATCACCGAGAGCGCCGCGTAGTCGGGATCTCGCTCGGCCGGCGTCCGGTAGACGATCGCGCCAGCACGCACGGGCGTCCCGCGAAACGACACCTTCTCCTGAATGCCGAACGGCCTCACCTCACCGGGCGTCTGCGGCGGCTTCGAGCCCGCTTTCCAGGTCCCGAACGTGCGCTGCAAGATCGGCAGGACCGCCTGCGTGTCGAAGTCACCGCTGAGCACCAGCGCCATGTTGCCGGGCACGTAGAACGTCTCATAATAGCTGCGCATGGCCGAGAGTGAGGGGCGCTTGAGATGCTCGACCTCCCCGAGGATGTCCGTGCCGCCGTAGGGATGGTCGGGAAACGCAGCGCGTAGCGCCTTGCGGAACGCCGAGTAACCGGTCGTGTCCAGCGCGATGTTCTTCTCTTCGTAGACCGCTTCGAGTTCGCTGGGAAACAGCCGAAACACGGGGTCGACAAACCGGTGCGCGTAGATCTCGAGCCACGGCTCGATCTGCGAGGCGGGCACGGTGTTGTGATAGACGGTCTCGTCGTAGGTCGTGAACGCGTTCACGCCTCGCCCGCCGAGGATTCGCAGCGCCTGGTCGAGCTCGTTGGGCACCGCGTACGCGTAGGTTTTGCGAACCTCAGCCTGGATCTCCTGCTGCACTTCGGCCCGCGCCTGCCCGTCGGCATTGGCGAGCGCGTCGTAGAGCACCTCGATTCGCTCCTGGTGCGGCTGCTCGGCGGCCCAATCGGTCGTGCCCAATGACTGCGTGCCCTTGAACAGCATGTGCTCGAGGTAGTGCGCCATCCCGGTGTTGTCGGCAGGATCGTTCTTCGCGCCCGTATTCACGACGACGGCGCCGAACACCTCGGGCCGGTCATGGTTCTCGGTGAGAAAGACGCGCAGCCCGTTGTCGAGGGTCACCTCGGTTACCGCCAGCGGGTCGGCCTCGAACGTGCGCACCCCCGCGGACGGCGCCGTCGGATCCACGGCCGTCGTCGCCGGCGCCAGCAGTGCGAAGGAAACGAGAAGCGCCCCGAGCATGCCCTGAGGATCCCCGCCCTCAGCACCGTCGGCAATCCTCTCGCGGTCGACTTTTTTTTCGCGATCCGGCGATCGATTCGGTTCAGGTCGCTACTCGTCGTTCGCGGGCGCTGTCCCGACTTGGCTTGACATGACTCCGAACGACAAGGGCCCCCGTACCTGGGTCGCGCAGCTGATGCTTCAGGCGCTGCTGGGCGTGCTGGTGCTCGACTACGCCTGGATGAGCGACGACGCGTACATCACGTTGCGTACCGTCGACCAGTTCACCTCGGGCAACGGACTGGTGTGGAACCCCGAGCAGCGGGTCCAGGCCTTCACGCACCCGCTGTGGATGTTTCTGCTCAGCTGCGTCTACACGGTCACACGCGAGGCGTTCTTCACGACGCTGTGCGTCTCGTGGGTGGTCAGTGCCATCGCCATTGGGGCTACGCCCGCCGCGATCGGCCGCCGAGACCTGGGTGCATTGCCGCCGCTGCTGTTGCTGTGTGTCTCGCAGAGCTTCGTGCACTACTCGACCTCGGGTCTCGAGAACCCGCTGAGCCACGTGCTCCTGGTGGTGTTCCTGATTCGATCTCGACGCGCAACACTCGCCGAGCTGGTGATGTGGTGTGCGCTCGCCTGCCTGAACCGCCTCGACACCGGGCTCATCTTCGGGCCGCTGCTGCTGGCTCGTTCGGTCGCGATGATCCGCGCCCAGGGTCGGGCCGGACTTCGCACGGTGCTCAAAGCCGTGCTGCTCGGCGGGTTGCCACTGTGGCTGTGGGAGGGCTTTTCGCTGCTCTACTTCGGCTCGCTGATCCCCAACACCGCCCTGGCGAAGCTCGGCCATGGGTACGCGCGCAGTGAGGTCGTGATGCAGGGGGTGTTCTACCTGCTCGACGCCGCCCTGGCCGACCCCGCCACGCTGGTCTGCATCGTCATCGGGGTGATCGCGGCCTTCGCCGGGCGGCGCCGCGACGACGTGCTCGTGGCGATCGGTCTCGTGCTGTACGTGGCGTACGTCGTGTGGGTGGGTGGTGACTTCATGCGCGGCCGCTTCCTCTCGACGCCCGTTCTGGGCGCCGCGATCCTGCTGGGACGCGCCGGCATCAACAGCCCCCTCAGCGCAGGCGTGACCGCGGCCGTCGCCATGGCCACGACCCTCAGCGCCAAGCATGCACCGCTGATGGTGCACAAGGACGATCACGGCGACCGGACGATCAGTGAATGGGGCATCGCCGACGAGCGCGCCTACTACGCGTCGAAGACCGGTCTGTACGCCAACGACATGCACATGGGTGGGCCCAAGCACGGCTGGCGCTGGGCCGGCGAAACCCTGGACGGGACGCCACGTCGCGGGGACGTCCGTGCGGTGACGGTGAAGTCCAACGTCGGTCTGCGGGGCTACTACGCATCGCACGACGCGGTCATCGTCGACTCGATGGGTCTCGCCGACCCGCTGCTCTCGCGCATCCCTGCGCGCCGCGTGGTGGACTGGCGGATCGGGCACTTTTCGCGCGGTCTGCCCGATGGCTACACGCAGAGCCTGCGATCGGGCGAAAACCGCCTCGAAGATCCGGTCTTGGCCGCGCTGTGGGACGACCTGCGGCTCGTCTCGACCGCCCCGCTGCTCGACGGCGACCGGCTCGCGGCGATCTGGCGATTGAATACGGGTCACCACGCAGTCGACCACGACGCTGCGTTCTACTTTCGGGCCAAAGAAGTGGTGCTGCCGGCGGCCGAGCCCGCCACCACGACCACGTTTCGCGGCGAAGGCATCTCGCTGGTGTGGTCCGAGCCAGAAGCCGCCTCCACACTGACGCTCGCGCTCAGCCGCGGCACCTACGACGTGTGCATCGGCGCTGGGGAGGATGGCCCGTGCGAGCGGGTGGTCTCGGCCGCCGACGGCGCCAAGCCCAAGGAGAAGGGCAAGCGAGTGCCCAAGGTCCCGCTGGAACGCATCGAGGTCGACCTCGACGGCGCGCCCCTCGAAACGGTTCGCGTTCTGCCCGTGCGCGGCCCTCATCCCTTTGCGGTCGAGGCGGTGACGTGGAAATGACCCGTCGTGGGTGGTCGACGTACGCCTGGATCCCATGGATGCTCCTGATCACCGCCGCACCCGGGCAAGCGCTGTGGCCCGTGCTGCATGATGGGGCTCGGGCCGCGTGGACGACGAACTCACTCGACACGCCGCAGCGCTTGGAGCACGCGGGTGTCATCGCCGTGTCGATGTTCTTGGGCTTGGCGTACTACGTGGGCGCATGGGCCTGGTACCGCGCCAAGCGCGACCGGGTGTCGTTCCCAACGTTCGCGGGGGCCCTCAACGCCGGAACGCGCTGCGTCGTCGTGCTCCCCTGGCTCTCGACCGTGTTGTTCGGCGAGCTCGAAGCCTCGCACCCGATCGTCGAGTTCGGCCTGATCACGGCAACCGCGATCACCCTGACGGTGTGGCTGGCCTCGCTCGACGTCTTCGAGCGCGCCGGTGACCTCTCCGGGCGTGCCGCCGCCCTCGCAACCGCAGCGCTGGGTGTGGGCTACGCCGTCGTGACCGCGTACCTCTCACTGGTCGACCATCATGGGCTGAGCACATCGTTCCTCGACCTGGCCGTCTACGACAACATCGTGTGGAACACGGCGCAGGGACGCTGGCTGGACTGCTCGATGTGCGCCGGGGGCAACCATGCCAGCGTGCACTACGACCCGATCCTCATCGTCGTCGCACAGCTGTACCGCCTGCAGCCGCAAGCCGAGACGCTCCTGGTGCTGCAGTCGGCCTGGCTGGCCCTGGGCGTGATTCCGATGTTTCGACTCGGCAAGCGACGGCTGGGTCGAAACGCCGCGGGCGTGGCGATGGCGGCCGTCTACGTGCTCTACCCCGCCCTGCACGGCGCGAACCTCTACGATTTTCATTCGCTCACCCTGGCCATCCCGCTGCTCGTACTCGCGGTCGACCTGATCGACGCGGGCGCGACCAAGCGCACGTTCGCGGTGTTGGTCGCCCTGTTCCTGTGCCGGGACGACGTCGCCCTGCTGACGTGCGTCTTCGGAGCCTATGCAGCGCTGCGCGGGCGTCCTCGGCTGGCCATCGGCATCGTCCTCGCCTCGGTCGGCTACTTCGCGTTCGCGCGGGGTTACGTCATGGCGGGAACCCGGCTGCTCGCCAAGGGGCACTTCGTCGGCCGGTACTCGGACATGATCCCCAACGCGGATGAAAACCTGCGCGGGCTCGTGGTCACGATGGCGACCAACCCCGCGTACACCGCGAGCGCTCTGGTGCGCCCGGAAAAGCTGACGTACTACGTGGCCCTGCTCGCGCCGCTGGGGTTCGTACCGCTGCTCGCTCCTCGCAAGCTCGTCCTCACGGCTTACGGACTCGTCTTCATCGGCCTGTCGAACCACGCCTACCACTACTCGCTGCACTTCCAGTACGGCTCGGTGCTGTTCCCGATGCTGCTCGCCGCCGTGCCCGACGGCGCCGCACGCCTCGGCGCGCGTTGGGCCGCACGGTCCGGTCGCTCCGAGGATGCGAGCGTGCGACGGGTGCTCGTCGGCATCGTCGTCGCGTCGGCCTTGTCCGCGACACAGTTCGGCGCCCTCGTGCCGAACGCCAGCTTTCGTGGCGGGTGGACCCGCATCGAGCATCGGCTCGACCCAGACGCGCGGGCCGACCTTGCTGCACTGCGTACGCTGACGGGCCGCATCGCACCGGACGCATCGGTCTGCGCCTCGGACCACCTCGCGCCGCACGTGTCCAACCGCCAAGTGGTTCGTCGATGGCCACGGTGTAAGCGCGCCGAGGCGTTCTTGGTCGACGTGGCGCGCATGAAGAACAAGTCGAAAGCCACGTGGCGCAAGCAGAAGCAGAACCTTCGACTTGTCACAGAGGCCCGCGGGCTCCAGCTGTGGATGCAAAAGAACGAATGAAACCCCAGACGCGACCTGCGCGAGTCCTGGCGTCCCCATGTGCGTGGCGGCCGTCCGCTCATCTCCGTCCTCAGGACGGCACTTCGACCGCCCAAACGCATCCTGGTTGCTACCGTGCGGCCGTGCGCTTGCTTGTGGTTGGATTGAGTTTGAGTTGGATGTGCGGGGGCTGCGTCGAAGATCCCCGAGCCGAAGTCGTCGTGCCCGACGACGAGCCGGTGCTGCAAACCCCGACCGAGGCCCGTCGCAGCGCGCCAGCCCAAGCGCCCGCGCCCCGCAACGCGCTGCACGATCCCGACGAGGTCGACGGTGGCTCCACCAGCGGGGGCGGTGAAGACACCGGCATCGGTCAAACCGGAGATTTCCCGGTGCCCTCCAACATCCCCGAGGCGATTCCCACGCTTCCGGACTGACTCACCCCATCGCGTCGAGGGTCTCGAGCAGCGCGTCGGCACGCTTCTGGGCGCGCGCGCGTCCGAGTTCCTCGTAGACGTCGCGAGCACGCGACACGAGGACACGCGCCCGGTCGGGGTCGGACGAGGTCACCGCCCGCGCAAGGTGGTAACGGATGTCCGCGAGGGACGAGGGTGGCGCCCCGTGAAGCTCACAGAGCCGAACGGCGCGCTGGAGTGCCTCGGCCGCGCCCTGGGTCTGTCCCAGCTCGAGGCGCGAGCGCCCGAGGGCAAACAGCCACGGCGTGAGTGCGTCGTCATCGTTCGCGAGACGCGTCTGCAGCTGTCCGATCCCCGCCTCGAGGGCTGCCACTGCCTCGGCATGCGCACCACGACGACGCAACACCAACGCGAGATTGTAGTGGGCCGCGATGCTCTCTCGATGCCCCTCCCCCAGCGACGCCTGCGTGTCGCGCCGAGCCTGCCGAAGAACGCGCTCGGCTCGCTCGAGGTCTCCGGCCCGCATCGCGGCCAAGCCCAGGCCAGTCTGAACGCGCGTCCGCAGCGGGTGCGTATCGTCCCACGTCGTCGACGCCCCGTTCATCGCGGCCTCGAACGCGTCCAAGCTGGGCGCTGCCTCGGCGTGGCGTGCCAGCACGCTGGCCAGGTTCACGCGCGCGGCGATCGTGATCGGGTGTCCATCCCCGTACGTCTCGTGCGCCAAGGCAACCGCTTCGTCCAGACTCGTGCGCGCCTCCTCGGGCCGGTCGAGCCGCGCGTCGATCAGGCCTCGGTTGACCCCAGCCCGAACCCGGAGTGAGGGCGCGGTGTTCACCGCGTCGAGCAAGCCCTCAGCCAGTCGCTGCAGCTCCGAGGCTCGCCCCAAGTGCGCCACCTCGCGACCCGTCACGTAGGACAGCCGCAGGACCGCCCGTGCCCGTACGTAGGGTTCTTCGCACTCCTCGGCCGCCGTGACGGCACGGTGAAAATGCTCCGCCGCCCGCTCGAGTTCGCCGTCGGTGAGCGCCAGCTCACCCGTGAGTAGCTCAGCACGTGCCCGCAGCGACGGCTCATCGAGCGCATCGCTGGCCTCCGCCAAGGTGCGCGTTCGCGTCCGGGCGCGCTGCATGGCGTCGGCGTAGCGGGCGGGGTCGAACTCGAACGCCGCCGAGGCGTAGGCCTGCAGCGCGTCGGACCATAGCGTCCAAGCGTTCGTCGAAGACGGCGTATCGACCGCTGGCGCTCCATTGCACCGCTGCGGATCGACGAGGCTCTCGAGCAGCGACGGAGCGGCAGCCAAGACCTCCGGCCGCGCCGCCGTCAAACCGTCGAGCAAGCGCATCAAGAGCCCCCGCGTCCGGTCGAGACACGCCTGTGCACCGCGTCGCTCCTCCTCCGGACGCACCTGCGACAGCGCGCAGCCCTCGGCTTGCGCGGCGACCCACCTCGCCTCGTACGCTTCGAGCCCTTCGACGACCCGCGCGTGTGCCGAGACGGGAGCATCCGCCTCGGCAAATGCCACTCGGACGCGGCGCGTGACCTCGGCATCGAGCACCGATGCCGGCGACTCACAGGCGGGCTCGTGCATCGCTGCGGCACCGACCAGGGCCCCGACGACACACGCCGCAGCCGCCGCGAGCCCGATGCGCCGGGTCGGGATCGAGGCTTGCTCGAGCCGCTCGAGCAGCGCGTCCAGACTCGGCCACCGCGCGTCGGGGTCGGACTGCATGCCACGCCGAACGACACGACGAACGGACTGGGGCGCATCGTCGTGGGGGGCAATGGCCTCGAGGGCTTCGAGCAGGGCGGTG
>CAYSPB010000313.1:0-9410 GCA_964432695.1 uncultured Nannocystaceae bacterium
CCCTGTCCGAGGATGTCGCCGTGGTCGCCGCCCGGGCCGGCGATCTCCTGCAGCTGCACGAAGATGAGAACGCCGGTGACCGACGCGGTACCCGATGGTCCGAACACCCCGCAGTTGGGACCAAAGTCGCCGAGGTCGCCAGCGATGGTGGGCAACGCGTTGATCAGCGCGCCTTGCCAGCGGAGCCGGGCCGTCTCGAACGCAGCGGTCTGAGACTCGGTCGCAGGCTGAACGTACTCGAGCTGAATCTCGAAGTCGGAGATGGTGCGGCCCGTGAAGTCGACGAAGCCGACGTCCGGCAGCGAGGGAACCTGCGCGCGGACGAAGTAGCTGCCATCGAGCTTGCCCAGCTCCCAGCTCTGTGCGCTTGCGATGCCGTCGGCGTCCGTGACGGACTCGACCGTACCGAGCACGCCACCGGGCAGGCCGGCGGCCGAGAACGTCACGGGAACGCCCGCGACCGGCGCGCCGCCGGAGAGCAGCCGGACCGCGGGGGCTTCGGAAATGAAGTCGCCCGCGAGGGCCTGCTGGTCGACCGGGACGACCGCTTCGATCTCCTCGACCTCCGAAGGTACGCAGGTTCCGCCGCTGGGAATCTGCCCCTCAGGGCACGGGCAGCCCTCGGTGCCCGGCGTACAGTCGGGGTCTCCGGTGGAGTCGATGTCGTCGTCGTCGTCGTCCGCAGTGTCCGTCTCGGTCATGCCGTCGGTTTCGCCATCGGTATCCACGACCAAGCCCTGCTCGAGGATGACGCGGTCAGCGCAACCCGAGAGCGCAACGAGCATGACCCCGCCCAACCGTCCGACGACCCGCGTTCCGTTCACCCCTCCATGGTGACCGCTGCCCACTGAAACGCACAAGTCTCGCGACATTTCTGCCGCGAGACTCGAAAAAAGATCACGATCTCTGAACGCCGGAGAGACTCACCATCGAGTTGATCCGACGACCGTCGTCGACGAACTCCGCGATGGTGCGCGCGAGGGTGGAGGCCACGATGCCGATGAACGGCAAGTGTTCACCCCCCTCACACGTCGCCTCGCCAGGCACGTTTTCGACGTCCGGCGTGAAGGATTCGTCCCAGCGGACCATTCCATAAACGCCATCGGCCGACAGCGCTCCGTGCACGCACGGAAGCGCGCTTTCGCGCACGTGGTCGCAGATGAGCTGACGACTGTCCGCGTTGTCGAAGCAGTCGACGACCAGCCCCGCGCCGCCGAGCAGCTCGTCGACGTTGTTCGCGACCAAACGCACGCCCTTCGCCTCGACCTTCACGCCGTAGAAGTTCTGCAGCTGAAGCTTGAGGGCCTGGGCTTTGTTCTTACCGACCGACTGCTTCACGAACGCCTGCGAGAGCAGGTTCTTCGATTCCACCCGGTCGAAGTCGACGAGCCGCAGCGTTGCCTCGAGGTTACGAAGCGCAACCGCAACCGCCGAACCGAGGGCACCCACGCCGCAGATCACGATGCGCATGGGACGACCCTACCAGCTGCCTTCGGCGCCGAACGGAACCTTCGGACGCAAGTACACCCGGCGACCGCTGGCCGAACCCAGACGGTCGACCACGTAGTGATCGAAGGCGTCATCGGGCAGGTGCGCGATGTGGAGGCCACGCAGCGATCCGCTGCGGATCAGCTCCACCGCGGTCCGGCGGATGTCGCGGTCTTTGAGGTTGTCTGCGATGGCGGCCGAGTAGTCGACCGACAAGCCGTTGTAGGTGATGTTCAAGATTGCCATGGGACTTCTCCCTTCTAGGTTTCGTTTCGGGTTTGAATTCCGGACGCCGCTCGGATGAGCGCGGTCCACCAAGGCTCGGCTTCGACGATGTCCTCGAGCGGATCTTCACCGGCGCGCGGGGCTCGGCGGACCATGACCGTAGGGGTCACGATGGAGTAGATGAGGTCGCGGCCCAGCGCCGAGTTCAGGGCCGCCATCGTGGTTTCGTCTTCAGAGGAGAACGCCGCGCCCCCCAACGGGTGCGTGTGGACGATCTCGACGATGGTCTCGCGCAGCCGCCAGATGACGCCCCAGCGGCCGCGCGAGTCGGGCAGCGCAACAGGGCTGGTCGAGGCGTCGCTCCACAGGACCGCATCGTCGCGGCCGATGAGAAAGCAGACTTCGCGCAGCATGGGTCAGCTCCGTCGCGTGATGTAGAGGAGACCGCCGTCCATCGCTTCGGAGATGACCGAAGGCAGCGCGTCGAGGCCGAGTTCTTCGTCGGCCCCGTCGAGGCAGATGCCCGCGTCGTAGACGTGCAGAGACTGCGCGTCGACCACGGCGATGAACTGCTCGCCCCGATACCGGAACGTGACGTCCATCGTGTTCTCCCCCGAGACCCTCGTATCGAGCAGGACCGCGCCAGCACCCTCGAGCGCCGTCGCGGCCCGTGCGGGCGCGTCGTCGATGGTGCCGCGTGGGGTCGGCTGCGTTCGCGCGCGATGCAACGAGCCCGGGTCGAGCTGGTACACCCGAGCCTCGAGCGCATCGAGCACCGCCACCGGGTCGTGGACACCGTCCGCGACGCCGTGCAGCAGGTCGAACACCTCGCGAACCGACACCTGAAGGCCTCGTGCGGCGGCCACCCGCTGCAGGCGGGCGTAGCCGAATGCACGGCGCAGGCTGGGCGTGGCGCCCTTGAGGCCGGCGATGTTCTGCGCATCGAGCAGGGCCGCGCGCGCGGCCTCTTCGGCCTCGCCTTCGAACTCCTGCACGTCGAACAGCACGTGGTCGCCGGGCCAGACGCGCGCCGTCACGGGGCACAGGACCGGGGGTTCTTCTTCGGGCATCAGCAGCATGCGTCGGGCGTGTCGTCCTCCTACGAAAAGCCAGCTGCCCACCACGTGTCCCCGCAGGGACGGCAGTCGATCGAGTGGCTCGGGTTCGGCCGGCGTGGTCGCGGTTGCGTTCCGGCCCTGGATATCGAATGTCCACCAACCGACGGCGACGCGCGTGGTGACGCGAAGCCGCCGGTCGGCGGCATGAACCGTCGGTCCGCCGAAGTACGGCAAGACCGACGTCGTGTTGGCCGCGAGGAACTTTCGGTAGTCCACCTTGGTTCCTCAGGGCAGCTGAAGCAGCGGGGTGCTCATCACCTTCTCGACCCACGCGGTGCGTTTCACCGTGCCGTCCGGAGACGGGGGCGGCGCCTCCAGAATCGTCTGGAGCACGCGGGGCACTTGGTAGGGATCGTCGAACTGCTCGATCTCCACGAGGGAGAACGGCACGCCCAGGGCGCGCGCGCAGTCGGTGACCGTCCGGCCTCGGCCGTAGGCCACGTTGAGGATGAGCGCGATCGCGTCGACGCGGTACCCCTCGTCGGAGAACGACTGGGCAAAGCGAGCGCCTTGCTCCCCCGCCTCGTCGCCGACCACAAAGACCACCAGCTTGGCGGTCTTGGGAACTGCGACGCCCGCGGCCGACAGCGCATGCACGGCTGCGGTGTGCATGGTGCCACCGCCAGCGCTCACGCCCTTGAGCATGTGCGCCACCGCGGCCCGGCTCGCCGCCTTCGGCGTGTGAACCAGACCCATCGTGTCGAACGACGCGATGTGCAGCTTGTCGAGCGGGAAGCCGGCCAGGATGCGCGAGAGCGCCTCCACCGACTTTTCCAGCGCGCCCTGCATCGAGCCCGAGCGGTCGATCAGGAACATCACGTGGATGTCCTGCTCGCCCGTAGCCTCGGACACGGCTTTCTGCACCGCCTTGTCGGCGGAGGCTTCGAGCCGCTGCTTGAGCTCCTGGTTCTGCACGTTCTTCGCGATGTTGAGGCCCCGCTGGTCGGTGGCGCTCTCGATCGCTTTTTCCCATGCAGCCCGCACATCGGGGTCGGTCATCAGCCCCAGCTCTTCGAGCGTGGGCGTCAGCTGCCGCAGGTCGCGGTCGGACAGCGACGGAAGCAGCGTGACCATGATGGCGGGGGTGAGCCCAATGTCCTTGGGCAGACGACCCATCACCTCTTTGTAGGAGAGGCGCTGGGTGACGATGGCTTCGCAGATCTCGGCCTCACAGAGACCGTCGAACCGCTCGGACTTCTCGAGCGTGAGGCCATCGAGGCCCAGCTCGCGGTGTCCGTCCGCCGCCTGCTTTTGCTTCCAGCCGAGGACGGCGAAGAAGCGCTCGGACTGCGGCTTGTAGCCGACCTTGCGCGCGATGTTTTTGATCGTCTCCTTGTAGCCGGCCTTGACCAGACCCTCGAGCATGGCGGGGTTGGCCTCACGGTAAGCAAGCCACTTGGTGGCGACCTTCGGCCACCGACCCAGCGCCGGGCGACGGGATGCCTCGTCGGCAAACCCCGCGTTGCGGTTGAGCTCGGCGATCTCCGGGGTCTCGAGCAGCTCGGCGACCCGGAGCACGGCCTTGGGCGTCATCATGCGCGCCGACTTGCGCTCGTAGTGCAGAAGCATCGCTTCACCGATGAGACGCAGGTCGTCATCGTGAAAGCCGACCTCGCCGTCCTCGTCGTGCACGGGTTGGCCCGAGCGCGGCTGGACGAGCATCAGGGCGGCGCAGGCCACCTTGAGATCGCGCCAGTCGGTCTCCGTCAGCGCGTAGCTGGCGAAGTGCGCCATGAGGTCGTTGTTGAGCGCGAAGATGTCGAGCAGCCGGCCGTAGAGGTTCTCGGCGGCCGGCACGAAGAGACCGGGCTTGACCGGCTCTCCGCGTCCGCGGTGCCCCTTGGCAGGCTTCCACATGCCCCCCACGTTGACACCGGGGCGGTTGTGCCACAGGTGCGCCGAGGCATTGAGCACGACGTCGAGCAGTCGCTCGGCCGGACCCAGCTGTTCTTGCGGGATGGTTGCGTTCGTCATCGTCTCGCTCCTAACGGTGAGAGTGTATCGAGGATGAAAGTGGCGCCTTCACGCGCCGCGAAAATTGAAGAGCTGTCCGAGTACGCGAGCCACGAGTTCCATCGATTGCTCTACCACTGAGCTACGTGCCCCGAGGAACACGACCGGATTCGAACCGGTGACCCATCGGTCCGTTGGTTGGCGTGTAGGGTTCGCGTGATTGGACAGGTCGAAGTTGGTGCAGCGTGGGGCAGCAAAGGATGCTGGCCCGGCCGCGGGCTGGAGCGTGGCGAGATGCTCGACAGCCCGCGGCCGTTCCACACTGCGAAAAGGGTTCACACGCCCGAGTGGGCAAGCCGTGAAGCGAAAAATCGCCGTCTTAGAAGGACGGTGCCTTATCCGTTAGGCTACAAGGCCATTGGAGGCCTTGGCTGGATTCGAACCAACATGAGTGCAGGTGCGTGTAAGGCTTGTGCGATTGGGCGTGTGAAGAATTGGTCCGCGTCCGAGTGTTGAAGCCACGTTTCTGTGATCAGACCTGAGCTGATTGCCTTTACCGTTTGGCCACGACCTCCAACGAGGTCGACGGGATTCGAACCCGCAATGGATGCGTGTAGGGCTTCGGCGATTGGACGCGAGAAATCGGGTGCCGCGGCGAAGGGGGCGGCGGCAAAAAACGTGGAGCTTCCGAGTGCGGGGGCCGTGTGTCGTGTCCTATACGACCTGATTTCGAGTCAGGGTGATTGCGTGTAGGGCCCACGCGATGGGAAGCGCCGAAACTTGGGGGACGTCCGCGAGGCCACGGTTGGGCCAGCCGCAGGACGCAAAAAAACCGCCTCGACGGGTGCGTCGGGCGGCCTGCAGACGACGTGCTCGAAGTGAGTTCGAGTCACGCGCGTCGTGAAACGCAGGCCGTCAGCGCGGCACCTCCAGCACCAGACCGAGGGCCTGGTGAGTGCTGAACCGCGGGCAAAATCCGCGGACCGTCGTGCCCTTCATCGACATGGCCTGGGGTTTAGTGCCGGGTACGGAGGTCGTCAAGGATGTTTTTCGCGGAAAAATGCAACACTCGCGAGGGAGGTCGCGCTCGAGCTGCTCCCCACCGAGCGCAGGCATAACCGTGAAGGTGGAGCCACAAGCACCCCCTGATCGACGACGAATTCGCGCTAGGCGGGCCGAGCTCGCCCAAGTGATGCTGGAAAACGACCCCGCGAGCGCGCGCGGTCGCAGCCTCGCCGCGTCGGGTGATGCGTAATACGAAGCGCTCCGGCTGACCTCAGAGGCCCGGTCCGCCCGCGCGCTGACGATGACTCAGCAGAACTGAGCCGGGGGTCTCTACAGCGCGCGCATGCGTTCGCGCGCCTCGACCCCCACACGCACCGCTGCGCCGCATGTCGCGAACTTCTTTTTTTTTTTCGAGACGAAAAAACCCCGCGCTCCGAAGAGGCGGGGCTTCTCGTTCGGCTCCGCGAACTATTGCCAGATGAGCTCGACGCGGCGGTCCTTGCTGCGTTCGGACTCGGTCGCACCGGATGCCTCGAGCGAGCCCTTGGCGATGACTTGGAGCAGCTCGGCCGGCACGCCCTTCTCTGCAAGCTTGCCTTTGACGCTCTGGCCACGGCGCTCCGTGAGCAGGATGTTGTACTCCTCCGTGCCCAGCGAGTCCGCGTGGGCTTCGAGGTAGATGCCGCGGTTCTCGTTGATGATGCACTCGGCGGCGGTGGTCAGCCCCTCTTCGGCCTGCGGGGTGAGTTTGTCGGAGTCGAACGCGAAGAAGACCGCGTCGATGCCACAGGGGCCGTTGCCTTCGCCTTCGCCACCGTAGTCGCCCGAGAACACGCACATGCCACCGTCACAGATTTCGTCCATGGGGCACTGGTCGTCGGTCTGGCACTGGCCCGCCGCGGCGCAGCGACCGGTCGCGAGCTCGCAGGTGCTGGGCGAGCACTCGATGTCGTCGGTGCAGGCTGAGCAGGCGCCAGCGGTGCAGACCAGTCCGCCATAACAGTCGGTCATCTGGGCGCAGGGCGAGCCCATTTCGCCGTCGCCACCCGCACCGTTTCCGGCGGCCGCTGCTTCGGCGGGGTCCATGCAGCGGAACTCGTGGCAAACCCACGCGGCCGCGCCTTCGGGGCCCTTGTCGACGCACTCCGCGTCGGTTTTGCAGTTCTGGCAAGAACCGTCGACGCAGGTCTCACCCAGGTCCGCCTTGCAGTGCTTGTCTTTTTTGCACGCGGGGTACTCGGGCTTTTTGCAGCCCCCGACGAATCCCAGCAGGGAAGTCGCGAGCACGACGGACGAGAGCTTCAACGCGTTTCGAAGGAGGGTCACGGCGCGGCATGCTTGCACGGGGTTCGCCAGGGCAGCAAGGGCGTATCGAACCCCGGAGTTGTTCAACGTTCTCGCGGGCCTCGCCGGCCCGTGCCCGGACGCACCCCAACGAGGCACGCTGCCCCATCGGGGCATGGTCGGTCGGTGCGGCCCGCCTCATAACGACGCAGAAGCGCCGTGCGTAGGGCCACAGCCCCCGATCGCTGTCGAATGAACGCGGTGTGGTCCACACTGCAAACGTGGCAACGAAGGCCGTTCTCTTCGATCTCGACGGCACCCTCGCCGATTCGCTGGCCGACATCGCCGCCTCGACCAACGCCTGTCTGGGCGGCATGGGTCTGCCAACCCATGCCGCCTCCGCGTATCCCAGCTTCGTCGGACACGGGATCGGGGTGCTGGTGCAGCGCGCCCTCGCCCCGCTGGGCGCTGCGGATCGAGAATCCGAGCTCCTCGAAGCGCTGCGCATTCACTACGGCGCGCACTCCACCGACCAAACGGTCGCCTATCCAGGCATCGACGCGCTGCTCGGCACGCTGCGCGACCGGGGCGTCCGCCTGGCCGTCGTCAGCAACAAGCCCGACGACATGACCCAGCGCATCGTTCAGGCGCTTTTCGCCGACGCAGGCTTCGAGTTCGTGACCGGAGAGCGTCCGGCGGCGCCTCGAAAGCCCGACCCCACGGGCATCCTGCTCGCCTGCCGCACCCTTGGCGTCGATCCCCACGACGCGGTCTACGTCGGGGATACACCCGTCGACGTCCGCGCGGCAGCGGCTGCCGGTCTCCGCAGCGTCGCTGTGACGTGGGGCTTTCGCGACCGCGCAACGCTGGAAGCTGCCGGCCCGCACCATCTCGTCGATACCGCGGCCGCGATCCTCGACTGCCTCTGACGCGGCCCCGCCCAAGCGCGGTACGGTGCCCGCTGCGTGAAGTGGCAGAAGTCGGCCCAGGCGTTGACGCCGATCCGAGACGAACGCAGCGTTCAGCTGCTGTTCGCGCTCGCGAGCTTCGCCGCCTTGCTCGGGCTCTGGTTCGCATTCCATGGACTAGGGGACCGCGCGCTCTGGCTCGACGAAGCCTTTTCCGTCCACGACGCGCGCCGCGGCCTCGCCGACATGCTCGGCATGCGCAGTGACCGAGGTGCCGCGCTCCATCCACCGCTCTACCCGATGTTGCTGCACGTCTCGCTGGAGGCCTGCGGCACGACCGAGGTCTGCGCTCGCGCGCCGTCGGCCCTCTGCGCGGCGGCTGCGTGTGGTATGTTGGTGATGCTCGCCGGACGACTGTTTGGCTGGGTGGCCGCGATCACGGCGACGTGGCTGTGGCCGACGCTGCCGTACCTGCTCAAGTATGCGCAGCAGGCCCGCGGCTACACGCTGCTCGTCCTGTTGACCGCGGTGACTCTGCTGCTCGCGGGTCGAACGCTCGGCGCATGGGGTTCGCCGGCGCGGCGTCCACTCGCCGCGCTCGGGCTGGGGCTTTGCGCCGCAGCGATGGTCGCCACGCACCTCGTCGCAGGCGCCTTCGTCGCCCCGGTGGGCCTGGCCGTGTTCCTGCTCTCACGACGCCGCGCCCCCGAGATCCGACGGGACGTGTACCGAAGCCTCGCCGTTGCCGGGGTGTGCATCGTACCGCTGGGGCTCGTCGTCCTGAGCGCGGCAGGCGACGATGGTGGTGGCCGCTTTGCGTCCGCCGCGGGCCCGTCGGCCAAGGCCGCCGAGCTCGCGGTCGCTCTGGTGACCCTGAGCAGCTACACCCCGGTCGTGCCGGCGCTCCTGCTGGTCGCGGTCTTCTTCACCCCACCGCAGGCGCGAGCGCAGGTACTCCTCGGCCTCGCGCTCGCTGTCCTCCCTCTCGCTCCGCTGCTGGTGCGGACACCGACCCATTTCCTCGTGCTTCGGTACTTCATGCCGTCGGTCACCGTCGTCGGCACGCTGGCCTGCGCCGGGGTTGCTGCCCTGTTCGCCACCCCTGTCCGTCTCCGGGTCCGACTGCCGACGAGCCTACGCCTCGCGCTCGGGCTGCTGCTGGCCGTCGTGCCCGCCCGCATGCTCGGACAGGCTCATGCCGCGAACCTTCAGCGGCGCTCGAAGGCCCGCTCGCTGGAGCCGTGGGACGACGCAGCCGCGTGGATCGACGCGCGCGCGACCGATGACAGCTTGCTCGTTCTGGTGCCGCATCGAATCCTCCAGACCCCGCTCGAGGTGTACCCGGTCTCCCCAATCATCATCCCCGACGACCCCGAGACACCGCTGTCGCCGCGCCGCTGGTCCTGGGCGCAACCAATGCTGACTCCGT
>CAYSPB010000314.1:0-9309 GCA_964432695.1 uncultured Nannocystaceae bacterium
CTTCAAGTCGCTGCTGCAGGAGCACTTCGCGGACCGCTACAAGAAAATCCGTTTCCCGAACACCGCCGGCCTTGGCATCAAACCTGTGTCCGAAGAGGGCACCAACCGCATCGTCCGCGCCGCGATCAACTACGCGTTCGAGAACAAGCGCAAGAGCCTGACGCTCGTCCACAAGGGCAACATCATGAAGTTCACGGAAGGCGCCTTCCGTGACTGGGGCTACGCGCTCGCCAAAAACGAGTTCGGCGGCCAAGACCTCGACGGAGGCCCCTGGCAGACGCTCGAGAAGGACGGCCACAAGATCATCGTCAAGGACGTGATCGCCGATGCCTTCTTGCAGCAGCTGCTCACGCGCCCCGCCGAGTACGACGTCATCGCGACGATGAACCTCAACGGCGACTACATCTCCGACGCGCTGGCGGCTTGCGTGGGCGGTATCGGCATCGCGCCGGGCGGGAACATCAACTACGACACGGGCGTCGCCCTGTTCGAGGCGACCCACGGCACCGCGCCGAAGTACGCCGGTCAGGACAAGGTCAACCCCGGCTCGGTCATCCTCTCGGGTGAGATGATGCTTCGCTTCATGGGCTGGACCGAAGCGGCCGACCTCATCATCAAGGGCATGGACGGCGCCATCGGTGCCAAGACGGTCACCTACGACTTCGAGCGCCTCATGGACGGCGCCACGCTGCGCAAGTGCTCGGAGTTCGGCTCCGACGTCATCTCGCACATGTAGTCGAGTACGGACCCCTGCATGGTCCGATTCGGAGCCCAGTGCCGCAGCAGGTCGCGCGACCTCGGACGCGGCAGCTGGGCTCGGTTGATTCCGGGGTTCGTCGCCGACGATGACGCGCTGATGCAGCGTCTGATCGAGACGCTGCCGTTGCGGCAGGAGCCGATCACGATGTTCGGAAAGACCTATCTGACGCCGCGCCTGACGAGCTGGCACGGGGATCCGGGCTGTGCCTATCGCTATTCGCGGCGGCTGTTCGAGCCGAGCCCCTGGACGCCCGCGCTGTCCGAGGTTCGGGCCAAGCTGGTCGAGGCCAGCGGGTATCCGTTCAACAGCGTGCTCGTGAACCTCTACCGCGACGGACGGGACGCGATGGGAGCCCACGCCGATGACGAACCCGAGCTGGGACCCTCGCCCCAGGACGTGGGCATCGGGTCGGTCTCGTTGGGTGCACGGCGGCGCTTTGTGCTTCGGCCCAAAGCCGGCGGCGATACGATCGAGTACGCGCTGGGGGAGGGGGATCTGTTGGTGATGGGCGGAACCACGCAGACCCGCTTCAAGCATTGGATTCCACGGACCGCGAAGCCGGTGGGGCCACGGATGAACCTGACGTTTCGTGTCGTGGTGGGCGCTCAGCCCTCGTAGTCTTTGCAGTCGTCGTTCTGGCAGAACATGCCGGGTGGGCAGTGGCTGTGTTCGGTACATTCCGAGCCGGCATCGCAGAAGCCAGCACCACAGATTTGGCCCTCGTCGCAGTCGCCGTTCACGCCGCACGGCACGTTGGGCACGCAGGCGAAGTCGATGCATCCTTCGGCAGGCGCACACTGTTCGTCGCTGGAACATTGTCGACCGCCCCGACACGCGCCGGCTTCGCAGCGCAGGCCGTCGGGGCAGTCGTCGTCCGAGGTGCAGGCGCTACAGCCGTTGATGCACACACACGCCTGCGCCACGCAGATCGCGTTGGAAGGACAATCCGCGTTGACTTCGCAGGGGTCGTCGACCGCGGTGGAGTCGTCGGCAGCAGCCGTTCCCGTGGTCTCCAGGGGGTCACCCGTAGCGAAGGCGAGGTCCGAGCGCCCACAGCCGGCGACCATACACAGCGCCAGCATCCATCCGTGCCATCCAGGCATCGACCGGGAGTCCGACACCGCGGCCGAGTCCGTGAAAAAAAGAGCTCGCGAACATCGGTGGTCTGAAAGCGGACGGGGAGGTCTCGTTCGCTTTAGGACCACCTCGGACACGACCACGGCGGTCCAGCGGCGTTGTAGCTCCTACCCAGGAGCGAAGAATCCCTCGCGAATCGCCGCGCTGAGCCGCGCTACACGCTGCTAGAACTCGCAGACGTCGTCGGTGGACTCACCGTCTTCGCACCCCGACAGCTCGGGGAATGCACAGACGCCGTCGGGGCAGAGATTTACAATCTCGCCGGTCTGGAGGAAGCGGTCGAGCTGTTGGTCGGCCGCTTGAAGGCCGCGGAGCCCTCCGTGTGGGTCGGTGCAGGCCCGCATCGGCAGCGGGCAGACCGGCTCGGGCGGCAGGCCGAAGTCGTATTCGATGTAGCCGAAGCCCTGGGCGTCCTCCTGCACGTCGAGCCCGTAGACGTCACGCACGCCCGAGGGGATGTGCGGAGCACCGAGGCTGCGTGCCTGAAGCTGAGCGCCGATCGTGGAGACCGAGTGGTCGCCCACCGCGGCGCGCATCATCAGCTCGTGCGCGGGGGTGTCGGGGAAGGGGTTGTCGCGTACGTGTGGCAGGAAGCCGATCGGCTCGGCGCGGTCCCAGAAGTTCTGCGCAAGCGTGAGCGCAAGCTGGACGTCGCGGGGGTCGTCGTAGGTGATGTTCGCGATCGCAAAGAAGGCATCGAACTGCCGGCTGCGCCCCAGAAGCAGGCCGAACGGCGTGCCCATCACGTCGGCAGCGCCCCGGGTGATCTCCTTCGAGAGCGACAGGTACACCGTGCCCAAGATGCCGCCGAGGCTGATGCCGTAGTAGAGGTTTTGGCTCGGGTCCAACAGCGGGCCGTAGGTCTCGTCGGCGGCGATGCCCCGCGTGGCGACGCGGTTGAGTACGAGCGCGTTGACCAGCGCCTGCTGGGTGCGCGCGAAGACCCCCTCGTATTCGTGGATGTTCCCGCTGTCGAAGATGACGCCGAGGAACGCTTCGTCGGGTGCTGACAATCCGATCCAGTCGGTGGCGTACATCGCGTAGCCGAACTCATTCATGAACTCGAGAAAGTGGTCGTTCTCGATCTCGTCACGTGTTCCCAGAAGGCCGTGTCCGTACTGAAGCAGCGGCACGGCTCCCTCGGCGGCCGACTGCGGGATGAGCATGGTGAAACCGAACTGCGCAGTGCCGGTAGGTTCGGGTAGGCCGTCGTCGCCGAAGTTCATGACCGACACCGGGCCCGGGACGTCGAGGAACAGCGGCACGTCGAAGGTACCTTCGATCCGATACGCAATGCGCGGGTCGAAGTCTTCGAGCACCTCTGTGATTTCGAAGACCGGTGCGTCGCCGACTTCGGCCAGGGCTTCATCCCGCATGTGCACCAACCACGACGTGTTGTTTTGGTCGCTGGCCGTGGTGAAGTCCCAGGCGATCTGCAGGCTCGAGCGCTCGACGCCCGCATCGCCCAGGCGCGCGAAGATGTCGGCGTACAGCGGGCGGCGTTCGTCGATCCCCAGGGACGGGTCGGCCTCGGTCAGGTCGCGCAGCGCGGCGAAGGCCTCCGAGGCGGGCAGGGTGTTGCCACTACCGTCGACGAGGTTGCGCATGGCCACGATGTACCGATGCCCCGGCGCCAACGCGACGGCCGGTCGTAGGAAGAGGGTGGCGCGGGTGGGGTCGTCGGCCCGCTGAAGCTCGGTGAAGTGCGGGAGTCGCTCCCCGGTGTCCGCGTCCAGCAAGACGGTGGGAGAGTCCTCGGCCAAAGATGCCCCAATGTCGATCGACGATGGCAAGCCACTTTCGGTCACGCCCGGTAGGTGCACCATCATCACCGAGCCGACCGAGAACCCATCGCGGTTGTCCCATGCCCGGGCCTGCGGTTTGACGTCGGCGATGCTGGTGGGCATCAGCGCTTCGGAGAGCGCGAGCTGGCGGCCGGTTGGCGCGTTGGCATCGGCGATGGTGAAGACGTTGTTTGGAAACGGGTAGGCGCAGTACTCGGGGTCGAGCGGGTCGCAGTCGAGCTGGGGCCAATCCACCGTAGCTGGAGGTTCTTCGACGGTCGCGCCGCCCGAGCTCGCGGTTCCGGTTGGCCCGGCGTCGGTATCGGTCGCGTCGGTGGAGGCATCTGCGGTGCTCGCTTCCGAACCCGTATCGGTGTCTGCCGGAGCATCATCGCCGCAACCCGCCGACAGCGCCGCTGCGGTCAGTACGAGCGACGCGCCCTTCCACCATCGATAAAAACGCATGACGTCCAGTATACGGGACCCGTCCGAGCCTGCCCCATCGGTGACTATCCAAGGCGGCGCGTCGTCCGTCATACTCGTGGGTATGGCGGGAAGCTGGTTGTCGATGGTGGCTGCGCTTGCGGCCAACGCCCTCGGCGTCCCGCTGCTGCTGCCGCTTCAACCCAATGATGCCCCTTCGGTGCAGGGCGAGGCCCCCTCCGAGGATGACGCGGACGACGAAGAGGTCACGCCCTGGCGTTTCGACCCGTCGCGCTGCGGTACCACACTCGCCGTCGAGACCGCCTCGCCCCGTCGGTGGATCCGATACAAAGTCGGCTCGCGGGAGACGGTCGAGGAGATTGCGTTCCGCCACGGCGTTGCGCCGTGGGAACTCCGAGGCTGGAACGACATCGCCGACGACGCGCACAAGCTCAAGCGGGGCCGTCGCTTGCGGATCAAGGCGGCGCGCCTGCCACCACGCCCGGAAAAGGCCTCCGTCGTCGTTGCGGAAGGGGACTCGTGGGGGAGCCTGGCGCATCGGTACGGCGTCTCGCCTTCCGATCTACGCGCCTACAACTGGCCGTACCGAGGCAAGATGAAGCCGGGCACGGAACTCACGGTCCACGTCGACCCCATCTTGCGCGACTGGATCGCGGCGACGCCTGCCGAAGGCGAGCGCGTGCGCCGGGGTGCAGTGGGCATCGGCGCTCCCGATAACGGCTCGCTCCTCAACGGCGTGCAGATCCCCGAGGGCGAGGGCTACTGGCTCCGTCTTCCCCGCAGTGCCTACGGCACGACACATGCCGTCACGCAGCTGCTCGGCGCGATTGAAGAGTTCCGTGGCGATACACCGTGGACGGGAACGTTGGCGATCGGGTCGATGAGCGGGCCGCGTGGTGGGCCGCTGGGGCATCACAAGTCCCACCAGTCCGGTCGCGACGTCGACATTCGGCTGCCGCGACGCGAGGGGGTTTCGCGGTACGCGGAGCTGCGTCCGAGGCGAGTCGATTGGGCGGCGACATGGGCGTTCGTGCAGGCCCTGGCCCGCGTGGATGCGCAGGTCATCTTCTTCGACTACAAGCGGCAAAAGTACCTCTACCGGGCCGCCAAGGCGGCCGGCGCGACCGATGGCGAACTCTCGGCGCTGGTGCAGTATCCGCGCGGTTCCTATGCGCGCCGGGGTCTCGTGCGGCACTACCCGGGCCACGAAAAGCACCTGCACATTCGCTTTGGGTGCGGTCCGTGCGAAGTGTCGTGTGTCGGGGCGGTCCCGGATGCGCCGGGGCCGAACGAGCCGGCCAGCGAACGGGCCGATTGACCACTCAGCTTGCGGAGCACCCGGCGGCGTTCGTACAGCTGACCGAGCACTGCGTCGCGCCGCCGCACTGAACCACGCAGTCCCCGGTGCAGTCGACGATGGCGCAGGCGGACGTGTTCTCGCAGGTCAGCGTGCAGTTGCCACCCGGACATCGCATCACACATCCCTCGACCTCCTGGCATACGCTGGTGCAGTTGCCACCGACGCAGTCGACCTCGCACGTCGCCGACGCGGTGCACGTCGTGGCGCAGTCGCCGTCGGGACACTCTTGGCGGCAGGTGTCTCGGTTGATGCAGTCGAGGGTGCAGCCGGGCAGAGTGCAGCTCTGCTCGGTCACGCTGCTACCAGTCGTGGTGGTCGTCGCCGTCGTCGAGACGGTCGCTGCGGCCGTAGACGCGTCCGAGCCTTCCTCGGACGGGCCGTTCGAACTCTCCGCGTCTGCAGGCCCGGTCGAGTCTGCAGTGCCGCCGGCGCTGTCCCGCACGGTCAGAACGTCGTCACGAAGCTGACACGCGGCCGCGAGGACGAGACCGAGCAGCAGCGCGGCGCGACTCAACGCAGCGACTCCAGCCGCCGCTCGAGGCGGCCCGCATACGCGCTGTTACCGTGCGCCGAGAGAAAATCCTCGATGGCGGCCCGCTCATCGTCGGTCTGTCCGAGGGCCCGAAGCGCTTCGATTCGGCCGACCGAGGCTTCGCGTCGCATGGAGCCACCGCTGGTGCCGAGATAGGCATCGAAGCTGCGCAGTGCCGCCTTGGCGCGTCCGGCCTTGAGTTCGAGCCGGCCGATCGACACCTTCGCGACGCGGGCCTGCTCGCTGCGAGGATGCTGCCGCACAAGCTGACGATAGCGCGTGAGCGCAGCACTGCGGTCACCGCTGGCGAGCGCGTCCTGAGCGGCACGCAGCTGGTCTTCCGGCGAGACGCGAGGCTTGCTCGGTTTGGCTCGAGGCTGGGGTTCCGGCGCTGGTTCGAGCGCTGGGCTCGGGTCTGCCTCGGGCTTTGGGGGGTGCTCTGGGGCCCGTTCGAGTTTCGTACGGGGCGGCGGAGACGTTCGTGGCGTGGCCTGCGAGTCTGCGGCAGTGTCATGGACGTCGGGGGCGAGACTCTCGACGTCGGTTGCGGTCTCGAACGTCCACATCGAATGCGGCAGGCTCCACGCGAGCACCACGGCGGCGGCGAGCAGCGTCAGCGCGACGACGGTTGGTCGGACCCAAGGCGAGCTCTTGGACGCCGGCGCGGGCGGCAGCGCGACGATGTCTGCGGGGTCCCCTGCGGCGAGGTCGAGCACGTTGGCCAACAGGGCCTCGTCGTCGAGCTCGCCGGGAAGGGGCGTGTCGCCGATCGTGGAGAAGTCGAGGTCGTCAGGGTCGAGGCGGCTCATCGCGATTTCTCCGTCCGGCTCGCGGGCGCGCCGATCCGCTGTTCCCGTCGAACCAGCTTGCGAAGCGCCGCCACGCCCAACCGTAGCCGGCCCTTCACGGTGTTGCGACTGACCTCGGTCATCGAGGCGACCTCGTCGAGTGAGTGGCCGAACGCGTGATGCAGGACGATCGCGGTGCGTTGGGCTTCGGGCAGCTCATGGAGGTAGGCGCGCAGGTCACGGGGCAGGTCGTCGGAGAGTCGGGGCGCGGGAGCGTCGGTGAGCTGCGGCGCGGCGTCGGGTCCGGCGGTCTGCTGCTTTCGCTCGCGGGTGAGGTGTCGAAGCGCGGCCCGGTTGGCAATGCGGCCGGCCCACTGTTCGAGCGTGGCGTCGCCGCGAAAGGAGTGGCAGCTGCGCAGCACCTCGAGGAGCGCGTGCTGAGCCGCATCGTCCGCGTCGGCAGCGTTCGTGGCGAGCGAGCGGGCAACGCGTCGAACCCGCGTCAGGATGCGGCGGGCGACGGCGGCCTGGGCCGCGCGCTCTCCGGCGGCCGCGCGTTGGGCCAGCTGGACGTCTCCTTCCCGCTCGTCGGCGCTCACGCGATCCCTCGTGTCGGAGCATATCGGCGGTGTCGCGGCGGCGTACACACGAACCGAGTGCCTTCGCGCGGCCAGTACGGGTCAATTCATTTTGTGCCGAGGCCGACCTCGATGCCCAGGCCGATGCGGGCGCGGGCGCGGGCGGGCGTCAGGCGCACGGTGGTGTCGCCGGAGACGACGACGGTGTCGGCGCGCGAGAACAGCACGTCCAGTGCGACATCGAGCGCGATGCGCACGCGTGGGACCACGTGAACGCCGACGCCGGCTTCGGCCGAGGCGTGTGTGAACCAGCGAAGCGCGGTCTGGTCCGCGTCCACCGCGTCGCCCCCGTTGAGCACGCGGGTGACCGGATCGAGCGTGAGGCTGCCACCGCCCTGCACGTCGACCCGGGGCGCGAGTGGCCAGCGAAGACCTGCCGCCGCGGTGATGGGGTGGCGTCGCACGTCGAACTGCACGCCGGAGATCGTCACCGCACGGTTGAACACGACGGCGTAGCGCAGCCCGAGAACGAGGCGCGGGCGAACCCGCCACGCGATGCTCAGCCCCAGTCCGCTCTGCCAGGGCAAGGCGTCGGCGAACGTGCTGCCTTGATACTGGACGCCGAGCCAGAGCGGGGCGGGGTGCTCCGCTGGTGCGAGCGCTGGCTCGGATGGCTCGGCGTCCGCTTGAGGCGCCGCTTCGGGTTCGGGCTGGGGTTCGGGTTCGGGCTCGAGCGTGGCGGGTTCGGGTTCGGGTTCGGGTTCGGGCTCGAGCGTGGCGGGGTCGACCCGGTCCATGCCGCGGACGTCTCCGTCTTGCAGCGCGAGGCCGAGCCCGGTCGTGATCGCCGCGAGCGTTTCGACCGAGGTCGCGTCCAAGCCTCCGACGTCCAGGCGGCGTCGCCAGATTGCGCGGGCGCCTCGCTGCACGGCGTAGACCTCCCAGCCACGCTCGCCGTCGACCAGCCAAACCGCATCGACCTGCAGCTCCGAAAGCAGCACCATCGGCGTGAACGCGGCGGGGGCATCGATGACCTCGAGTGCAACGTCGAGCTCGAGTGCGTGCGCCCGGATCGAGCCGGCGAGGCGGTCGCGGGTCGCTGGCGGGAGCGCAGCGGGAAGCACCACGTGCACGGTCGATGCTTCGCTCGTCGCAGGGGCAGGCTCGGTGGGTTGGGCCGACGCGCTCGCGCTCATGCAGAGGCCGGCGGCGGCCAGCCCGAGGCGTACCGCGTCACGCCAGCGCATCGCGAAGCTCGGCGGCAAGTGCCGCGCCGGCTTCGTTGTCGAGCTTGCCCGCGGGCCACCCGACGCCGAGCCCTTCGTCGGCGTTGGGCTTGGGGATCACGTGAAAGTGCACGTGAAAGACGGCTTGGTGCGCGAGCGGGCCGTTGTTTTGCAGGACGTTGTACGCCTCGGTGCCGCTGACCTTCATGACAGCGCGAGCGATCCGAGGCAGCACGCGACCGAGGGCGGCTGCCGCGTCGTCGCTGAGCTCGTGCAAGTAGGCCTTGCGCTCCTTGGGAATGACGAGTGTGTGTCCTTTCGACAGCGGTCCGATGTCGAGAAACGCGAGGACGTGGTCGTCTTCGTAGACCTTGTGACAGGGGATGTCCCCGTCGAGGATTTTGTCGAAAATCGTGCTCATGGCAACGGGCTCGTCGAGAGGATGGGCCAAGGGCGCCGCGTTTGTCGAACGTCACCGCGGTGTATTCTGCCGGCGATGAACGAGCGCTCGGTCGTGATCATCGCGCTGCTCGGCGCCGGCGTCGTCGCCTACGCCGTCTACGGCTTGCTCTCCCGCGGCATGGAGCCCGGCCTCGGTGGACCCAAGCCCGTGAAGGTTGAGCGTTCGACCCACGACGACGCGCCCGCCCCGACCCCCGCTGTGCGCCGCGCTGCCGAGGGCGCCCCGCGCCCGACTCCT